>DATGGM010000150.1:0-3110 GCA_035308525.1 Bryobacteraceae bacterium
GGCGCCGAGCTCGAGCACGCCGGGTTGCAGAAGCTGCGCACCTGGGCTTCGTTCCTCGATCCCGATCTGCGGCACTCCGCTTTGGTGGCGGCACTGGCGCTCGCGCTTTATGATGACCTCTCACATTGTGGGATATTCGCTCCGGCGCCGCGGGAACGGCAACTGCTCGAGGCGGCGGCCATTCTCCACGAGATTGGCCGCAGCAAAGGCTCCGGCGGCCACCAGAAGCGCGGCGAACGCATGGTTGCGAAACTGGCGCCGCCGCTCGGCTGGAGCGAGGAAGACATGCGCTGCCTTGCCGCTTTGGTGCGCTTCCATCGCGGACCGCTGCCCAAACCGGGTAACTCCGCCTTTGTAGGAGTCGAGCGCAAGAGGCGCGCTGAGCTTCTGAGACTGATGGGAGTGTTGCGGCTGGCCAACGCCCTCGACGAGAGCCATCGCGGCACGCTGCGGGAATTGACGGTCAGCCGGACTAACGAGGCAATTGTGGTGAAGGTTCGCGGCCTGCGGCCGATGAGCCGCGACGCCGAGCGGATCGCCCGCGCCCGTTATCTATTGGAAACCATCTGCCGCCGGCCGGTGCAGTTGTGCGGCTGGCGGGCGCCGCGGAAAGCGGCCCCCACTCGACGGCGGGCCGCTCGCGCTTCGTAATGCGCTAGGCAGCGGAGTCTCTGCTCTTCTTTTTGTAGGGATCGCCGACGAATACGAATGGATATTTGCGAAGTTCCTCGGTGTTACCCGCGGCGGCATAGCTCTCCACCTCGGCCATCAGATTCGCGGCTTCCTCTTTCGGCATGTGCTGGGTGGCTTGCCAGAATTTGTGCGGGAAAAACCAGATGCGGTTGCGTTGATCGGAATCCGTCTTTGTGTCGGACAACAACGCCATAACAAACTCCTCCCACATTGTGAGACATCGGTTTGTGGCCTGAATTACGAGTAGCGAATAAGGACCCTAAGAAGCAATTGAACTCAATAGTTATTATGGGCCGAGCAAAACCGGTTGTAAATGATTAGCGAGAACCGGCGGTGGGATGGTTGCGGTGAATGGTAAGGCGCAAGTGCAAGAAACAATGGAAACTAGTGTCCCTGCCAAAAAATAATTCCCGGGTTGTGGAAAACTTCCTTCGTCCAGGTAATCGGAGATTGGAAAATCGCTGTTCCGATCACTGTTTCGGCAACTCCGTCGGCGTTACCGGAGGTATACCCCATCGTGGTACATCGTCAATGGAAAACCGGGGGCAGTACGTAGTGGAAGCTTTTGCGGCGATTTCATATTTCTTGGCAGCGTACGCCAGAGCGCTTTCTCAGCCGAGGCTTATAGGTGGCCGCAGTGAGAGTTGGTGCCCCGCTGCGGCCCTCCCGGATCTATGCATGTTTTTTACGTCGCAGGACGATGACGCCCAGCAGACTCACCGCCAGCACCGCGGCCACCAGACGAATCACGGTAACTGTGTCCATTACTCCCTCCTTTTCCGGCGGGTTGATCCGCCTACTTGAACAGGCCCTGCAGATTACGGGAAATCAGAATCACCGCCGGCCCCAGGAGCACGATGAACACACTGGGGAAGATGAACAGCACCAGCGGAAAAATCAGCTTAACGGTGGTCTTCGCGGCCAGCTCCTCGGCCTGTTGCCGCCGTTTCTGTCGAACACCGTCAGCAAACACACGCAGCGCGCGAACCAGCGGCGTGCCGAAGCGGTCCGTCTGCGCCAGCATGTGTACGAAGCCCTTCACCGTCTCCACCCCGGTGCGGTCAGCCATGCTCTGCCACGCCTCCAGACGCGGCTTGCCGGCGCGCTGCTCGAAGTTCACCTGGATGAATTCCTCCGAAATTTCGGCTTGCGTTTTGGCCAGTTCCTGGCCGGCGCGCAGCATCGCCTGGTCCACCCCCAAGCCAGCATCTACGCAGACCACCATCAGGTCGAGAGCATCGGGCAGGCCCAACCGGATCCGTTCACGGCGCCGGTGAAGGCTGTAGCTCACCCACATATCCGGCGCGATGTAGGAGAGTCCCATCAGACCTACGATCCACAGAAAGGTGTTCTGGCGGATGAAAGTGCCCACCAGCGCGGCCACTACGGGCCCCAGGACGCGCATCCCGAAATAAATGTCCAACGCGGCGCTGTGGCGCATCCCGGCCGACATCAGCTTCTGCCGCAAGGCTTCGTTTTCCGCCAATCCGAGACGCGTGCGCACCAGCCGTACCATCCCCAGCAGCAACAGGGTTGCGCGATCGGCTGCTTCCGGGGAGTCCCCCGGCACAGCAGACGGCGTGCGCGTCACCTGCATCAGGCGCTTCACCGGCTTCCAGTTGCGCAGCGCCACGAAGACGATGGCTGCACCCAGCGCGCCTACCACAGTTACCAGCAAGGTGATCACGAGTTCGGCAGCTACGTTGCTCATATCTTCACGTTCACAATCTTGCGGATGGCCAGGCCACCGATAACCATCAGCGTGAGCCCGGCCAAGACCAGCTTGTGCCCGGTTGGGTCTTCGACCAGCACGCGGGTATAGGAGCGGTTCGCCAGGCTGAGCAGGAAGAACATGGCCACCGGCAGCAGGGAAAGAATCCAGCCGGTCATACGTCCCTGCGCGGTGTAGATCCGTATTTCACCCTGGATGCGCAGCCGCTCGCGGATCACTGCCGCCGTGCGGTCCAGCACCTCCACCAGGTTGCCGCCGGTCTCTTTCTGCAGCAGCATGGCGGTGATAACGAAGTTGAGTTCGGGTAGCGGAATCCGTTGTCCCAGCTGTATCAGCGCCTCGCGCGTGGGCAGGCCGAAGTTCTGCTGACGGTAGACTTCGCGGAACTCGCTGCGGACCGGCTCGGGTGACTCTTCGCCGACCATCTCGAGCGCAGCCGCGACGGAGTGTCCGGCGCGCAGGGCGCGAGCCATCAGATCGATGGTCTCCGGCAGATGGCGATTGAACAACCTCAGCCGGCGGCTGCGCTGCCAGCGCAGCAGTAACAACGGCAAGGACGCGAAGACGAGAGCAGGAATCAGCGCGTACACCGTTTGCGGAAGTCCATAGTAGCCGAGACCGAAACCCGCCGCCGCCAGCAGCAGACTTCCGGTCAGCACTCCGCCCACCGTCCACGAGCTCTCCG
>DATGGM010000151.1:0-15083 GCA_035308525.1 Bryobacteraceae bacterium
AGGGCTCGTTGTGTTTGGGCGGGCCGAAGCGCACGCGCTTGCCGATGGCGCTCTCGTGCGGCCAATGGCGAGCGGCGAAGGCCTGGGCGACGATCAGGACGGGCGCATCGTAATCGGCCGGAGTGAATTCACGGCCCTGCAGCAGCGGAATGCCGAGGGTCTGGAAGTAGCCGGGCGCGACCACCAGGTGACGGGCGAAGGGCATTTCCCGCAGCGGCACTTCACGGCCTTCGATGGTGAAGATGCGGGACCAACTGTTCATCAGGGGCGGGTTGGTGGTGAAGGCGGCGGCAGTCACGGAGGGCAGCGCGCCGACTTCGCGGGTAAGGCGCTCGATCAGGGCGCGGGCGGGCGGACCGTCCGGATAGCGCGTGTCCGGATAGTCGATGCCCACCGACAGAACGTTCGCTGAACGGTAGCCGAGGTGTTGGGAGCGCAGCCGCACGAAGCTGCGAATCATTAGACCCGCGCCGACCAGCAGGGTCACGGAGAGCGCCACCTCGCCCATCACCAGGGTGTGACGCAGAAGGTTCTGCCGCATACCGGAACTGGAGCCGCGGCCTGCCTCTTTGAGGGCCACGGTGAGATCGACGGCGGAAGATCCCAGCGCGGGCGCCAGGCCGAAGGCGATGCTGGTGGAGAGTGAGAGGGCCAGTGCGAAGCCTAGGACGCGAAAGTCGACCGAGAAGCTCATCCAGCGGGGAAGGTCGACGGGGATGAGCGCGAGCAGCGCGGGTAGCCCCAGGAAAGCCAGGCCGATGCCGAGTACGCCGCCGGCCGCGCCGAGCAGCGCGCTCTCGGAGACCAGCTGGCGCACGAGCCGGCCGCGTGTGGCGCCGATAGCCGCGCGGACGGCGATTTCGCGAACCCGGGCAGAGGCTTTCACCAGCAGCAGATTGCTGACGTTGGCGCAGGCGATGAGCAGCAGGAATCCCACGGCGACCAGCAGGGTCACCACCGCCGTGCGATACGTGCCGGCGACGGAATCGCGAATGGGCGTGACGCGCGCGCCCCAGCCGTTGTTGGAGACGGGATTCTCGCGGTGAATCTGCTGGAGCACGGCTTCCATCTCGGTGGTGGCGCGTTCGACGGTTACACCCGGCTTGAGGCGTCCGACGCCGCTAGCGAAATAGTCGGTGCGGGTGGCTTTGGCGGGGTCGTCCTGCATCGGAAACCAGGTGTCCGCGCGGGCCGGAAAGTGAAAGCCGGCGGGCATCACGCCGATCACCGTGTAGCGCGCATTGGCCGTGTCGAGACCGCGCCCGATAATCCGCGGATCGCGCCCGAACTGCCGGTCCCAAAATTCCTCACTGATGATGACGGCCTTGGGTCCATGTGGGAGGCAATCCTGGCGCGTGAAGACTCGGCCCAGCAAGGGGGCGACCCCCAGCACGGGGAAGACCCCGTCGGTGACGTCGGCGCCGGAGACACGCTGCGCGGCCGATTGCCCGAGGATGGTGAACTCTCCCTGGTCATAGATTCCAATGTCTTCGAGCAGGCGCAGGCGCGCCCGGAAATCCAGGTAATTGAGAAAGTTCATTTGGCCTTTCTCGTTGGGATCCTTGTGGCTGAATTCCTCAACGGCCACCATGCGGCCGGGCTGCGGGTAAGGCAAGGGCCGCAGGAGCAGGCCGTTTGCCAGGCTGAAGACCAGGGTGGTGGCCCCGATACCCAGCGCCAGAATGGCGATGGCGGCCGCGGTGAGCGCGCCGTCTTTACGCAGGACGCGCAGGGCGTAACGGAGATCCTGGAGAATCATGCGGAAGTGCTCCTTGGGGGCTTCGTTGAGAATTCCGAAAATAGCTTCGGCCCAGACCCGCGCGGTGGCGGCCGCGGAGCGGGACTCGCGGCAGCGGTCGGCAAAGGCCAGGCACAGCTCGCGGCCGTATTCGTCGCGGAAGGCGGCGGGGTAGGCAAACAGGAAGCCGCGGTATAGGCGGGCGTGCATCACGATGCTAGATCCTTTTGGGAGCGAGGCCGGTGGAGCGGGCGTCGGAGAGCAGCTTCTCGAGCTGGCGGGCCTCTTCCATGGCGGCGCGGCGTCCGGCCCGCGTGAGCCGGTAGTAGCGGCGGCGCTCGTCGTCGTGGGCGGGATCGGGGCGCTCTTCGAGCTCCTGGATGTAGCCTTC
Organism: Bryobacteraceae bacterium; assembly: GCA_035308525.1. GTDB lineage: Bacteria > Acidobacteriota > Terriglobia > Bryobacterales > Bryobacteraceae > Bog-159. Next base: position 2,130 of record DATGGM010000151.1, read on the forward strand.
CTCGAGCAGGCGGCGGATGCTGCTGTAGAGAGTGCTGGGGCTGAGGCGCACGGCCCCGCGGGTGCGCTCGTGCACTTCCTGCATGATGGAGTAGCCGTGGCGCTCGCCGTCGGCCAGGGCTACCAGGATGTGGAAAGTGTCGCGGGAGAGGGTAAAGGGCCGCATGGAGAAACTATATCATATTTCGCTATAGCTGACTAGGGAGTATTTGCGACCGTTCACGCCACTTCAACAAAAATTCACGCCTGGCATCTCCAGCCAGATAAACCACTTCCATTTCTCACCCCGATCCGCAAACCGAATCTCCTGGCAACCGCCGGGTATCCTTATATCGGTAAGGCAATACCGCGCGCGAGTGGGCGGAACTATCCCCGCTAGGGAAAAAAACGAAACGAACCCATTCGGCCTTATTCCGAGCGCAGCGCGAAGGCCGGATCGATGCGGGTGGCGCGCAGGGCGGGGAGCCAGATGGACACCAGCGCGGTGGCGAGCAGCACGGCCGGCACCGCCGTGTACACCAGGGGGTCGGAAGCCTTGACGCCGAACAGGAATCTGGCCATGAAGCGCGTGAGGCCGAAGGCGGCCGCCTCGCCGGTCAGCGTGCCCGCCAGCGCCAGGCGCAGGCCGGCGATCACGATGGTGTTGCGCACGGATGTAGGCGCGGCCCCCAGCGCCATGCGTATCCCTAATTCGCGGGTGCGCTGCGCCACTGAGTAAGCCATCAAGCCATAGATGCCGATAGCGGCGAGCAGCAGTGCCGCGCATCCGAAGACGGTGAGCAGCGTCATGTTGAAGCGTTCGCGCGCGGTGGAACGGACCACCACCTCATCCATGGAGCGAACCCGCGCCACGGGCAGTCCGCCGCTGGCTTCGCGCAACTCCCTTTCAATGACGGGGCGCAGCGTTTGGGGCGCCACGCGGGTGCGCACGATCCAGGCGATTGTGGAGACGCGATTGGCAAGCGCGGTGATGCCGTCCGTGATTTGCGCGGTGGGAATATACACCATGGGCCGCGGATCGCGATTGAGCCCATCATCGTGGACATCTCCGGCCACGCCGACGATCTGGCGGGCGGGCTCTTCAAACTCCGGGCCGTATCCCTGGCCCAGCAGCAGGCGGTCGGCCTGTGGGAACTTGCGGGCAAAGGCCCGATTCACGATGGCCACGCGGGCCGCGCCGGCGTCGTCGCCTTGCCCAAAGGCGCGTCCGCGGAGGACGGGGATTTTAAAGATGTCGAAATATCCGGGCGACACGGCTTCCCATCCGCGCCCATCGTAGCGCGCGTTGGTGGCGGCGCGTCCCACGATGTTATACGGAATGCCGAAGGCGCCCTCTAGTGGCAGATTGTAAGTCGCCCCGGCGCGGGCCACCGCGGGCAGAGCTTCCAAACGGCGAACCGCGTCGGTGACGAGTTGATTCACGCCGTAGGTCTTCTGGAAACGGGAACCGGCGAGCGACATCCGCATGGTGAGGACGTTGTGCGGATCGAAGCCGGGGTCGACGGCGTTTAATGCCGCGAAGGTGCGGATGAGCAGGGCCGCACCGATTAAGAGCACCACGGCAATCGCCATCTCGCCCACCACCAGCCAGGCGCGGGCCGCACGCTGTCCGACACTAGCGCCGGAGCGGCCGCCCGCCTTGAGGGTGAGGCTCAGATCGGCGCGGGAAACCTGCAGGGCGGGGATCATGCCGAACAGGAGGCCGGTTACCAGAGAGACAGCGCCGGTGAACAATAGGACACGCCAGTCGAGGGCGACAGCCGCGCCGTGCGGTCCGATGCGCGGAATGTCGCCGGGGTCCATGGCGAGCAGGGCGCGCACGCCGGTCAGGCCGAGCAGCAGCCCGAGCGCGCCTCCCGCGATCGAGAGCACGGAGCTTTCCGTGAGCAGTTGACAGACGATGCGGCCGCGGCCGCCGCCGATGGCCGCGCGGACCGCCATCTCGCGCTGGCGGCCGGTGGCGCGCGCGAGCAGGAGATTGGCGACGTTGGCGCAAGCCATCAGCAGGACGAAACCGACGGCGGCGGCCAGCACCAGCAGAGAGGGGCGCGCGTCGCTGACCAGCGAGTCCTGGAAAAGCTCGGCCGCGAATGCGTCGCGGGCCCCCATAATCTTTGGGAACTGGCGGCGGAACTCGCCGGACGCGAGCTGAAGTTGCGCATTGGCGCGGGCCAGTGTTACACCAGGCCGGAGACGCGCCACTACGTTGAAGTATTGCGCGTGGTCGTGGCTGGCGGGATCGATTTGAAAGGGCAAGAACACATCGGGGGGAAGGTCGAGCTCGGGATTGAAGGCTGCGCCGAGGACACCGACTACGGTGTAGGGCACGCCGCTCAGAGAGATGGTTTTGCCCGCCAGATGCGGGTCGGCGGCGAAGCGGCGCTGCCACAAGCCGTAGGTGAGAACCGCCACTCGGCCGCCGCCGGGGCGATCTTCATCCGCTGTGAAGGCGCGCCCTTGCGCCAGGGGTGCGCCGAGCAAGCGGAAGTAAGCGGCCGAGACGCGGAGTCCGTGGATCTGTTCCGGGAAATCGCCGCCGGTCAGGTTGAGCCCGGCGCCGCGGTACTCGTACGCGGCGACGTCCTCAAAGGCGCCGGTCTGGCCGCGCAACGCGTTGAACCGCGTTTCCGAAGCGCCGTAGACGGGGCCGGCGGGCGTGGTCTGGAAGAACAGAACGATGCGGCCGGCGTCGGGGTAGCCCAGCGGCTTCAGCAGCACCGTATCGATGACCGAGAATATGGCGACGTTGGCGCCGATGCCGAGCGCCAGCGCGGCCAGCACGGCGGCTGTGAAAGCCGGGGTGCGGCGGAAGGTGCGAACCGCGTAGCGCAGGTCGTGGAGATGAGCTTCGATGCGCATAGTCGGAATAGTTTACGGACGCGATTCGGCGTCCACGGCGGCGAAGCGGTAGCCCACCCACGGCTCCGTCAGGATGTACTTGGGTTTGGCGGGGTTGGGCTCGATCTTCTTTCGCAACTGATTGATGAAGACCCGGAGATACTCCGGCTCGTCGCCATAATCGGGACCCCAGACGGCTTGCAGCAGCTCGCGATGCGGCACGGGCTTGCCGGCCTGCGAAACCAGGTAGCGCAGCAGATCGAACTCTTTGGGTGTAAGGCGGGTCGCCTTGCCCTTCACCTGGATGCGCCGGGTGTCAAAGTCGATCTGCAGGTCCGCGGTGGAAACGGAATGCGGGCCGCTTTCGGGCGAAGTGGGTGCGCGGCGCAGCGCCGCCCGAATGCGCGCCAGTAGTTCCTCCATGCCGAAGGGCTTGGTGATGTAATCGTCCGCGCCGGCATCCAGCGCGGCCACCTTGTCCTTCTCGGTGTTACGCACGGAGAGGATGACGATGGGGACCTCGGATGCGGAGCGCAGATGGCGGCAGGTTTCGAGGCCGTCCATGACGGGCATGTTCATGTCGAGCAATATCAGGTCCGGCAAATCCGCCGAAACGCGGGTGATGGCATCTTCGCCGTTGCGGGCTTCGGTGACTTCATACTTATGGCCGACCAGAGTGGCCCGCATCACGCGGCGGATCTGGGGGTCGTCATCCACGACGAGTATCTTTCCGGCGCTCACGAGACCATTTCACCACGATACACGGGCAGCGAGAAGCTGAAGACGGAACCCTGGCCCGGTTCGCTGGTGACCCAGATCCGGCCGCCATGCGCTTCGACGATGCCTTTGGCGATGGCCAGGCCCATGCCGGTGCCCGGCACGCGGAACCGATGCTCGCGCGCGCGGAAGAATTTGTCGAAGACGCGGAGCTGCTCCTGCTCGTCGATGCCGCTGCCGCGGTCGGCCACGCTGACGACGATGCGGCCTTCCCCGGCGCGCGCCGAGATGACCATCGGCGACTGGGGCGGAGAGTACTTGAGGGCATTGTCGAGAAGTTGTTTCAAAACCTGCTGGATGAATTCGAAATCGACATCGGCTTCGGGCATGGCGGCCGGCAGGCGCACATCCACGGATCGCTCGTGCAGCAGAGGCTGGAACTCCGCCAGCGCGGCATGGATGATCTCGCCCACATCGTGCGGTTTTTTCTCGGGACGCAGCTTGCCGGCTTCGATGCGGACCATCTCGAGCACCTCGGCGACCAGGCGGTTCAGGCGGTCGGCCTCCTCATTGATGATGGTCATTAACTCGCGGTCGGCATCCTGGGGCGGCTGGCCGAGCAGGCTGGTGACAGCCGCTTTGATGGAGGTCAGCGGGGTGCGGAAATCGTGCGCCAAAGCGTCCAGCAGCGCGGATTTTAGGAGTTCGCTCTGGCGGGCGGCTTCGGCGTGGGCGGCTTCTTCCAGCGCGCGGGCGCGTTCGATGCCGATAGCCACCAGGTACGCCACGGCATTGAGAATCGTTTCGGAGGGGAGCGCTCCAGCGAGGCCGAGATTGCCGAGCGGCTGGCCGCCGAGGCGCACCGGAATGATGGCAAACCCGCGAACGGCATCGATAAGCGGCTCGTCGCGGTCGGCCTGTAATTGCTCGTCGGAAATCAACGGATCGCCGGGCCCCCAACGGAAGATCTCGTGGCCCGACTTGGCGTAGAAGGCCGCGGTGGTGACGCCCAGAATCTTGACGACGCGGCTGACCAGGTCCTGGCTGGCGGTGCGCGCGCTGCCGCTGAGCAGCAGTGTCTGGCTGAGCGCGTAAAGGCCTTCGATCTCGCGGCGGCGGTCGACGGCTTCCTCGGTGCGGCGCTTGGCGCGGGCGGAGAGCTGGCTGGCCATTACGGCGGTAACCAGGAAGGCGGTGAGCGCGACCCAGTTTTGCGTGTCGGCGATTTGCAAGCTGCCGACCGGAGGGAGGAAGTAGTAATTGAATCCCAGCATCGCCAGTACGGAGGCCACGGTGGCCTCGAACAGCCCCCAATAGGCGGAGATGCCGAATATGGCCAGCAACAGGGACAGGGCGACAGTGGTCTGGTTTACGGAGACAACCCGGAAGTAGAAGGCGATCACCAGGGCGATGACGCCTTGGGCGGCCAGAAATCGAGCGAGGCGGGCGCGTGACATCAGGAGCCGAAGACGCGGTTGAAGAACGCGCGGGTCTTCTGGCGGATCTCGCCCAATTTCAGATCGAGCCTTTGATCGTGCAGGTGATCGGGAGTCCAGCGGCGCACCAGTTCGGCGAGCATCTCGGACTGGGAGGGCGACGTGGGCAGGTGGCCGCCGGCATAGCCGCTGGAAACCCGCAGGCCGTGATCGATGGCGCGATAGAAGACGGCCGCGTCGCGGAGAAAGTCGGCGTCCTCGCGTTCCAGGTGGCCCATCTGCTCGATGACGTTGATGCGCGCCGGGGTATTCAACACTTTGTAGAAGATGCCGGCGCCTTTCAGCCGCAGATACATCAGGGCGAAGTCGATATCGTAGTATCCGCCGGCGGCGGCCTTCAGCGGATTACGCGTGCCTTGTTCTTTCTCGACGCGGGCGCGCATCTGGGCCAGCTCCTGGCGCGAGCGGCCGCCCTGCCCGTAGCGCCGCCAGTCGACCTCCTGGAGGCGGTGCAGGAAATCGGTGGCGCGCTCCAGGTCGCCGGCCACCGCGCGGGACTTCATATAGGCAATGCCTTCCCACGCCTCGGCGTGTTTGGCGAAGTATTCGCGATAGGCGGCTTCCGGCTGCACGAGCGCGCCCTCGCGGCCATTGGGACGCAGGCGCGTATCCACCGTGAACATGATGCCATCGCCGGTGTAGGCGCTGATGACGTTGATCATGCGCTCGGCCACCGCGGTCCAGAAGACCTGTTCGGCGGCGTCCTCATCCGGGATGACGAAGATCAGATCGGCGTCGGAAGCCAGGTCGAACTCGCGCATGCCGAGACGGCCGAGCGAGATCACCATCATCTGCTGGGCGGGGACATAGACGGAATTGGCGGGCGCCGGGGCTTCGGCCAGGGCGATGCCATAGGCGGCGGAGAGCACCGCATCGGCCAGGTCGGAAGTGCGTTCCAGGGTTTCGAAGATGGGGGCCGGGCCGCGCAGACTGTCGCACTGGATGCGGAACATGCGCCGGCGGAAGAAGCCGCGCAGGGCGGCGCTGCTGTCGATACCTTCCGCGGGCGGCGCGGCGGCGGAAGCCAGCTCGGCCAGCAGATCGGGATGGCGCAGGATCTGGTCGCCGAAGTACTGGCTATGCTCGAAGATATCCACCACGCTCTCCACCAGCGCGGAATCCGCGTCGAGGCGCGCCAGCCATTCCTGGTCGGCGAACAGGTCTTCGAGGAAATGTTCGAAACGCTCGCGCCCGCGATTGATCTTCACGCGCGCCAGGGTGGCCGCCAGCCGCGGAGCGCGCTCGTCCATAAAGCGCGACAAGCTGCCTGACGGGGACGCCGGCATATCCAGATCCATGGGCTGCCAGCGATCGGCGCCGTCTTCGCCGTCGCTCAGCGAATAGTACATGGGCTTGCGCGCCTGAATGACGCGCGCATACATCTCGCGCACGTTGCCGAGGTGCTGCTCGAGCCGCACTTCCAGCGATTCGGCGGTGAGCGGCTCGCCGGACTCCAGGGGCATCTTGCGCGCCAGCACATCCAACTCCTCGGGGCTGGTGGGCAGCGTGTGGGTCTGGCGGTCGTCATAGAACTGCAGGCGGTGCTCGATGTGGCGCAGGAACTGATAGGCGGAAGACAGGCGGGAATACTCGCCGGCGGAAAGCAGATTCTTGTCGTGCACGCGGGAGAGCGCGAACATGGTGCCGCCGTGCCGCACCCAAGCTTCGCGGCCCCCGTGCAAACGCTGCAGGCACTGCACCAGAAACTCGATATCGCGGATACCGCCGGGCATCAGTTTGACATCGACTCCGGGGTGGCCGCGCTTGGCGGCCAGCTTTTCGCTGATGCGCTCGCGGGCTTCGGAAACCGCTTCGACGGCCCGGAAATCGAGCGTGCTCGAATAGATCAGCGGCTCGACGAATTCCAGCAGGTCGCGGCCCAGGGCGAGGTCGCCGGCGCACGCGCGGCCTTTGATGAGCATCTGTTTTTCCCAGTCGCGCGCGCGCTCCTGGTAATAGTGCTGAGCACCTTCGAGCGAGATGCAAACTTCGCCCAGGCGGCCGTCGGGACGCAGGCGGAGATCGACGCGATAGCAGGAGCCATCGGCGCTGTAAGTGGAGAGCAGCTCCGTGTACTGGTTGGCTACCTTCTTAAAGAACTCCTTATTGGTTATGGGGTCCGGACCGGTGGTTTCGCCGTTGGCGGAGTACACGAACATCAGGTCGATATCGGAGCTGTAGTTCAGCTCCTGGCCGCCCAGCTTGCCGAGCGCGATCACCGCAAAGCCGCAGGGGCGCCGCTGGCCATCGGCTGCGATGCAGGAAGGCTCGCCATGGCGCGCGGCGACCTGCCGGCGGACCTGGTGATAAGCGAAGTCGAGGATGGCGTCGGCCAGATTGGAAAGCTCGCCCGTGATATCCGGCAGGGATGCCAGACCCATCACGTCGCGCAGCAGGATGCGCATTAATTGCCGCCGGCGATAGCGGGCCAGCATGACGGGCGCGGGCAGGCTGGCGGACTCCGCTGCGCGGAACCGGGCCAGGCTTTCGGCGAACTCTTCGGCGGACAGAACCTTGTGCAGGTCGGCGGCGCCGGCGGCTTGGAGCAGCCACTCGGGGCGCTGCAACAGGGTTTCGGAGAGAAAACGGCTGTACGAGAAGATCGTGATCAGACAGCGCAGAGCGGCGGGAGAGCTGCTGATGCGGTTGAAGGCGGCGGGACAATCGCGGCGCAGACGCTCCAGAAAGTGCAAGGCTTCGTCGGGATCGGGAACAGATGCGAGGAGGGACTGGATGCGTGCGGTGATGCGTTCAGGAATGCCGCCGCCCAGGCGCGCAATGTCTTCACGCGCGCGGGAAGGATTGCGAAATTCAACGGCTTCGAGCAGACGCTGCATGAGCTGAGGCGAACGTGGCCACCCTGTTGATTATAGCTTTAGCAGGGTGGGAACGACGGGTGAAAACAATATGGCCGCAGGTAAACACAGATGCGTCAGGCGAATGCGGAAAGTAAGGTGATGGCATCGCCCGGGCTCACGGGGCCGGGATGAATGACGCGCGCGTAGAAGCCGCGCATGCCCCAGCTGGGCGAGGCGGGATCGCCGGCTTTTACCTGTGGATCGTAAATCTCCTGCTTGATGGCGGGGCCGTAGATATCCAGTTGGCTGCATGGGCCGCGGACTTTAGTGATCTCCAGAACGGCTCCGCCGGCGCGAAGTTGGTGGCCGATGCGGAGCTGACGTGGGTCGAGCCCGCGGGTGGTGAGGTTCTCTCCCAACGCACCGTAGAATACCGGGTAGCCGCGGGCGCGCAACTCATCGACGGTTTCGGCGGCGATGAGGAGTATGGCCTGATCCGGGCCACCGTGAATCTGCGGATGCCCGCACGCGTCGCCCGCCAGGCCCAGCGGCGTGATCATACCGGATGTAACCGGCCTCTTCGGAAGGCCGCCGGGCGAGGCGTTGATTTGGGCGATGACGCCAGTCACACTGTCTTACACGTCGTAGTAGAGCGCGAACTCGTAGGGATGCGGGCGCAGCCGTATGGCATCCGCTTCGTTTTTGCGCTTGTAATCGATAAAGGTCTCGATCAGCTCTTCGGTGAACACGTCGCCCTTCATCATGAAGGCGTGATCGTCTTCCAGGCAGCTCAGCGCCTCTTCGAGCGACGCGGGCATGGAAGGCACGTTACGCATTTCCTCCGGCGAGAGATCGTAGATGTCCTTATCGAGCGGCTCGCCCGGATCGATCTTGCCGGCTACGCCGTCGAGACCCGCCATCAGCATGGCCGAGAATGCCAGGTACGGATTGGCGGCCGGATCCGGCGGACGGAACTCCACGCGCTTGGCCTTGGGGCTGGCGGAATACATAGGAATGCGGCAGGCCGCCGAACGGTTGCGGCGCGAGTAGGCCAGGTTCACGGGCGCTTCATAGCCGGGCACCAGCCGCTTGTAGCTGTTGGTGGTGGGGGCGATGATGGCGGAGAGGGCCCGCGCGTGCTTCAGCAAACCGCCGATGTACCACAGGGCCATCTGGCTCAAACCGGCGTAGCAATCGCCCGCGAACAGCGGCTTGCCTTCTTTCCAGATGCTCTGATGGGTGTGCATGCCGCTGCCGTTATCGGCGAACAGGGGCTTGGGCATGAACGTGACGGTCTTGCCGTACTGGTTGGCGACGTTGCGGATGATGTATTTGTAGAGCATCATGTTGTCCGCGGACTTCACCAGTGTGTCGAACCGCTGATCGATCTCGCACTGGCCGCCGGTGGCGACTTCGTGGTGATGACATTCGATGCGCAGGCCGCACTTGAGCATGGTCTGCACCATCTCGCTGCGCAGATCCTGGTAATGATCGGTGGGGGGAACCGGGAAGTAGCCTTCCTTATAGCGCGGGCGGTATCCCAGGTTGTCTTTTTCGCGGCCCGAATTCCAGCGGCCTTCCTCGGCATCGATGAAGTAGAAGCCGGAATGCTGGTTCTGGTCGAAGCGAACGTTATCGAAAATGAAAAATTCGGCCTCGGCGCCGAAGAACGCCGTATCGCCCACGCCGGTGTTCTTCAGGAACATCTCGGCTTTCTTGGCGATCCAGCGCGGATCGCGCTCGTAATGCTGCTTGGTGATGGGGTCGATGACGTCGCCGTACATCACCAGGGTGGCCGTTTCGGCGAACGGATCCATGATCGCCGTGGTGGGATCCGGAATCAGCAGCATGTCGCTTTCGTTAATGGCAGCCCAGCCGCGGATGCTGGATCCGTCGATGCCGAAGCCTTCTTCAAAGCTGCTCTCGGAGAGCTCGCTGATGGGATAGGAAATGTGGTGTTGCAGGCTCGGGATGTCGGTGAAACGGAGATCCAACTGCCGGGCCTCGTTATTCTTTGCGTAATCCAGCACTTCTTGCGGATTCATCTGTCCTCCATTGGGGGAATCGTACGGTGGGGATGCCTAAAGCTGCGCAGATTGAGTTTAGCATAGCGAAGTGCGTGGGGCTGGTCAAGTTAGGGGGCCTTTAGTAGCGCTTCCAGCTTTTGGAGCGGGTCTTCCAGTTTTTGGAGTTTTGTCAACACGCCTTGGAACAGGTCGCCTACTCGGGCGAATCTTTCGGGCGCGTTGTAGATATTGAACTGGGCGGGCGTAATTCCCGGTCGCACTTCGTCCCAGGCGAGCGGCGTGGCTACCGGGGCGCCCGGATAGGCGCGCAGCACGTAGGGCGCGGCAATAGTCTTGGATTTGCCATTCTGCATCCAATCGAAATAGACGCGGCCCTTCTGACGTTTGGACACGGCGCGCGGGGTGGTAAACAAATTGGGGCGATCGCGCAGCACCAGGTGGGCGAGTATCTCGGCAAAGGTGCGGCTCTCTTCATAGGTGTAAATCGGTTCGAGCGGGATGTAGACATGCATGCCGTCGCCTCCGGTGGTCTTGGGGTAGCCGGCCAGGCCGATAGCATCCAGCTTGTCGCGGACCAGTAGAGCGGCTTCCACGATCATGTCGAAGGGGCAGTTCTGCGGGTCCAGGTCGATCAGCACAAAATCAGGATTATCCAGGGTTGGCGAGCGGCTCATCCAGGGGTTGTGGTCGATACATCCGAGGTTGACCAGGTAGAGCAGGCTGGCGCGGTCCTGCGCGAAGACATAGCGGATGGTGCCGTCGTTGTGATCCGAAAAGATATCTTCGGTGCGCAGCCACGGCGCGAACGTGAGGGGCGCGTCCTTCTGAAAGAAGAACTGCTGGTCGATGCCGTTGGGGTAGCGTTTGAGTGAGAGCGGGCGGTCTTTCAGGTGGGGCAGGATCAGCGGAGCTATGGCGTTGTAGTAATTCAGCAGATCGCGTTTGACGATGCCCTCGGCGGGGTAAAAAACTTTGTTCAGGTTGGTGAACTTGAGGGCGTGGCGGTCGACGGTGAGGGTGACCTCGGCGGTGTTGGCGGAGAGCAGGACGGCCGCGGGCGGGGCGGGGTCGGTGTCCGGTTCGGCGGGGCGCTCGCGGACGCAGTCGCGCGGATCTACGTCCGGGCGCAGACCGAGATACACGGGCGCGCGCAGCTTCCCGTCGTTGGTCCAGTTGGCGAACTTCGCTTCCACGACTAATTCGGGCTTTGCCCAGGTGACGTCTTTTGCCACTTTCGGCGCGCCCGAAAACGGCGACCGCGGGGTGACCAGCGGATCCAGCTTCTGGCGCAATGCCGCCATGGTTTTCTGATCGAATCCGGTGCCCACGTTGCCGACCCAGACGAGCTGGCCGCCGTCGTACACGCCGAGCACGAGCGCGCCGAAGTGGTCGCGCTCGCCGGCGGTGTAGCCGCAGACCACGAATTCCTGGCGCTCGACGATTTTGATTTTCAGCCAGTCGCTGCTGCGGCGCGGCTCGTAGCGGCTGCCGGCGCGCTTGGCCATCAGGCCTTCGACGCCGGTCTCGCGCGCGGCTTGCAGCATGGCGTCGCCGGCTCCGGGAAAGTGTTCGGAATAACGCAGTACGCCGGCGGGGGTGAGGATCGACTCGAGCAACTGCTTGCGCTGGGCGAGAGGCACCTGGCGCAGGTCGTAGCCATTCAGATACAGCAGGTCGAAGACGAAGTAGATCACCGGCCGGGAGCGCGCCATGTGGGAGATGGAATTGGGATCGGTCTGGTGGATGCGCGGCTGGATCAGCTCGAAGCGGGCGACGCCTTTATCGTCGAGCGCGGCGATCTCGCCATCCAGGATGGCTTGTTCGGCGGCCAGGTAGTGCGGGATCACACTCAGCTCGGGATACTGCTTCTCGCACGAATGGCCGGTGCGGGAGACCAGCCGGACCGATTCGTTTTCGACGAAGCAGATGGCGCGCACGCCGTCCCACTTGACCTCGAACAGCCAGTCGTCGCCTTGCGGGGGTTTGTCGGTGAGGCCGGCTTTCATGGGGCTGATGGCGGTGGGGAGGGGAGCTTTCACGGCGCCGGGGAGGGCGCTTGAAGACGGGCGCGGCCCGGTAGCGTGCGGTTTGGCGGCCTGCGCCGGATTAGGGCGCGCCGGGGCGGCGGCTCTCGCGGCCGGACGGCTCTTCCATTCGCGCCGTGGATCGCCGGCGGTCTCTTGCAGGGTCTTGCGGGCGGGCAGGCCTTGCGCGATCTCCTGCTGCGTGCGGCCCGAGAGCACGCTCCAGGCGTATTGCTCGATGTCCCAGCCGGGCACGGCATCGGCGTCGCGCTTTTTGATGAGCAGCCACTCTTTGCCCTTGCCGCGATTCTTCATGTGGACCAGCGCGAACTCGCCCTTCAGCTTTTCGCCGTGCAGGCGGAACTTCAGGTCGCCGCGCGCGAGCTGCTGGTCCACGGGAGTGTCGCTTACCAGTTCCCAGGTGCCGCGGTCCCAGAGCATGACGCTGCCCGCGCCGTAATTGCCGGCGGGGATGTTGCCCTCGAATTCGCCGTATTCGAGCGGATGGTCTTCCACCTTGGCGGCCAGGAATTTGGAAAGGGGTTCGAGCGATGGCCCCTTGGGGACGGCCCAGGAGGCCAGCACGCCGTCAATCTCCAGGCGGAAATCATAGTGCAGGCGCGTGGCGTCGTGCCGCTGCACGTAAAAGCGGGGCGCGCCGCCGGCCGCGGATTCCGCCTCGGCCTTTTTGGGGGCGGGCTCGGGGGTCTTCTCGAATTTGCGTTTCCGAACGTACTCCTCGAGTGCCATAAAGCCTTGCCTGTCCTCCATTTACATGATATCTTCGGAACTGCATCACGTGGTTTGGCAGAAGCAAGGGGTGGGGACATGGCCAGCACCGTATGGAAAGGACATCTGACGTTTGGACTGGTTTCGCTGCCGGTGCGTTTATACAGCGCCGCGCGCGGCGAGACGGTGAGTTTCAATCTATTGCACGCCAAAGACAATTCGCGCATCAAGCAGGTGACGTATTGCCAGGCCGAAGACAAGCCGGTTCCGCGCAGCGAACTGGTGAAGGGCTACGAGTACGAGAAAGACCGCTACGTGGTCATCGA
>DATGGM010000152.1:0-8754 GCA_035308525.1 Bryobacteraceae bacterium
CGCGTCTATCCGGCGTTACGAATCTCGGAGGAACAGCAGATCTTTCTGGCACGCAGCCGGCAGATAGACCTGCAGATCCGGCAGGCCCGCCAGCGGGGCCTGGGTCGCGATTTCGAGAGCCTGCGCGAATACCGCGAGGGCGACGACCTGCGCGACATCTGCTGGACGGCGACTGCGCGGAGAGGAAACCTGATCACCCGCCAATACCAGACCGAACGCAGCCAGCCGGTCTGGATCGTTCTCGACTGCGGACGGCTGATGCGATCGCGCGTGGCGGGGGTAGTGCCGCCTTCGAGCGGAACGCCGGGGAGTGCGGAGCACGCGCGAGTTCACTCCAAACTGGATCATGCCTGTTCAACCGCCGTCGCGCTGGCGCAGCTTGCGCTCTATTCTGGCGATCGAGTGGGACTGCTGGCCTACGGTCAAGGCATCCAGCAGCGGCTTTTGCCAGGCCGCGGATCGGATCACCTGCGGCAGTTGATCGAATTGCTGGCGCAGGTGCGTGCCGAAGCGGCCGAAGCCGACCACCTGCGCGCCACCGCGGTGTTGAATCGCCTGCAGCCGCGGCGCTCGCTGATTTTGTGGGTTACCGATCTGGCCGAAACCGCCATGCGCCCCGAAGTCATCGATAGCGCAGTTCAACTCCTGCGGCGTCACGTCCTGCTATTCGTGGCCATGGCGCAGCCGGAAGTGGAGCTGATTGCCCGTGCGCGGCCGAAAAATGTCGAACAGATGTTCCGTTCCGCCGCTGCCCAGGAAATGGCCGGACGCCGCGAACTGCTGCTGGCACGGCTGCACGAACAAGGCGCGCTGACGCTGGACCTGAACCCCGAGGTGCTCACCTCGTCGGTTTTGAATCAGTATCTGGCGGTGAAGGAACGGGCGATGGTGTAGGCGCCGCGAGCACAACATCATCACGCTAACCTGCCCGTCTATCGGCTTTGCCTAAAAACAGCCAATTTCGACCGATTTTCTGGGCACGGCCGGCGGGTTTCTGGGCAGGTTAACTCCAGCCCAGCGCCGGGAAAGGCGAAGGTCCGCCAAAGGTGCGAGTCGGCGGTGGGTAGATTCAAAGTCTAAGTGCAACATTTCTAAAAGGAGGGAAGGTTGCACTTCGAGCTTGAATCCACCGTCAACCACTCGCTTCCAATCCCTTAAAGCACTGTCATGCTGAGCGCAGCGAAGCATCTGCATTTGCTTTTCGTAACTTCCGGATAGGCGGTCATCCTCCCGCCTCCGATCCCCTCACACCGCTGTCATCCTGAGCCGAAAGCGAAGGATCTGCATTTCCGTCTCAAACTTCCGCATAGGCGGTGATACTCCCATGTGAGAATCTCCGAGCGCGCTCTGGCGGTGCGCAATCTGAACGGATGGTATGAGGCATTCGACATCAAGGCGGGAGAGAAGCAGTACCTGCCTCCTGGCGATCGCGTCCAGATCTGGTGAGAATGTCCCTCAGGCGGGAACTTCCACCGGCCGCAGCCGTTTTGCCAGCGCCCACTTCAATTCGTCGATTCCTTGTCCCGTGACCGCCGAGATGGCGTGGAACTCCATCTTGCGCCGCTTGATATAGGTGGCGAGCTTCTTGAGCTTTTCGGGATTGGCGGCGTCGATCTTGGTCGCGACGACGATCATCGGCTTCTCGTCGAGCCCATTGCCGAAGTTGGCCAGCTCCTTGTTGATGACCTTGAAGTCTTCGACCGGATCGGGCCGGCCCGAGGCATCCGACACGTCCACCAGGTGAACCAGCAAGCGGGTGCGCTCGATGTGACGTAAAAACTGGACGCCGAGGCCGGAACCCAGGTGCGCGCCCTCGATCAATCCAGGCACATCCGCCACCACAAACGACTCCTGGTGGGGCTCCTCTCCCACGGTGACCACGCCCAGGTTGGGTTCAAGGGTGGTAAACGGGTAGTCCGCGATCTTGGGCTTGGCCGCGGAGATGCGGGAAATAAGAGTGGATTTGCCTGCATTGGGATAGCCGACCAGGCCGACGTCGGCCAGCAGCTTCAGTTCCAGCCGGTAGGTCCGCTCCTCGCCGGGACGGCCCATCTCGTGTTCGCGGGGAGCCTGGTGGGTGCTGGTGGCGAAATGCTGGTTGCCACGGCCGCCGCGACCTCCCTTGGCGATGGTGATCCGTTCGTCGGGAGTGGAAAAGTCGTGCACCAGCTCGCCGCTTTCCTGGTCGTAAAGCGCCGTTCCCACCGGCACCTGCAGTACCACGTCCCTGCCTTCGGATCCGGAGCAGTTCGAGCCCATGCCGTGCTCGCCGCGCTGCGCCTTGTGCTCGGGGTTATAGCGGAAGTGAATCAACGTGTTATGGCGCTGGGAAGACTCCATGATCACGTCACCGCCGCGGCCGCCATCGCCGCCCGAGGGGCCTCCGCGAGGGACAAACTTTTCGCGCCGAAAGGCCATACAGCCATTGCCGCCGTCGCCCGCCTTCACGCGAATTTTGGCTTCATCGATAAACATAGCTATGCGTTCTCCGCAGTCCGCTGCGGGCTCCAATCTCAAAACTGTCGTCTTTTCAGTTTATCAACCTCCGAAAATTGCCGGTCCTCCCCGTCTTTCGGGCATCCTAAAACGGAAATTTCGCGCCAAGCTTTCCCGTTTTGGCTTAGAATCGCTCATATCTTCTCCCGGGGGTCAATGGGGTGTTTGAGAAACGGTCATTCCTGCCTGGAATGACCGCCGATTGACTCCGAATCACGCATCCGGAGCAACTGGAGAACTCACCCCGACCGGACCCGCCCCTCGGCGGCCGGAAGAAGGTGGGCTGTGGCCAAGGTCAGCGGCTGCTTCGGGATGGCGCTTCGCGAGGCAGGGGGAAGACGGGTTGGCGCGGGAGTTGTGCTCGCTGTCATGATGGTGGCCTGCGCATATCCTCAATCCCCGCCGACCGGGGGACTATCCGGCAAGCTCACCGATCTGTATTCCCATCCCGTAGCCGAAGCCTCCCTGGTCTTGCGCAATGCCGCTACCGGCGAGGAGACAAAGACCACCACCAGCCGGGATGGCTCGTACCATTTCAGCCGGCTGGTTGCGGGGGAATACACGCTGGAAGCAGGCAGTACCCGCCTTGGCGAAGGGCACATCGAGGGCATCTACGTTGCTGCCGGCCATGAGTCACGGGTGCAGGCTGCGCTGACGCTGGTTCATGAAAAGCCGGGTCCGCCCGCCTTGCCGATCCGGAGCTTAGCTGAGGCGCCTTCTCAACCTGCCATGCAGCCGGCGATCGAGCCGGTCCAGTCGCTCGTTTTGCCCAGGCCAGCCGCGGATAATCCACCGGTTCTCGTGCTTCCGGTGGATGCCAGCCTTTCGCCGCAGCCGGTCGAAGTCTTGCCAATGACGGCGGCGAATTCCGTTCCCGTGCCTGCACCCGCTGGCGTTTCCGCAGTTCGGGGCAAGGCGGTTTCAGGAGCGGGCTCGGTACGATTCCCGGAACCGGGGCCAGCGAGCGCGTTTCATCCGCCCGGGGAAGCAGCGCTGGCAGGCATTGCGGCGCCCCCACCAGCAATCACGGCCAACATCGCTGAACTTACCATCCCCGCGCTGGCGACAGCTGTTCTCGAAGAGGCCCCACAGAGCCACGCAAACCTGACTCTTGCCGGTGTCTCTGTGGAGGTTGCACAAATCAGCCAGGCGGTGCCTCGTGTGTCTACGGCCGCCGCGACAATCGATGCCAGAACAACCGCGGCTGTATCGACCCTTACCGGCCGGCAGTTGCAAGCCCTGCCCCTGCCTGGCCGGCATTGGGAAAATTTCGTGTTGGATACACCGGCGCCCGAGGCGAACCCAACTCAGGAAGACGACGGCGAACCGGCGCCATCCGCGGCCCGATCCGGCCCCGAATCCGTTTCGGTCGACAGCGCCAGTACCCGCCTGGCATTCGGCGGACGCGGCGGCGGACGCATGCACACTGCTTCTCTGATGGGGCCGGGCGCTTCGGAAGCCGCCATCCTCGAGGTCAGGTCCTATAACAAGACCGCTGAACCGGCCGATGAGCGTGGCGGCCAGCATCCGGTCGTCGAAACCCGCTCCGGCGGCGACCGCTTGCACGGCCAGGGGTTCCTTTTTGATCGGCGCAATCTGTGGGGCGCGCAGAACCCGTTCACCCAGTGGGTAAAGGAAACCTCTCCGGCCACGACGATCTCCACGCCGACCTTTACGCCCTTCGCCTACACCGCCCCGGACCGCGAAGATCGCTGGGGTTTCGGGATGGGTAGCCGTATCCGCCGCCGGAAGATTTTCTGGTTTGCCGCCTACGACGGGTCGCTGCGCAACGATCCGGGTGTCGCTTCGGTGCGCCATCCTGACAGCTTCTTCGCCCAGCCCGCGAACGACGAGATGCAGGTGCTGAGCGCGCGCCTCGGGCTGAGCAGCGTCAATCCCGTGGCCGAGGGACTGGGCGCCTACTCGGGTCTTCTTGAAACCCTGGGCGGCCTGCTCGGCCCGGCGGCGCGCACCGCCAACCAATGGGTAGGATTCGGCCGCCTCGACTGGCAGGCTGCGGAACGCCATCGTTTCACCCTGGAAGGGACAGGTGCGCGGTGGAACTCACCCGGCGGGGGCCTTACCCGCGTCGCGGAACCCTATGGCACCCACAGCTTCGGAACCAGCCGGGCCAGCGAAGTATGGCTGCTGGGACGCTGGGAGGCGTTCGTGACCCCCAACCTGCTCGCGGTCACCCAGGGATCGGCAGGGCGGCACATTTTGGCCGAGGGGGCCGACACGCCCTCGCCCTTCGAGCAGACCCTCGACATCAATGCCTGGCGTCAGTTGCCGCAGATGGTCGTGGATTCCCGTTACGGCTTCACCATCGGCAATCCATCGCGCTTCGGAACCGGCAGGTATCCCGACGAGCACCTTTACCAGTTGCAGGAAGCCCTGGACTGGGTTCATGGAGGTCTTCTGATCAAAGCCGGCGCGGACTGGCGCCATAACGCCGATGCCACCAGCATGGTGCGCAACTACACCGGGACCTATCACTACTCCACGGTAGAGAACTTCGCTTCCGACGCGCTGGTGTTCGCGAAGTATGGCCTGTCGAACGCGCTCGATCCATTCGATCAGCACAATTGCGACCAGCGCGGCCGGGCGTGGCGCGACAGCACCGGGCAGTTGCACGGCCTTGGGTATCTGCCCTGCTACTCGTATTATTCGCAGACCATGGGGCCGACCGACTGGCACCTGAGCACCAACGACCTGGCCGGCTTCGCCACCGCGCAATGGCAGCCCGCGAAGCGCTTCGTCCTGTCGGCCGCTCTGCGCTGGGATCGAGAGTATTTCCCGCCTCCGATAGCGCTGGTCGACAATCCCGCATTGCCCCTGACACGCCACATCCCTTCGCCCGGCAATGAATGGGGCCCGCGCCTGAGCCTGGCCTGGGGATCGGGCGAAAACCGCTGGCCGGTGCTGCGCGCCAGCTACGGCATGTATTTCGGGCGGACGCAGAATTCGCTCCTCGAAACGGCGTTGACCCAGACCGGTTCATGGAAAGGGGACCTGAATTTCTTCATGCGTCCCACAGATAATCTAACCGGGGGTGGCGCTCCCCCATTTCCCTACGTGCTGGCGGGAGAGCCTGCGACGGTGGTAAAGCCGGGCGCCATTCAATTCTCCCCGGCGTTCAAGAATGCCGAAATCCACCAGGGCGAAGTCACTGTCGAGGAAAAGCTGCCGGGGCACATGCAGGTGGCGGCTAGCGCCGTGGCCAGCCTGGGACGCCGGCTGCCGGTCACCATCGACACCAACTTTGATCCCGCATCGAATCCCGGCACCATCACCTATGCGGTCGTGGACGGGCTGAATGCCGGGCCTCTCAAGTCGCGGTTGATCACGGTGCCGTTCTTTGCCTCGTGGCCGGCGGCCGGGTCAGCCACGGGCAGCGCCGGCCGCCTGAATGCGAACTACCAGCAGATCTCGGAGCTGATGAGCCGCGCCAACTCCACCTACGAAGCCGCCATGCTGCGCGTCTCGCGGTTTACGCGGCGCGGGATCAGCTTCCATGCCCGGTACACCTATGCGCACGCCATGGACTGGAACCCCAACGAATCGGCGCTGATCTCCGGCAGCAGCGTGTTCGATCCCACGGACTTCCGCCAGGAATACGGGACCAGCGACCTCGACGTCCGGCACTCGGCCTCGGCGATGCTCATCTGGCAGGCGCCATGGAAGCTGAAAGGACGCGAAGGCCAGCTTGCCAACGGCTGGATGCTGTCGGGCACTGGTCAGTTCCGCAGCGGGCTGCCTTTCAGCATGCGCACCGCCGGTTCCATCCCCGAGGAATTCGATGTATCCGGCAGGGCGATCGTAGGGCTGGGACAGAGCATGAACGGATACGGCGGCGACAACCGCGTCTACGGCGTGGGCCGCAATACTTATCGCTACCCATTCACGTGGAAGGCCGACGTGCGGCTGGGCAAGACGTTCAATCTGGGACGGATGCGGGAGGTTGAGCTGATGGCCGAGAGTTTCAATCTGTTCAACCACCAGAACGTCACCCGCCTGGAGACAGTGGGCTACTACATCGCATCCGGCAGCGCCGCCGGGTCGCTGCCAACTCTCAACTTCCTCACCGGGCTGAAGACGGGACAGACCGAGTTCGGCAAGCCGCTGGATGTGAACGCGACTGACTTCTACCGGCCGCGCCAGTTCGATTTCGGAATGCGGATGCGGTTCTAAAAGCAGGAATCAGGGGTCAGGGATTCGGTCCGAGTCGCAGGACAACTCCGCGGAGACATTCTTACCATCGAGCCGGAAGCAGGTGGCGCCCTGTATGTCGGTGCTGAAGGTGCGCACGCCAGCTTGCTGCAGCTCCGCCAGGATTTCGGGGCGCGGGTGGCCGAACCGGTTGTGCAGGCCGCAGGAGATGACCGCCCATTGCGGAGCGACGCGCGCCAGGAATTCCGGCCGCGTCGACGTGAGGCTGCCGTGGTGTCCCACCTTCAACAAAGTACTGGGAAGGCGGGGCGATGCGAGCATCGCCTCTTCAACCGGCGCTTCGGCATCGCCTTCCAGCAGCACCGAGGTTTGTCCAAACGCCACGCGGAGCACCATCGAATCGTTATTCGCGGGAGCGGCGCCGGGCTGATAACCGCGCGCGGGTGCCAGGACAGTCACCTGCACCGGCCCGAGTCGCGTCTCATCGCCGGCGCGCATGGAACGTGTTTTGACATGCAGATCCGCGGCTTCGCGTAAGAGCGCGTCGTACGCCGCTGAATGCGGATTGTTGCCCACCCACAGTTCGTCGGGATCGAAGTTGCGCAGCACCGCCGGCAGGCCGCCCATGTGATCGGAATGGGCATGGCTCAGCGCCACTACATCAAGGTGGCGGATGCCGCGCGCCCACAACGCCGGCGAAACCACCTCTTCGCCGATATCGAACTCCGGCGCAGCCGTTGTTCCCGCGGATGCGTATTCATCGGCCTGACGGGGTCCTTGGCGCGGCCCGCCGCCCAGGCCTCCGCCATCCACGAGCATCGTCTTACCATCCGGCGTGATGAGCAGCAGCGAATCCCCCTGGCCTACGTCGATGGCCTCAACCAGCAGCGTGTCGTGCGGATGCTGGACCGTCCGCGGCCACACCGCCGCCAATGCCGCCGCGACCAGCGCCGCCCATGCGCCCCGACGCTGCCATCGCTGCCCACGCGCCAGCACGATCGCCACTCCCAGCAACATGCAGAACAACGCGCATGGCGCGGACAGAGGAGCGGGGATTCGGAAATCGCCCAGTGCCAGCGAGCCGAAGAGGTGTACAAGACCCACGCCAAAATGCAGCAACAGTGCGACGGCGATGGCCGGCGCCACCGCGAAAGCCGGAGAGATCAACAGCACAATCAACGTAGTGATAGCGGCCGGCATCAGCACCAGAAGGAGAGGCAGGATCAACAGGTTCACCGGCAGCGCGAAAATCGTGATGCGGTGGAAGTAGACGGCCATGGGCAGCGTCATGGCCAGTTCCACGACGCACGCCACCACCACCAGTTCACCGATGCGCAGCGCCGAACGCATCATCCACGGAAAAACCCGCCGGCCGATCACGCGATGGAATGCCGCTTCCAGCCTGTCGGCCACCATGCGCAGGAGCACGCGAAACTGCGCCTGCCGCGGGGAGAGCTTCACGTCGACCGCCATCAGGTCCAGATTCCGGATTGCCGCCAGGTAGGGATGAATCGTGCTTTCGAGCAAAGGCGCCGCCACGCCGGCGATGGACACCACCGCCAGCAGGGTCATCTGGAATCCTGAATCGAACAGCGAGCGGGGGCTGGCCACCAGCAGGCACAAGGCGGCAAATCCGACCAGGTTCATGGGGTTGCGCTCCCGGTACACCAGCCGTCCGAGAAGATACAGCGTGACCATCCACAGCGACCGCTGCACGGGAATGGCGAAGCCGGTGAACAGCGCATACGCAAACGACGCCGCGATGGTCACCAGCGTGGCCGGCAGGCGCGGCAGCCGCAGCCGCTTCGCGATCCAGAAGATGCATGCCGCCATGATGGCCAGATGAAATCCCGAGACCACCAGCATGTGAAACGACCCGGTGCGCTCGAAGCCCACCCGCAGTGAATGGGATAGAAAGGTGCGGTCGCCGGTCACCATCGCAGCCAGCATGACGGCGTCGGCGCCGGATATGCGAAGCAGCCGCGGCAATTTCCGCGTGACGGTGGGAAGCCCAAGCAGGCGGTTGGCCGCGGTCCGCTGGGCCTCGCTCAGCCGGCAGTGAAGTTGCTCCACCGCTCCGCGCCAGCC
>DATGGM010000153.1:0-2902 GCA_035308525.1 Bryobacteraceae bacterium
TGCGCGCCGTCGCCCGCTTGCCGCGCGCCCGCGCCCTGGTGCTGGCTGGTTCGCTGATGGGCGGCGATATCGAGAAGGCTGTGCGCGAAGTCCGCCAGGCGGGCCTGCTGGTGATTAGCCTGAATATGGCCGGCAGCGTGCCGGATGCGGCTGACTTAGTGGTGACGGATCCGGTGCAGGCCGGTGTCATGGCGGTAATGGCCGTGGCCGATACCGCCAAATTTACCATCGAGAAACTCAAGCGGCGCGTGTTTTAGTCATCACGTGACGCGCAGGCCGAATTCACGCAGGAACTCCCCGGACGCGGCATAGAGGCGCACGTAGTAAGTGCCGCGCGCCAGGCCCGCCGGGATCAGCAGGCTAAGCTTGCCGCTGCTGGGTGTGGGCGGCGATTCGGTAACGCGGCGGCCGTTCGCATCTACGACTTCGAGGCGGTAAGCCGGATAGCTGGCCAGTTGCGTCAGATCCGCGGTGAGCAGTAGAGGACGGGATTCCGGCGCGATTTGCGTGCGTGAGTCTCGCGTCGTCTCCAGCAATACTGCGACTGGTTCCGCGACACTCCGTTTGGCGCCTCGCCACGGCCCCAGGGCCAAAGCGACAACCAACAATGCCAGGCCGACGGCCACCGCGTCACCCCACAACGGAAACCAGGGTCGCGCCGGCTGGCGACCTTGCGATGGCACGTCCATCCGCAGAGACTGGGCCGCTCCGCGCATGGCAGCGGTATAGACATCGGCTTCCTCCAGGCCTTCCCGGCAGGCTTCGCATATCAGCAGATGTTCTTCGATGCGCGCCAAATCCGTTTCATGCAGCGCACCCAGGGAATATCGTTCCAGTTGATCTTCGTCGGCGTGGTCTATCATCGCAGGCCGCGGCGCTCCTTCAGGGTTTTATCTAGCAGGGGGTTTCGCCCTCACCAGATAAGTGTCCGGGGCGCGGATGAAATCTCACATAAAACGGAGCCTTCCGCGCCGGGCCAGTTTGCGGCGCCCCAAGTCGCCAAAGCGAGCTTTGGCCCGTGATTTCAACAACCTGAATTGGGTTTCCGACAGCTTCATGCCGGCGCAAATCTGCTCTTGCGTCTCTTCCAGGAGATAAAATCGCGTGAGGATCTCCCGGTCCCGGCCGGAGATGCCTTGCAGCACTTTCTTGGCAATGGCCTCCTGCTGCTGATCGATGGCCACCTGCTCGGGATTCCGCTTACGATCAGCCACCGTCCGGCCCGTATCCATATCAGCCTGCTGTTTGCGGCTGTGCACCACTTGATCGATGTATGACGCCACTTGCCGGCGCACGATTGTCCGCACGAAACCCATGAGGCGTTCCGGCTCTCGCAACTCCCCGCGGCGCACCGCCGAGACCACGATCAGAAAACTATCGTGGACTTTGTCTTCCAGATCCTGCGGACCCAATTGCCGGCAGAAATAGAAACGCACCCCTTTGGAAAAAATTCCGTAAAGTTCCTCCAGACCGGCAGCTTCGTTCGCCTTGATCCTATCGACCAACTCATCCCAGTTCACGGATAAAGCCGCTGCACTGGACTCCGGCGTATGCTCCGCCGGATGAATGACTCGCGCCGGAGCCACGCCAACCGCTTGACTGGTTCCCATCGGTGACATAAAAATTAAGAATTTCCCGTCAAATAGAATGCCGCCCAATAGCGCGGCTGCGACCGCCAGCTTTTGGACTGCATCATGTCCATCTGCGCCTTGCGCAGCGCCATCGCCGGCCCGGCCTGCGGCGCCGCCAGGAAATGCTCATAGAAGCTCTTGAACAGGGCGCCATTGTCGTCGGGCGTCGACCAGTGGCTGGCCGCTACCGCTCTGGCTCCCGCACCGATCCACGCATGCGTCAGCCCCATCAGTCCCGCGCCCGGCGACGTTTCACCGCGGCCGGAGCTGCAGCCGCTCATCACCACCAAGCCGGCATTCACCCGCATCCGCGCCAGATCGAGAGGGCTGAGGAGTTCCGGCTGCCGGTCGGCCGCCAGGCTCAGCGCGATCATGCTGGGGTGCGAAGATTGCGTGCCTTCCAGAAAGTGGGTGGCGAAATGAATGACGCCCGGGCCCTGGCGCAGCGACTGGTCGAAGCGCGCGCGTGAAGCATTCAATCCCTCCAGCAGAACCAAGGGCGTACCCCGCCGCGCCCAGACCAAGCCGCAGGATTCCACTTCCTCCCGGCTGGCAACCAGTCTCGGCAACTCGAAAACGCTTTCCCGCCCGCGCACGGAACCATTCGCCTTCCAGCGGGCGTCGGCGGTGTTGTACACGGCATCGCCAATTCCCAGGAAGGGGCCGGCCACGGACCGCAGCCACGGTTCGACGGCGGCGGTCGCAAACATGCGCGCGCCAGTCGAAATTTGCAACACGTGACGCTCGGCCAGGTAGACCGTCTGCCCAGGCGCTTCGCCCGGTCCTCCAGCAACAATCAGCGCCGCAAAGGGGACCACGAACAATCGCTCGTCGAGCGCCAAAATCCAGCGCCGTTTCCCACCAACCACCACGCCCACCGCGCCAAACAGCGTCCGGTAAAGCTCAGCGCCCAGCGGCAAGGCGGCACCGTCGCCGGATTCGACCGCCGTCGTGAAGGCCGTAAGCACCGGGGTGAGCCAGGACTTGGGAGGCAGCCGGTGGACACCGAACGAGGCTCGCGTGACTACCCACAGGTAGGAAGCATTGTCCCCCATGTGGAAGCTGAGGAACGCCGAATCGGACGTAAGTGCTTGTTGAGTCTTGGCCAGCAAATTGGCTCTCGGCAAGAGACGATGTGCGCCGGCCAGGCCTTCCATCTCCACCACGCGGGCACGCTGTCTGGTCATGCGCGCGCGGCCGGCCAGGCTGTCCGTGTGAAGCAGGGCCACTTCGCTCGCCCGCAACTGCGCCAGCTCTTCCCAATACTCGGA
>DATGGM010000154.1:0-2001 GCA_035308525.1 Bryobacteraceae bacterium
TGTCAGGACCCGGTCCTGAGTTGGGTGAGCGCTGGCTGGCGGCCCTGGGCGCAGATGCCGTGATCGTGACCAGCAGGCAGTCGCAGGAGGTCTATCATGATTTCAAGTTCCCCGATAAGTTCGCCGGCGTGCTGCCGGTGCTCTACGACGATCAACGGGGGAACGTGATCTACCGGGTTCCACGGCGCTATCCGTCGATGGCGCGGGTGGTCGATCGGGCGCGGTTCGAAGCGGTGCAGCCGCTCGAACAAACGAATCTCGACTTGCTGCGGACATATACCGCGCTGATCGAAGAGGGGCCCGATGCGCCTACTACCACCGCATGGCTGGGGACCGATGAGTTGCGCGTGCATGCCCGCGTGGAGCAGGGCCAATCCATCCTGGTCCAGGTAACTTACGATCCGTCCTGGCATGCGTACGCGGGCGGCCAGCCGCTGCCGGTGCACAAGGACCGAGGCGCGGACTTCATCGTGATCGATGCGCCGCCGGGGGAGCGGGATATCCGCTTGACCTTCGAAACGCCGCCGGAGAACCGCATCGGGTGGGCGCTCACGTGGCTGTCACTGGCGGCGCTTGTGGCGCTGCTAACACTCGATTACGTTCACCGCAAGTCCGCCCAGTGACGTTTCCTTGTAGTGCGAGCGCATGTCCAGGCCGGTCTGGTACATGGTGCGGATCACCTGGTCGAGGGTGACCTTATGTCCGCCGGCTTCGGTCATGGCCAGGCGCGCGGCGTTGACCGCTTTCACCGCGCCGAAGGCGTTGCGCTCGATGCAGGGGATCTGCACCAGGCCGCCGATCGGATCGCAGGTCATGCCGAGGTTATGCTCCATGGCGATTTCGGCGGCATGCTCGATAGCTTCGTTGGCGCCCTCGAGCGCGGCGACCAGGCCGCCGGCGGCCATGGAGCACGCCACGCCGACTTCGCCCTGGCATCCGACTTCGGCGCCGGAGATGGAGGCGTTCTCCTTGTACAGAATGCCGATGGCGCCCGCGGCCAGGAAGTAGCGGAAGATGCCTTCGTCCGTCGGCGCGGGAGCGAACTGACGGTAATAGTGGGCGACGGCGGGAATTACGCCGGCGGCTCCATTGGTGGGCGCGGTGACCACGCGGCCGCCCGCGGCGTTCTCCTCGTTGACGGCGATGGCGTACAGGTTGATCCAATCGATGGTGCGCAGCGGATCGTCGCCCGCGGCGGCCTGGAGCTTGCGATGCAGCTCGGGAGCGCGGCGGCGCACGTTGAGCCCGCCGGGCAGCAGGCCGTCGGTGGCCAGGCCGCGCCGGGTGCATTGCCGCATGGCGGTCCAGATGCGCGCGACGCGCTCGCGGATTTCGGTTTCGGGGCGCAGGGTCTTCTCATTTTCGAGAACCATGGCCCAGATGGGCAGAGCCGCGGCGTCGCCTTGTGCGAGCATTTGCGCGGCGCTGGAGAACGGGAAGGGGAACGGCGCGGCGTCCGCGGCAGTGGAGCGCGGCTGGCCTTCGCGCTCGACGAAGCCGCCGCCCACGGAGTACCAAACTTCCTCGCGCACGACGGCCCCGGAAGCATCGAACGCGGCAAAGCGCATGGCATTCGGATGCGCGGGCAGGACGATGTCGCCGCGGAAGAGCAGATCGCGCGATTCGTCAAAAGGTATAGCGCCGAGGCGCCGGTTCCGGCGGACGCCGGCGACGAGGCCTTCGATGGCCGCCGGATCGACCTGGTCGGGCTCTTCTCCGAGCAGGCCGAGGATGACGGCGCGATCGGTTCCGTGGCCGCGGCCGGTCAACCCCAGAGAGCCGTACAGCTCGATTTGGATGCGGGCGGCGGGCGCCGGTCCGAGCGACAGGGCAAAGGATCGCGCGGCGCGCATGGGGCCTACGGTGTGGGAGCTGGATGGGCCGATGCCGATCTTGAACAGCTCGAAGATGCTGGTGGTCACCGGGAGGCCTTTTGGACGATGGCTTCCACTAGTCCATCGACGGTGTAGACGGACGCTTCGACGGCCACCTGGATGCCAA
>DATGGM010000155.1:0-6265 GCA_035308525.1 Bryobacteraceae bacterium
TCGCCGGGCCGCACGCCCCAGACCAGATGGCGCAGCAGTTGCGAAGCAAAGCCCGCCAGCACGGAGCCGGTGACGACACCCGCCAGCGCCAGGACCACACCAGGCAACGCCACGGCGCGCATGGCTTGCGCTACAGTGGCGCCCAACGCCAGGCGGATGCCCAACTCGCGGGTGCGCTCGGCCACGGAGTTGGCGATCAACCCATAGATCCCCACGGCGGCCAGCAGCAGGGCCAGGCCGGCCAGCGCACCCAACAATACGGCCTGGAACCGCTCCTGGGCGAGCGCGTGGTAGCGCACGTCCTCCATGCTGTGGAAGCCGGCGAACGGCAGTTGCGGATCCACCGATTCGAGTGCGCGCTGCATGCCCGCGATCACGCCTTCAGGCGCACCCGAGGCGCGTACGATCCAGCTCGGCGAGAACCAGACGTGCACCATCTGGAGCATTTTGTCTTCCGTCTGGGTGGCGGGAACGTAGATGTCGGGCACGGAAGCCACCGGGCCGTATTGCTCGCCCCAGCCGCTCTTCTGCTGGATGTCGCCCACGACTCCCACGATCTCGCGCTTCTCCCCGCCGCCCAGGTCCAGGTGCCGGTTGAGGGCGTCGTCACCGCCGAGGTACATGCGGACGAAGGCTTCGCTGACCACGGCCACTGGCGCGGTGGTGTTGGTATCGGCGGCTGTAAATACGCGACCGCGCAGCAGCGGAATCCGCAGCACCTTGAAGTACTCCGGCGTGACGTAAAAGAAGTTTGTGATCTGCCAGTCGGTGGTATCCACATGGCGTCCATCCAGGCGCTTGAAGCCCACGTTCAGCGCCTGCTCGTAGGGAAGCGTGAGGGTCACGGCGGCTGATTCGACCCCGGGCAATTCGCGTATGCGGGCGAGGCTTTGATCGAAGAGATGATTGACGCGGTCCCGGGTGCCATAGCGCGCATCCTGGAGCGAGAGCCGGGCGGTGATCACGTGGCGGGAATCGAATCCGGGAGTCAGACCCCGCAGATGCGCGAACGTGCGGATCAGCAGGCCGGCGCCCACCAGCAGCACCACACCGAGCGCTACCTCACCGGCTACCAGAAAGCGGCGCGGCCAGGGATTGCGCCCGCCGGCGACACCGCGGCCGGCTTCGCCCAGGGCGGCGCGGATCTCCAGGCGGCTGGCCACCACGGCAGGATATAGGCCGAAGAGGATGCTGGCTAGCAGCGAGACAGCGGCCGCGGCAGCCAGCACGCGCCAGTCCAACTCGACGCTCTGCCAGACGTTCAAGCTATCCTGCGCCAGCAGCGTGAGAGCTTTCACGCCCAGCCATCCGAGGGCCGCGCCGGCCGCGCCGCCACACAATCCCAGGAGCATGCTTTCGGCCAGCAACTGGCGGATGAGCGCGCCGCGCCCGCTGCCCAGGGCCATGCGGGTGGCCAGTTCGCGGGTGCGCCCCGCCGCGCGGGCCAGCAGCAGCCCGGCGATGTTCACGCAACCGATGAGGAGCACCAGGCCGACGGCGGCCCACAGAATCAGCAGCGGAGTGCGAAGACCCTCGGTCAAGCCGCGCTGGAAGGAAATCAGGCGCAGGCGCACGTTATCGCTGCCGGATTTCTCCAAGGCGGAGGCGCCCACGGAGGCAACTTGACCGTCGGCTTGCGCCCAGGTAACGCCCGGGCGTAAACGAACCACGATGTTGTAGTTGCTCCCGCCGCCCTCGCCCGTCCGGGACGGTCGCAGGGGCGTCCACAGGTCCGCCTGCGTGCTGCTCTGAAATCCGAAGGGCATAACGCCGACAATGGTGTGCGGCTCGCCGCGCAGCATGACGGCCCGGCCGATCACGGCCGGATCGCCATACAATGCGTTTTTCCAAAGCGTATAGCTCAACACCGTGACTGGCGGCCCGCCCGCGCGATCCTCGACCGGTGAGAACTCGCGTCCCATCAGGGGTGAGATGCCCAACACGCGGAAAAAGCCCGTGGAGACCCGCCCCTGACGGATATTCTGCACGCTGTGTCCCGCCACGAAGTTGACTTTCGTGGGTCCATAACTGAATGCGGCTGCATCCATGCCGGTGGCGCCGTCCCGGAGGGCTTCCCAGGTTTGCCCGGTCTGCGGAATATTGTAGTCACTCTCTCCCTTGCCCCAGTAATACCTGGCGACCGTTGCCAGCCGTTCCGGATGCGGATACGGCAGCGGGCGCAGTAGCACGGCGTCCACCACGCTGAAGATGGCGGTGTTGGCGCCGATGCACAGCGCCAGCGTGGCCACGGCCGTGGCCGTGAAAGTGGGACTCTTGCGGAGTACGCGCGCGGCGTAGCGCAGATCGCGGGCGATCTCGTCGGGCCAGCGCAGGCCCACGGCTTCACGGCACTCTTCGGCCACCGCGGCGGTGCTGCCGAACTCCAGGCGGGCGAGGCGGCGGGCTTCCTCGGGCGGGGCGCCGCGCGCCACCAGGTCGGCGGCATAGCGGTCCATGTGGCTGTCCATTTCGGACTCGATTTCCCGGGCCACGCGGGAACCCCTCTCGAACCAACGGCGCATATCAGGCCTCCAGTACGTCGGCAATGGCTCCGGCCAGGCGCTTCCACTCCTGCCGCTCGGATTTCAGTTGTTTGCGCCCGGCGGCGGTCAGGCTGTAGTACTTGGCCTTCCTCTTGTTTTCGCTTTCGCCCCACTCGGCGGCGATCCAGCCGCGATGCTCCAGGCGATAGAGCGCGGGATACAGAGAGCCCTGCGGAATCTGCAGGGCATCTTTCGAAATCTGCTGGATGCGCAGCAGGGTGCCGTAACCGTGCAGCGGCCCCAGCGAGACGGCTTTCAGGATCAGCATGTCCAGAGTGCCCTGCAGGATATCGACTTGCTTGCCCATTTGATGTCTCCTTATGCCATTCTAGGAGAACACTCCTAGGACGTCAAGGAGAGCAAAAGGTTAGTTTTCGACTGGGATGCTCACGGAGATGGGTCGCGCGGTATAGGCGCCGGCCCAGCCTGGCGTAATGAGGGTGAACTGGTAGCCGGAGATTACAATGTTGATGCGGTCTTCGGTCGAACCCTGGCCGGTTCGGGTCACTGCGACATTGGCCGCCTGCAGTCCCAGTACTCCGGCGCCGCTGCCGCTGGTCTGGTTGTATAGCACCAGATTCTGTACAGCCGTCAGATTGCCCGGGTTCACAGCGGCGTACCGCGCGGCGCTGCGCGCCTGGTACGCCATGGTCTGCTGGAAGAACATGATCCAGCCCATATCGAATAGCGAGAACCAAAGCAGTACGAACAGCGGCAGCGTGAGAGCCGACTCAACTAAAGCGGCGCCCCGGCGTTTGTGACTCACAGGCAGTTTCATGGTGGTCCGAAGACCCCCTGGTAGGGGAATTGACAAGCCGGCTTGTTGCTCAAAGTGACGCTGGTGAACAGCGCCGATATGGGAAAGTTGGTAATGGCGACGGCCACCGCCGTGGGCGCGGCATTGGTAAAAGTTACGCTGAGAGTTACGTTGGCCGCGGTCAGGCTGGGCACGATGGGGTTCCCACCGCCGGCGGAGTTTCCATAAACGACCTCATTCTGGACAGCGGTCAGGAAGGCGGCGCTGGGCGTGGCAGTGCCGGAATCGTAGGTCCGGAGCGAGGCATAACGCGCGCCGGCCCGCACCGCCTGATCCAGTTCTGCGTAAACGAAGAAGGCATAGCCGAATTGCCAGGCTCCCAGCAGGAGTAAAACCAGAAACGTGACGGTCAGGGTGAACTCGATCATCACACTGCCGCGCAGCGCTGTAGGTCGCATGGGCATCATTGGTACAACTTCAGGTGGTAGGCGCCGGTCTGTCCCGTCGGCGGTACAGGCTGACCCCCAACCCATGCGCCGATATACTCGGCACACGCCGAATCATTGCCGTTTAGGCCGACGTAGGAATTGAAGCTTGAAAGGAAGAATCCCGCGAAACCCTCCAGAGGATAATTGGGCGCCCCGCCGTTCACCGGGACCAGCACCACGCGTTCCCCGTTGCCGTTTCCCGCGCTGCGATAGGCCGCATAGGGCATCGTGTTGGGGTCCGAGTCGATCGCGACCCGCTGTGCAATGGCCGCTGTCTCGGTGTTCTTGGCCCCCATCATAGGGGTGGGTTGGCTGATCGTGAGGGGATCGGTGAGCGCACCGACAATGGCCTGCCGGAGGGTGGCCCCGCTCTCCGCCACGCAACAGTAGCCGCGTACGCTGCCGCTGGTGGACAGGTTTGGCTTAGTGGCGTCGGTTCCGCACTTGGTGCTCGTTCCGGGAGAGCCCCAGCGCAAAGTGTACTGATTCCCGACCTGGAACCCATAAGGATCCCCGGCGTTGTCGGGAGAGGCGGCACGGGTATAGACCGAAAACGGGAACTCGCCCCCCGGAATCGATGTAACAGGCACCCGGCCGGCCACTGCCAGCGCGCCGATGGACGCCGCATTTCGGTTACTGAAGATACCCATCAGGTACATGGGCAGGTTCACAGTGGCCGTCACCTGCACATAGTTATAACTGGTGGGTGGATTGGGGGGGGAAGTGGTCCAGGGGCCCGCGGAGGTGGTCGAAAAGGACGTTTGCGCACCGGCGAAGGCATTGATCCCGAAACTCCAGCCCTTGGGATTACTGCCGGCCGCAGCCTGGGCGTTCGCCACCCCGCCGGCGGTTCCGTCGAGTTTGCTGGCTGCCGTGAGTACGGCAGAATCCACGAAATCCTGCACCTCGCTCTTGGTGATATACATCCGCCCGATATCGATGGCCAGGGCAGACGCGCCCAGTATGAAAGGCAGGGAGAGGGTCAGGGCCACCAGGTAATATCCAGCCTGGTCCTTTCGCCGCCGGACTGTGAGCCGCATCTCATGACCCCGGGAATGTGTCTTGCAAGTGCTTGACCGGGCGGGCTGTATGATGCAAGCGACGTGGATGGAATCTGTTGCGAGGGCGGTGCCGGTGGACCTGGAAAATGCGAGTGTCTAAATTGGAGACTGGTGTTTCAGAATTGGACGCGTGCGCGTGCGCCAGATCATCAGCATGGCGAGCGCGATGAGGGCCAGCGAGATGTATTGGGAGGTGTTGAGCGGGCCGCCGAAAGGATTGGGCTCGCCGGGGTGATCGCGCACGAACTCCACCGAGAAGCGCGCCGCGCCGTAAAGGATCAGGTACAGGCTGATGATCGCGCCGGGAGCGTGCGGCTTTACGATGCGCCAATAGAGAATGCCGAAGATAACAAACTCGGCCGCCGATTCGTATAACTGGGTGGGGTGGAGAGGTATGCCCAGGAACTGCGGCGGCACTTGGGATAGCGGGTTGGTGAACTTGACGCCCCACGGCAGGTGCGTGGGCAGGCCCCAGCAGCAGCCCGCGGCGAAGCATCCCAGCCGGCCGATGCCGTGGCCCAGGGCGATGCCGGGGGCGAAAACATCAGCGGTAAGGAGCGGCGGAAGACGGTGCCGGCGCATGTAGATCGCCGCCGCGATGAGGGCCGCGATCAGGCCGCCATAGAATACGCCGCCGGCCTGCAGGGTGGCCAGGGAAAAGACCTCGCCGGGATTGTGGGCGTAGTAAGGGATGTCCACCAGGAACATCATGATCTTGGCGCCCACGATGGCGCTGACCCCGCAGAGAATTCCCAGGTTCACGACTGCATCGCCGTTCAGACCGGCGCGACGCGCCAGGCGCGATGTGAGAGAAAGAGCCGCCAGGAACGCCAGGGCAACCAGCACACCATAAGTGGATTGCGAGTAGCTTCCGATCTGAAAGAGGCGCGGCAGCATCAGGTTTGCAAGGGCTGGCGCCGGGGCTTCAACAGGTCGAGCAGCAGCAGGCCGCTGCCGATGACCACGCAGGAATCGGCCACGTTGAAGGTGGGCCAGTGCCAGTTGCCGATGTAGAATTCCAGGAAGTCGGTCACCCGTCCCCACATGATGCGGTCGAACAGATTACCGGCCGCGCCGCCCAGGACAAGCGCCAGGCCGGTGACGGTCCAGCGGTCGAGGCGCGCGGTTCGCCAGAGCAGGCCGGCGACCAGCAGCAGCGCCGCGGACGAGAAAACGATCAGCACCGCCGTACGCCAGGGAGAGTGGGAATCGTTCAGCAGCCCGAAGGCGACGCCGCGGTTTTGCGAATGCACGATGTCGAAGAAACCGGGGATGACCCGGTGGACATCGAAAGCCGAGACGTGCGCCTCGACGATCGACTTGGTGAGGCGATCCACAAAAAACACTGCCGCCGACAGGCCGTAGGCTTTCAGACGGCGGTCAAGCATTCAGCATCTCTTTTACGGCCGAAGCGCA
>DATGGM010000156.1:0-9358 GCA_035308525.1 Bryobacteraceae bacterium
GTTTAGCGAGGAACAGTACGCGGAGGGCGCGCGGCGCGAGGAGATCATTCAGGAACTGGCGCGCATCTTCGGCACGCGCACCGCGGAGGAATGGTTCGAGCGGTTACGGCCGTCCGATGTGTGCGTCACTCCGGTGCGCAACGCGGCCGAAGCGGCGGCGCACCTGGGACTGGCGCGCGGCCATTCGGTGGTCGTGCCGGGGCTGAGCGAGACGCCCGGGCGGCTGGGCGGGCGGCCGCCGCGCCTGGGCGAGCATAGCCACGAAGTTACCGGAGAGGGCTGAGGCATGGATGTGCTGTATGCGCTGCGGCGCGCCAGGCAGTTTCACGGGAACGCGATCGCGGCATACGTCGACGATCGGACCATCACGTACGCGCAGTTCATCGATCGCGTCGCGCGGATGGCGAGTGCGCTGCGTGCAATGGGCGTCGCGCGCGGCGACCGGGTGGCCGTGCTGATGCTGAATTCGATCCGCTACCTGGAATTGTACTTTGCGGTGCCGCTGGCAGGCGCCGTGTTTGTACCGATCAACATTCGCTGGAATCCGGCGGAGGTGTTGTTCGGTTTGTCGGACTGCGGCGCGCGGCTGCTGGTGGTGGACGATGCCTCCGCGCGGCTGCCGCCGGCATTGAGCGCCGGCTTGCCGACGCTCCAATACCTGTTTGCCGGCGACGGCGGTGCGCCCGCGGGCATGGCGGATTATGAAGCGCGGCTAGCGGCGGCATCGCCGGCCGATGTGGACGTGCGGCCTGACGAGGACGAAGTGGCGGGACTTTTTTATACCAGCGGCTCCACGGGCGGACCGAAGGGCGTCATGCTGACCTACAGGAACCTGTATGCGAATATGCTGCAGGGCAGAGCTTCGCTGGCGGTCGGGCACGATTGGATGTGGCTGCATGCGGCGCCCATGTTTCACGTCGCCTCGACGGTGGTCTACTCGCTGGTGATGCAGGGCGCGTCGAGTTGCTTCGTGCCGGTGTTCGATCCGGAGGCTTGCCTGAAGGCCATCGAGCGCTACCGGGTGACGCACATGTTCGTGGTGCCGGCGATGCTGAACGCCATCATCAACCACCCGGCGTGCGGCCGGTGCGACACGTCGAGCCTGCGCATGCTGGCCTACGGGGCATCGCCCATGCCGGTGGATCTGCTGCGGCGGGGGCAGGAGAAGCTGGGCTGCACGTTCGCGCAGGCTTACGGGCTGAGCGAAGCGAGCCCCAGCCTGACTTATTTGCCGCCGGAAGATCACATTTTCGAAGGCGCGCACGAAAGGTTTGCGCCCGTGAAGTCGGCGGGACGCCCGATCCTGGGGGTGGAGGTGAAAGTGGTGGACCCGCTGGATCGCGAGCTGCGGCCGGGCGAGGCAGGCGAGGTGGTGGCGCGCGGCGACAACGTCATGAAGGGATACTGGAACCGGCCGGAGATCACGGCCGAGACGCTGCGCGGCGGCTGGCTGCACACGGGCGACATCGGCGCGTTCGATGCACAGGGCTACCTGTACATCCTGGACCGCAAGAAGGACATGATCAAGCCCGGCGGCGAGAACGTGTACTCGCCGGAAGTGGAGTCGATGATCGGGTCGCATCCGGAAGTGCTCGAGGCGGCCGTGATCGGGGTGCCGGATGAGAGGTGGGGCGAGGCGGTGAAGGCGGTGGTGGTGCGGCGGCCGGGCAGCTCGTTGACTGAAGCGGAGCTGATCGACTATTGCCGGGAACGGATGGCCCACTTCAAATGCCCCACGTCGGTAGATTTTCCGGAGGCGCTACCGAAAGGCGGGACGGGGAAAGTGTTGAAGACCGTGCTGCGGGAGAAGCACCGGCGGGAGTAGGCCTATTCCTTCGGGCCGATGCCCAGGGTCTTCATCTTGCGGTACAGGTTACTGCGCTCGAGGCCCAGCAACTCGGCGGTGCGGGTCACATTGCCGCTGGCCTCTTCGAGCTTCTTGAGGATATACTCGCGCTCCACGGCTTCGCGGACTTCGGCAAGGCTGCCGAAGCGATCCATGGGGCGCTCGGCGGGGCGGCGGGAGACGTTGAGCGGGATGTGGCGCGCATCCACGCGCACCTGCGGGTTCAGGATCACGATGCGCTCGATGAGATTGCGCAGCTCGCGCACGTTGCCCGGCCAATGGTGCTCCTGCAGAATGCGGTAAGCCTCTGAGGTCAGCTCCTTCGGTTTGCGGCCATAGGCGGTGGTGAATTCGCGCAGAAAGAAGTCGGCCAGCAGCGGGATATCCTCGCGGCGGTCGCGCAGGGGCGGCACGTGGAAGGGGATCACGTTCAAGCGGTAGAACAGGTCTTCGCGAAAGTTGCCGTGCTCGATTTCTTCGTCGAGGTTCTTATTCGTGGCGGCCACCACCCGCACATCCACCTGCACGGAGCCGCCGGCGCCTACCGGCTCGAAGCGCTGCTCTTCCAGCGCGCGCAGCACCTTGGCCTGGGTGCGCAGGCTCATGTCGCCGACTTCGTCGAGGAAGATGGTGCCGCCGTCGGCTTTTTGAAACTTGCCGATCTTGGTTTCGTGCGCGCTGGTGAAGCTGCCCTTGATGTGCCCGAACAGTTCGCTCTCGATCAGCTCCTCGGGAATGGCGGCGCAGTTCACTTCGACAAATGGTTCCGGCGCGCGGGGGCTCATGGCGTGCAGGGCGTGCGCGACCAGTTCTTTGCCGGTGCCGCTCTCGCCGAAGATGAGCACGCGGCCGTTGGTGCCGGCCATGAGGCCCAACTCGTGGCGCAGGGCCTTCATGGGCACGCTTTCGCCGATGATGCGATAGCGCGATTCGGAGCCTTCCTTCAAGCGGCTATTCTCGATCTGCAGGCGGCGGTGCTCCAGGGCGTTCTTGGCCACCACGGAGATCTTTTCAATGGTGAGCGGCTTCTCAAGGAAATCGAATGCGCCGAGCTTGGTAGCCCGGACGGCAGCCTCGATATTGCCGTGGCCGGAGATCATCACCACGACGGGCCGCTCGGGAAAGGGCATTTCCTGGATGCGGGCCAGGGCTTCCATGCCGTCCATGCCGGGCATCCAGACGTCGAGCAGCACCAACTCGCAGGGTTGCCGGCTGAGGGCCGCGAGACAGGCTTCTCCGCTTTGGGCAGCCTGCGCCGAATAGCCTTCGTCCTCAAGGACGCCGCTCAGGGACTGACAGATGTCCGGCTCGTCGTCCACGATCAAGATGCGGGCGGGCCTCATACGGCTGCCGGGGCGGGCTTCAGCGCAGGCTCGCCGTTTTCGGAGTCGACGAGCGCGGGAAGCTCGATGGTGAAGCGGGCGCCGGTGGGCTGATTATCCTCGACACGGATTTGGGCGCCATGATCGGCGAGGATGTGATTGACGATGGCGAGGCCCAGGCCGGTGCCACGGCCCTTTGTCGAGAAGTATGGGAGGAACAGCTTTTCCTTCTCCTCGGCCGAGATTCCGCACCCTGTGTCGGCGATGATCAGCTCGACGGACTCAGCGGCGCCCGCCTGAGTAGTGATGAGCAGGCGCTTGACAAGCGAATCCTGCATAGCCTCGGCGGCATTATCGACCAGATTGACGACCACGCGCTGGAACTGATCTTTGTCGATGTTGACGGGGGGCAGGTCGGCGGCGAGCTGCACGCGAATGTCGATGCCGTCGAGGCGCCCGCTGAAGACGGCCAGTGCGCCTTCGACGACCTCGTTAAGATCGCTGCGCACGGGCTGGGCGGCGGGGAAGCGGGCGAACTGGGAGAATTCGTCGACCAGGGTTTTCACGGAATCGACCGAGCGGGAGATGGTGGCGGCGCACTCCTGGAGGATGCGGCTGTTCTCGGGCGGAATCTGCAGGCGGTCCAACTGGCGGCTCAGCCGCTCGGCCGAGAGGGCCATGGGGGTGAGAGGATTCTTGATTTCGTGGGCTACGCGCCGGGCCACTTCGTGCCAGGCGGCGGCTTTCTGGGCGCGCAGTAGTTCGCTGGTATCCTCCAGCACGATCACGAAACCGGACGTGAGTTTCTCCTCGAGCGCCGCGACGGTCACGGCCAGGTGGAGAGTCTGACGATCAGCCTGCATCTCAAGCTGGCGGGAGGCCACGCCGGTGCGCCGCGCGCGTTTCATGAGGTATTTGATCTCGGCGGTATCCTCGCGGGGGAAGAGATCTTCCAGGCGCGTAGCGGTGGCCACCTGGGCGGTGGGGAACATGCGGCCGAGCGCGCGATTGACGCGCCGGATATACCCATCGGGGCCGATGGAGATGACGCCGGTGGGGATGCTCTCGAGGATGGCTTCGGTGAAGCGGCGGCGGGAGTCCAGCTCGCGGCTGTTGGCTTCGAGCTCCTGAGTCATCTCATTGAAGCCGCGCACCAGGCTGGCCAGCTCGTCGATGGCGCGCACCCGGACGCGATGTTTCAGATTGCCCTGGCTGACCTCGCCCGCGGCATGCAGCAGCGCCGAGATGGGAGTGCTGATCTGCTTGGAGAGAAACAGGGCGATCCAGGTGGCCACGAAGAGCACGAACAGCGTGATCATGGCCATGAACATCAGGTAGAAGGTGCGGACGTTGCGGCGGGAAGCGGCCAGTTCCTTAAAGGCTTTGTCGGAGGCATCGATCTGACGCTGCTTTTCGGCGAAGTTGATGGGGATGCGCGAGGCCAGCTCGACGGTGCCCCGGAGCGCGCCACCGATCTGGATGGCATGGCGGGCGATGAAGATGCGGTTGTTGCCGGCGGCGTGGATGGGGTAGGGCCCGATGGAATCGAGCGGCGTGTCTCCGGTTACGGGAACGATGGCGGCGGCGGCCAGATCCTGTTCTTTGGCGAAGCGCTCGAGAAAGCCGGGAGTTCTGACGCCTTGTTCCAGCAGCCGGCGGGTCTCGGGCTGGGCGGCGAGCAGGGCCGCCTGCAGCTCGGTTTCGTCGCGCAATTCGTTGCGCAGCATGTCGGAGATTTCGAGGAAGGTCTGATGGGAAGCTTCGGCGGGTTGGCTGAACCACTTATCGAGGTTGCGGTTGAGAACTTCATAGCTGAACAGGACGAGGAAGAGGGCCGGGGTGAAGCTGAGAGCCAGCGCGCCGAGTACGAGCTTAGTCTGGATGCGGGAGCCTTCGCGGCCGCTGCGGCGGTCGATGTAGAGCTTGACGATGGTACGCACCAGCATGAAGCCGAGGGTGACCATCAGGACGAAGATCAGGCTGGAGATCGCCCAGAAGATAAACGTCTGCTCGGGATAGGCGGGTCCGTATTTGCCGAAGTTGAAAGATCCCTGCCAGACGACGAGCGCCACCGAGATGGCCAGGAGGACGAGGCCGCCGATATAGAGGATTCGCTTGCGCACCTTTTCAAATTATAGTGGAGCGGACCCTACGAATTTGACCGCCGCTTGGACGGGGATCAACGCGGATAAACCGGAGGAAGAAGCGAAGCGACCGGCTCAGTCGCCGGCTTTGGGCTTTTTCTCCTTGTCCTTGAACAGATCCATGGGATCTTTTCCGGGAGCGAAGGCGACGTCGAAGAAGCCGATCATCATTTCCTCCCAACTCTGGTCGCCCCAGGATACCGGTTTAGTGGCATCCGGGTTAGCGGGGTTGTTGGGGGAATTATCGAAATGCGCCACGCAATGGAGGCGGGTGCCGGCGGGAAGCACCTTCTGTTCGGTCAGGTAATAGAAGAGCTGCCAGCTGAAATCATACTTGGGAACGCGGAGCAGGACTTCAGACTCGCCAGTGGGGTAGTAGGCCGTGTAGGAGAAATCCTTGCCGCGCAGGTGCATGTGGGGCATCATGTCGACCAGCTTGGCGGGCTCCTGAAAGGTGACGTCGGATTCAACCTCGTAGTTGGAGTCGCCGGCGGGTATCTCGAACTTATCGTTGGATGCGCCCACGGTGTAAACGCGCTCAGTGGGCGGCTCCTTGGCGAAGACCAAACCGATGCGGCTGCGGTCCGTGCCGGGCGTGCCGTTGGCGGTGTAGTGCATCTGGAAGACGAAGTCGGAGCCGGCTTTCACGAGCTTGGCCTGGCCGGGGCGTAAGGTGCCTGGAGGCATTCCGGGCGCAAAGCCGACCAGCAATTCGGGGGGACCCTCGTCGCCATCCTTGCGGTGTTTCTTGCGCTCCTTACGATCCTGCTTCTCCGGCACGTAGGGAACCCCGGGCTGGGCCTCCTGCAGCCATTTGGAACCGGGCGGGCGGACGAAGGCGATGATGTGGTGCACCACTTTGCGGTTACCGGGGCGGGCCTCCAATTCCTGCACCCACTTGTCCTCGGTGAAGCCGGACGGGATGACGATGTACTGATAGTCGATGGTTCCAGAGGCCGGCACGGAGAACGCATTGGGCATCTCGAAGACCACGTCGGGTTTGTGGATGCTCCAGCCATCCACGAAGCGGGCGGGAGCGGGGGCATCGGCGGGGTCGCCTTCACGCGCACCGCCGTCGGCCCAGGCCACCAGGGTATCGATCTCGTCCTGAGGGAGCGAGCGGTTATTGCTGAACTTGCCGTAGTGGGGGTCGGCGGGCCATGGCGGCATCTTGCGGGTGATGACGGCCTCACGGATGGCCTTGGCCCAGGGCCGGGTGTCTTTGTAGGTCATGAAGGACATGGGCGCCGCTTCACCGGGGCGGTGGCACTGCTGGCAGCGGTTTTGCATGACCGGCAGGACGTTTTTATAGAAAGAGGGTTGAGCAGGAATGGTGGCGGCGAGAGCCAGGCCAGACGCAGAAATACCCAGTAAGAACGATCGAAAAGCCATCCGCACCTCCGAGGTGTGCTGTTTATTCATTCTAGGCTATGCGGGGGTAGGGTGTAAAGGCATGGGAGATCGCGCTTGCACCGGTACATGTCCGTCGTCTTAGCCCCGAGTCTGGCCGTAAGGTCATCAACTCCCAAAGATCGGCCGGCAGCGCGAAGGGACGGTCCGCGACTGGCGCCTTCGGCTTGAGGACGCGGTGCATCTCCTGCAGGGCACGCACGGGTTCCGAGAAGTTTTTGAACGCGGCGCGGCAGAACAGGAAATCGAAGAACGGCTCTTCGGCGTTATGGAGCGCTATAAGGACAGGGACCTGCGCCTGCGCATCGAGTTCTTCGAACAGATCGACGGCTGAGAGGCGCTGCCCGAAACGCCGCGGCGTGATCGGCCGCCAAACGTGTAAACTAATCGCTGGTGCGCCGGCTTGTCTGTTTGCTGATCCCACTCGCTCTGGCGGCGGCCGATTGGCCGCAATTTCGCGGACCAAACGGCTCGGGCGTCTCTCCCTCCAAGGGCCTTCCGGAGCGCTTCGGCGAGCAAAAGAATATGGTTTGGAGGACGGCGCTGCCGCCGGGGCACTCCTCGCCCGTCTTCACCGCGGACCGCATCTTTGCCACCGCATTCGAGGGCAAGAGCCTGCTGACAATCTGCCTGGACAGCGGAACAGGGAAGGTGCTGTGGCGGCGGGAAGCGCCGCGCGCACGCGTGGAGGGCTTCCAGCCGACCAATGGACCGGCTTCTCCATCCCCAGTCACGGATGGCGCCAATGTTTACGTGTTTTTTGGCGACTTCGGGCTGTTGTCTTATGGACCGGACGGCAACGAGCGCTGGCGCTTACCGCTGGGGCCGTTCAATAATCCGAACGGCCACGGCTCGTCGCCGATCCTGGCCGATGGAAAGCTGGTGCTCATCTGCGATCAGGACACCGGGTCCTATTTGCTGGCGGTCGATCCCACGACCGGGGGGGTCCTCTGGAAGACGCTGCGGCCGGAATATACGCGCGGTTACGCCACGCCGGCGGTGTACCGGCCAAAACGGGGGCCGGCGGAACTGATCGTGCCCGGCTCCTTCGAAGTGGCCTCGTACGCATTGGAGACGGGCGAAAAATTGTGGTGGGTGCGCGGGATGGCGTGGCAGCTCAAGTCCGTGCCGGTAATCGACCGCGAACACATTTTCGTGAACGGTTGGGAAACCGACGGTGACCGGCCGCAACGTACTGTAATCCTTGAATTCCCTCAGATTCTCGCGAAATATGACACGAACCACGATGGAAAGCTGTCATGGGACGAGATGCGCGCAAGCCATGATGCCGAGTGGTTTGGCGACAACGATCTGAATCACGACGGCTATATTGACGCAGGCGAGTGGCAGCTCTACCAGGCGCGGACGGCCTCGGAAAACTGCCTGGTGGCAATTCGCGCCGGCGGCCGCGGGGATGTGACCAGGAGCCACGTGCTGTGGAGATACCGCAAGGCGCTGCCGAATACATCGTCGCCGCTGTTATATCAAGGCGTGATCTATTTTGTGCGCGACGGAGTTTTTACGAGCTTGAACCCGGAGAGCGGCGAGGTGTACAAGCAGGCGCGTCTCACGGGCGCGCTGGGGCATTATTGGTCTTCGCCGGTGGCCGCCGACGGCAAGATCCTGTTGGCCAGCGAAGACGGGAAGGTGGTTGTGCTGCGGGCAGATCCGGAATGGGAGATCGTCGCCGTCAACAGCCTCGATGGAGATATCTTCGCCACACCTGCGATCGTGGACGGACGGATCTACGTGCGCACGCGGGATGCGCTCTATTGCTTCGCAAAAAGGGGTAATTGAGTTTCGCCCCCCTGCCAAGTTTTGCTCGGGCAACGGCGACCCGGCAGTTCCCGTACCCCGGGCTTCATTCCGAAATGGTAATCGAAGCCAATCGCGAAGGGATTCCGGGTGGGGTCGGCTATGTTCACACCATGAGCGTGTAAAAAGCGGTGTAAACTCGAACGGGCCGGGGCTACCGGCGCCGGCCGAAGGAGCGGCCGCCCGACGGCGGGCGGAAGCTAGGGCGGAAGCCGGGTGAGCTGCGCGGCTTGAAACCGCCGGAGCTGGGCGGCTTCGAGCCGGAACCCGAACCGAATGTGTGACCTTCGCCGCTCTCGCCGCGGCGCAGGCTGCCGCTGGCATACTTGGAGCTGTTGTAGCCGCCGGAGCTGCGCACGTAGCGGCTGTCGGAATAGTGCTGCTGGGTGAAGGTGCCGTGCGTGCCGTACTTGGGGACGCCGGCGGCTTCGTCGCGGCCGTAGTATGTCTGGCCATAGCCGCGCGCGGTGCGGTACGACTCCCATTCGTACGAGGGAATCGGCCGGTAGCTGTGGCCCCATAACAGGTCGCGCAGCAGCGCGTATTGCCCATACCAGACCCAGAAGTTGCCGCCGCCCGATTGATCCCAATAGCCATACTGGTTGCGCTGGCCGACCGGCGCCATGTAGGCGAAGCCCGCCGGCTCGGCCACTTCGTCGACTTCGTTATCGTACTTGCCCACCGGTTTGTGCCCGATGGACATGCCGATATTCTTCTCGTTGACCTGATAGGTGGCGCGGGGGATCTCGACCCACGTCTCGTCGGAGGTGGTGTCGCCGTCCTTGCCGGTGGCGTCTGGGAACCTGGTGCGGATGGTGCGG
>DATGGM010000157.1:0-2124 GCA_035308525.1 Bryobacteraceae bacterium
GTCCATTTGTAACCGCAATTCGCCTTCAAGGACGTAAATGAACCGCTGCGCCGGTGCCGGTCCCAGCACCCCGCCGTCGGCAAATTCCGCCGTCATCTGCGTGAAGCCTGCGCCCAGTTGGGGCGCCGTGTGAATGACGAACTCTACTCCTTCTGCGCCCGGCAGGGGTGTCCGGATGAACGTATCCGGCGTCTGCAGCAGGTGATCGGCTTTCAGGCTGCTTCGGGTCGATCCAAGATGGTGCACGCTGACCTCGCCATGGGAATCATTGACGCGTGTGCCAAGTCTAACGGATTCCGAAGCCCTTGAATCAGGAGCCTGCCTCGGATGCAACACGCGCGAGAAAGATCCGCCCCACGTGCAGCGCGGCTTCCACATCCTCCTCCAACACGGTTTCTGCGGGATGATGGCTGATACCGCCGGGAGAGCGCAGGAACAACATCGCTGCCGGCAACCGTGTTGCCATCACCATGGCGTCGTGCCCGGCGCCGCTGGCCATGGTGCGGGCTGGAAACCCCGCCGCTTCGACCGCGTGGGCCAGATACGTCGTCAGGCGTTCATCCATGGGCACCGCAGGCTCGTTCATCTGTCGCGTACATTCGAACCCCAGGGCACGCCGGTCTGCTATGACGCGGCCCCTCGTGAGCAGTTCTTCGACGGCCTTTTCGCGCTCCGCGTCAAGAGCATGGCGAACGTCCAGGCTAATCCGTGCTTTTCCGGGAATGACATTTCCGGCATTCGGTTCGATCAGCACGCGGCCAACTGTAGCCGTGAGGTCCTCCGTCCGGGAGGCGAAGGCCTCCACCACTGTGATCCACTCCGCCGCGCCCGCCAGGGCGTCTCTTCGCATGTGCATGGGCGTCGTGCCGGCGTGGTTCGCCTGCCCGCCAAACTCGATGCTGAGCCTGGTCTGGCCCACGATGCGGCTTACCACCGCGAGGCTGCGACTCTCCGCCTCCAGGGTTGGCCCTTGCTCGATATGAATTTCGACGAAGCCCAGTGCGTCCGCATGCACCCTGGCATCATCGACCGTGGTTGGATCGAGTCCAAAGGCGCGGATCGCATCCCCAACCGATATGCCATTCCCATCCTTCAGCGCCAGTAGGGTTGGATCAAACCGTCCCGCGACCGCGCGGCTGCCGATGAATGGAACACCGAATCGAACGCCCTCTTCTTCGGAAAACGCAATCACCTCGATTGCCATCGGCAGAAGATCCTGCTGCGCAAGCCGAACCCACTCCAGCGCCATCACCACACCAAGCACGCCATCAAAGGCGCCGGCGTCGGGGACCGTATCGATATGGGACCCGAGGACAAGGCGGCGTTTCCCGGCATTCTGGGGCGCCCACTCGCCGCGCAAATTCCCCACCGCGTCGACGCGAACTTCCATCCCCAGCGCAACCATGCGGTCCCGCAGAT
This sequence comes from Bryobacteraceae bacterium, assembly GCA_035308525.1. Taxonomy (GTDB): domain Bacteria; phylum Acidobacteriota; class Terriglobia; order Bryobacterales; family Bryobacteraceae; genus Bog-159. The sequence continues at coordinate 1,420 of DATGGM010000157.1, forward strand.
GGGCATGCACATCATGTACAGGGCGGGTGAGAAACCGGCGGGTGATGCGGCCCGGCTCCTCGGTCATGGTGGCCAAGTGCCGGCATTCGGAAATCGCGTGCAGGGCTCGCTCTTTCATGACCGCATCAGTTCCCGACCGCGTGCATCGCCAACAAAGCAATCATCCCCGGCGAACTCCTCGTCGCGGGAATACACTTGCTTGCCGCGAAGCCATGTCTCCAGTACCTGTCCGCGGACATGTGCGCCGAGATAGGGGGAAAGTTTATGGCGGAAATGCAGTTGATCTTTGCTGATGGTCCATTCCGCGTCTGGATCGAACACCACCATGTCCGCATCCGCGCCCATGATGAAACTGCCTTTCCGTTCGTGAAGCCCTGCGAGCCGGGCCGGGGCGGCGCTCATCCACTGGCCCAGGTGTTCGAGCCCGGCGCCAGACCCGATTCCGCGGCGCACCATCGCGGTCCACATCACCGGCAGCGCCAGCCCCAGGCTGCTGATTCCGCCCCATGCCTGGTCCCAGCAGCCCGTGTCGCGTCGTTTGAGAGCCGGCAGGCAAGGGGAGTGGTCGGTGGCCACCATGTCGATAATGCCTTCGGCCAGTGCGCCCCACAGCGCCTCGCGGTTCGCCGCGCCGCGGACGGGAGGCGCGCACTTGTACTCGGTAGCGCCGTCGGGAATATCCTCGGCGGCAAACCAAAGATAGTG
>DATGGM010000158.1:0-15682 GCA_035308525.1 Bryobacteraceae bacterium
TGGGCACGAATCTGATCTCATACGGCACGCAGGGCAGCGGCCCCGGACAGTTCTATGGCGCGTACAGCATCGCGCTGGATGCGGCGGGCCGGATTTATATCGCAGACACGTACAACGGCCGCGTAGTGCGGATCGACGATATGAACGGCACCAACTGGACCAGCTTTGGCACGTACGGCTCCGGCACCGGCCAGTTCAACGATCCCATGGGGATCAGTGTCGATGCGCAGGGCAGAATCTACGTGATGGACACGAACAACAACCGGCTGGTACGCATTGACGACATGAACGGCACCAACTGGACCACCATGACCGCGCTGGGATCGGGCGTGGGCCAGTTCGCGCAATATTCCGCGCCGGTGGCATTCGACTCCAGCGGCCGGATCTACACGGCGGATACCGGAAACAACCGGATCGTGCGCATGGACGATATGAACGGCACCAACTGGACCACGTTGACGCAGTCACCTGTAATCAATGGCTACATCTATAGCTTCGGATCGCCGATCGGGATCGCGTTGGACGCCGCCGGCAAGATTTACGTGTTGCAGTCATCTCTGCCGGGGGTAGTTCGGGTCGACGATATGACGGGCGCCAATTGGACGTCCATCGGCCTGGGCAACAACGATACGCCGCACAGCATTTCGGTCGATTCGAGCGGCATGGTGCTGGCCGGGGGAGGCGGCGCGCAAACTGTGGACGGCATGCTTGGAGTGCTGCTCTCGTCGAACGCTCTGACCCAGTTCTACGGTCCGTATTACGTCTTTGGAGCGACACTGCTTCCGCTGCCCGTTCCGCGCCCATCGGCGATCAGCTTTACACCGCCGGCCCTGACGTTCTCCCAGAATGTGGGAACCACCAGCCCGGCGCAGACCGTGACGGTCGCGAACTTCGGCGGGAGTCCCATGAACGTAGGGACGGTTTCCGCGAGCAGCGGATTTGCCGCGACCCATAATTGCCCGGGAGTCCTTAATGCAGGATCGAACTGCACGGTGTCGGTCACCTTTACTCCATCGGCCACCGGTCCGGCGAACGGGACCCTGACGGTGACGGATGACTCGGGCAACGCCGGCGCGACGCAGACAGTAACTCTGACGGGCACCGGAACCGCGCCCATCGCTTCGGTTAGTCCACTGACGCTGTCCTTCGGGCAAGTGGTTTTGGGAACCACCAGCCCGGCAAGGACGGTAACGCTGCAGAACACCGGGACAGGGCCCATGCAGGTCGCGTCCGTAGCCGCCACCGGGCCCTTTAGCCAGACCAACACCTGCAGCGGAAGCATCGTGCCGGCGGCTTCCTGTACCATCACGGTTTCATTTACGCCGACGGCGACGGGGCCGGCTTCCGGCACGCTCACCATCAAGGACGACGCTGGAACGCAGACCGTCAGCCTCAGCGGGAGTGGACTTCCGCCGGTGAGCTTCTCCGCGAATACGATACCCTTCGGCTCGGTTCCGGCCGGGAACACCAGCGCGGTCAAGACCCTTACCGTGGTGAATAATTTGCCCACCGCGCTTAGCTTTGCGAGCATCACGCCAAGCCCCGAATTCAACGTGGCGAGCAACACCTGTGGGGCGGGTATCGCCGCACACTCCAGTTGCAAGGTCGGGGTGACTTTCTCGCCCACCGCCATCGGCAAGGCTACGGGCACGCTGACCTTCACCGACAGCGCCGTGACCAGTCCGCAGACCGTCAGCCTGACCGGCACGGGCACGGCACCCGTCACCGTCTCAACAAGCACCTTGAGTTTTGGCACGGTGGCGGTGGGCAGCACCAGCGCGCCGAAAACGGTAACGGTTACCAATCATTTAAGCGTCGCGCTGAATTTCGCCGGCATCGCGGCCAGCGCGGGATTCGCGGTGTCGAGCAATACCTGCGGCGCGAGTATCGCCGCCGGGGCAATTTGCACTATCGGCGTGACCTTCTCACCATTGGCTAAAGGCACTGCCAGCGGCACACTGACGATCACCGACGATGCGGCAGGCAGTCCGCAAACTGTGCGGCTCACGGGTAGCGGCGGATAGCCTCCGGAAGCGTACGATTCAGGCCCACCCTCAGGATGGGGTAAACTGGCTGATTCGTTCGCATGGCGCTGTCCACGGGTACAAAACTCGGACCCTATGAGATCCTCGCGCCACTCGGCGCCGGGGGCATGGGTGAAGTGTACCGCGCGCATGACCCGAGGATGGGGCGCCAGGTGGCCATCAAAATCTCCGCCGAGCGCTTCAGCGCCCGCTTTTCCCGCGAGGTGCACTCGGTGGCGGCGCTGAATCATCCCAACATCTGCCATCTCTACGACGTGGGACCGGATTACCTGGTGATGGAACTGGTGGAGGGTCCCACCTTGGCGGAAAGGCTGACGCAGGGGCCGGTGCCGCTGGATGAGGCGCTGCAGATCGCCCGGCAGATCGGCGACGCGCTTGAAGACGCGCACGAGAAGGGCATCATTCACCGGGATCTAAAGCCAGGCAACATCATGCTGCGGCCGGACGGCACGGTGAAGGTGCTGGATTTCGGATTGGCCAAGGTGACCGACCAGACCGCCTCCGGCGAGCGCGCCGAGCACTCGCAGAGCCTGACGGTGGACCCGATCAGCCGGGTGGGCGTAGTCGTCGGTACGGCTGCCTACATGCCTCCCGAGCAGGCGCGTGGGAAGTTGGTGGACAAGCGCGCCGACATCTGGGCATTCGGCGTCATCCTGTTCGAGATGCTCACGGGCGAGCGGCTGTTCGCGGGGGAAACGGTTTCCGATACGCTCATCGAAGTGGCCACCAAGGAGCCGGATTGGGAACGGATTCCGGCGAAGGCCCAGCGTCTGCTACGGCGCTGCCTGGAGAAGGACCCCAAGAAGCGGTTGCGGGACATCGGGGATGCCTGGTTCTGGCTGGAAGACGCGGTGCCCGAGGGAGCGGTCACGGCAATGGCCTATGGGAAAAAGTCCGGCCGCTGGAGACTGCCGGTGACCCTCGCCGCCATCGCCAGCCTGATGGCCGCCGCCTTTGCCGCCGGCCATTACACGCGCAAACTTCCCGATGCCCGCGCCATCCGGTTTTCATTCGCGCCGCCATTCAAGACGCATGCGATCAATCTGGCCTTGTCGCCGGACGGGACGCGCATCGCCTCATCGGGTATCGATGAAGACCACCACCTCTGGCTCAGTTCCATCGACTCCTCGAACGCCCAAAAACAGCCTGGTACGGAAGGGGCTATGAGTCTATTCTGGTCCCCGGATGGACGCTCTGTGGGTTTTGTTTCCGGCGGTGTGTTGCAAAGACTGAACCTCGACAGCCCACAAAGTCCGCCACAGACGGTGACTTCACCCGCCAATCCATTCGCCGGCGCCGCCTGGAGTCCGCGGGGCGTCATCCTCTTTCAGGTGGAGCAGGCTGGGAGCGGGCTTTCCCGAGTTCCAGCCGGCGGTGGAGCGCCGGCTCCGGCCACCCATTTGAATGCCGCGCGCAAGGAGATCGTCCATCGCTATCCGCAATTCCTCCCCGATGGCCGCCATTTCATCTACTGGGTGTGGAGCGCGCTCGAAGAGAATACCGGCGAATACATCGGCTCGCTCGATGCCGCGGAGAAACTGCCGGATGGTCCGCTGGTGCGGACGTGGCGCGAGGCGCACTACGCCGATTCCGGGTATCTGCTGTATCTGGAAGGCAAGGTGCTCATGGCGCGCCCCTTCAATGCATCCGGACTGCGCTTCACCGGTGAGGCGCGGGCCTTGCCGGAGCAGATAGGGAGGCATTGGGGCACCACGGGCCACGCCATGTTTTCGGTTTCGTCCAGGGACGCCTTGATCTACCAGGAAGTCCTGCCGCAAGGGGCATCGCGCATCAGTGTGCGCAGCCGGTCTGGAAACGTGTTGCGGACCATAGAGGCGCCCGCGGGGAGCCAATTTGCCGCGGTCGACCCATCAGGAACACACGTTGCCGTGCAGGGCCTGGACGAGAACACCGTGGAAGATATTTGGACCATCGACCTGGAGAGAGGGCTGGCCTCCCGGCTGACCGCCAGGCAGGGTTCCAACCAACGGCCGGTTTGGTCGCCGGACGGGCAGCGCATCGCGTTCATGTCGAATCGCGCCGGCGCTTACGATCTCTACGCCAGGAATGCAAACGGCACAGGTGAAGATGAACTGCTGGTGAAGTCGCCGCATACCAAGTTTCCGGCGGGCTGGTCGGCGGATGGCAAGTACCTGCTTTACGTCGAAGGCGGCAACGGTGACATGCTCACGAGCACCTGGTTGCTGCCGATGGAAGGAGACCGCAAACCGATTCCATTTCTCAACACCGGGTTCAACGTAGATGATGCAAAGCTATCGCCCGTGCTGGACGACCTCGGGCGGCAAAGGATTGCGTACGTGTCGAACGAGACGGGTTCGAGAGAGGTCTACGTGCGTCCGTTCCCGTCCGGCGGGCCTGGCGCCGCCGGACCGGTGGGTCCCGCAATCCGCGTCTCCACCGCCGGCGGATACCATCCCTTTTGGCGCAAGGACGGCAGGGAGCTGTTCTACTCCGTGGGTCCTAAGCAAATGGCGGTGGATGTGACGTTCGGTAAGAGGCCCGAAATCGGCATACCGCATTCGCTGTTCGATTTGGACCTCAACAGCGTCTCCGCGGACGGCCAGCGCTTTCTGCATATCGAGGATGCCGCCGAGATGCCCGCCGCCCGGATCAGCGTAGTGCTGAACTGGACCGCGGAGCTGGCGGGTAAGTAATTACGGCATGAGGCTCCACACCGTTCCACCGCCGCCGCTACCGCCAGAGTTGGTAGTGCCATAGAGAGTGCCATTGGTAGACCCCTTCAAACCACCGAGCGGGAATCCACCGTCGTCTCCCCCGGTAAACCTGTGCAGGGTCGTTAAGGTACCGCCAGCCAGCTTGAAGACCGTTCCGGAGGAGTTATCGCAGCCGCGGCAGCTCGTTGTGCCGTAAAGAGTGCCGGCCTTGTCGATGTGTAAACTTCCGCTGGGAAAGCCTCCGTCCGACCCGCAGGTGAAATTGTAGAGCACCATCTCCATCTCCATGCCCATCATCGACATCAACTCGAATACCGTTCCGCAGTTGTGAGAGCCGCCGAACTCCGTCGTGCCGTACAGGCTTCCCTGCGTGTCCTGCGCCAAAGATCCGAAAATGGGAGTTGCCCCGTCCCCCCTACCGCCAAAGTTGTGCAGGGTCGTCATCATCGCGCCATCCGGGGAGATATTGAAGAGCGTGCCGCCGCCGTAAGTGCCGCCCGACGAGGTGGTGCCGTAAAGGATGCCCTTCGGGCCCATCAACAAACCCGTGAAGGGTTTTTCGCCATCCGAACTCGCCTTGAAGTTGAACATCACATTCTCAGCGGTCGCATTAGTCCTGAACACCGTTCCCGCGCCGGAGGAGCCGCCGAAGCTGGTGCCGTAAAGTGTGCCCGCCGGACCCATAACCAAGCCTGTGAACGGAGTTGCCCCATCGCCCGGAGTTCCGGTGAAGGTGTGGAGCAATATCTGCATCTCCATCCCACCCATCGACATCAACTCGTACACCACGCCGCAGCCCATGTTGAAGACCTGGCATGTTCCGGAGCCGCCGTTGACGGTGGTGCCGTACAGGTTGCCCGACGCGTCCAATACCAGGCCGGCGTAGGGATTCGCGCCGTCCGACCCGCAGGTGAAGTTATAGAGCTCCATGTACATCCACATTGTCATCCCGCCCATGTTCATGGGCATCAACTCGAACACCGTTCCGCAATTGCTCGTGCCGCCGAACGCGGTGGTGCCGTACAGGTTGCCGTTGGAGTCCGCGATCACGGAGGCGAAGGGAGATGCCCCGTCCGACCCGCCGCCGGTGAAACTATGGAGCGTGGTGAAAGTCCTGGCCGCGGGTTGCGCGGCCCCGGACGTCCGGGTTTGGGCGCCGGCCGCCGTCACAACCGCGATTGTCAGCGCCAGCGGGATACTGAGTGTGCGCAGGCGCGTTGCGAAAGTTTGTTTCTTCATTTTCTTTTTCCTTCCCATTTAGGGTTTGCTTTTCCGTGGATGACGCCGCATAGCGAAGGCAAGCGCTCCGCCAAACCCGGAACGTATCGCGCGGTTCCGCGCAACTCTCTGATACTCCAGCCGTTCGCGAACCGCAGAGGGAACCCGCGCGCGCCATTGGCGAGGCCCAAACCCTATCCGATCGTGCGGCGGCTATCCGAACGGATAGGAATGGCTTATGCTAGGGAGTCTGGACCAGCATCACAATCCCAATCTGATCGGCATCAGCGGCTCGGTTGAGGGGGGCGTCTTCGCGCTCGCGGGCGAGGAAATCTCCATCGGCCGGGATCACACCAACGGGTTGCCCATCAACGACCGTTCGGTTTCGAGGCGGCATTGCACAATCCGCAAACTGGCCACGGAGCAGTTCGAAATCCGCGATCTGGGAAGCCGGAATGGAACCGCGATAAACGGCCTGCCGGTCACGGCGCGGGTTCTGGCGGACGGGGACGAAATCCGGCTGGGCGACTGTTATTTCCGATTCCGCCGGATGGGATCGAGCGCGCAACAGAGTCAGGCGCACGTCCGTCTGGACGAAGCGGCGCTGGACACGCAAACCCTGCTCCTGCATCAGCTCGAGGCCGGCGGTTCCAGCAGTCTGGCGCTGCTCATCAAGATCGGCATGGGCATGCAGATGGTCCGGGGAACCGGGGAGATCGCAGAACACCTGCTGGCGTGCATCTTTGAAGCGATTCCGGCCGCGCGTGGCGCGGTCCTGTTATTCGATCCCGGCCGGGATGAACCGGCCTTCGCCTGTTCCCGGCATCGCGATGGGACGCCGCAGCCAGCACCCGTCGATAGCGCGATTGTGGCGCAGGCGCGGCGCGAAGGAATCGCGATCCTAAGCCCACCGGGCGACGTGCTGGCGGCGCCGATCAGGAGCCAGGATACGATACTCGGCGTCATTTACATCGAGGCGAAAGTTCCGCCGGCCGCATTCGCCGACGAGCACCTGCAACTGGCGGCCGCCATCGGCGGCATCCTGGGCGCGCCCTTTGAAAACTCGCGCCGCCTGGAATGGCTGGAATCGGAGAACCGGCGCCTTCAGGAAGCCGTGGATATCGAGCACGACATGGTGGGCGGCGGCCCGCGCATGCGCGAGATCTTCCAGTTCGTGGGCAAGGCCGCGCCGACGGATTCCACCGTCTTAATCCGCGGCGAAAGCGGAACCGGCAAGGAGCTGGTGGCGCGCGCCATTCACCGCAACAGCTCGCGCGCGGGCCAGCGCTTCCTCGCCATCAACTGCGCCGCATTGGCGGAAACACTTATCGAAAGCGAACTCTTCGGGCATGAAAAGGGCGCGTTCACCGGGGCGCTTGTGAGAAAACAGGGAAAGCTGGAAATGGCCGATCGGGGCACTCTGTTTCTGGACGAAGTGGGTGAGCTGCCCCTGGCATTCCAGACGAAGCTGCTGCGCGTTCTCCAGGAACGCGAATTCGAGCGAGTCGGCGGCACCCAGCCGATCAAGGTGGATGTGCGCATTTTGGCGGCGACCAACCGGGACCTGGAAAGCGCGGTCGCCAGCGGCGACTTCCGCAAAGACCTTTATTATCGGCTGAATGTCGTGTCTCTGGCCATGCCGGCTCTACGCGACCACCGCGAAGACATTCCGATGCTGGCCCGCTACTTCACCGCTAAGCACGGCAAGCACGTCAAGCGCAGGTTGGCGGGACTCTCCCCGGAAGCGATTGCTTGTCTGGAGGCTTATGACTGGCCGGGCAACGTGCGGGAACTGGAGAATGCCATCGAACGCGCCATCGTGCTCGGCACAACCGAGCTCATCATTCCCGAGGACCTTCCGGAAGCCGTGCTGGATGCTCCGGCGGCATCGGAGGCGATCGGCGGATACCACCAGACAGTTAAGGAAGAGAAGAAACGCGCGATTCTCGCCGCGCTTGGCCGGACGGGCGGGAGTTTCACGGAAGCCGCGAAGCTACTGGGCGTTCATCCGAATTATCTGCACCGGCTGGTCCGCAATCTCGACTTGAAGGAAGCGGTGCAGAAAGTGTCCGGTCACTGAGTTGTAACAGGCGGCGCCGGCGATTCCCCGGCGATAACTAACGATTGTAGACGACTAAGTCGCGGACGGTGTACGATACGATCCAGTAAGTTCTCATCGTAAGAATCAGCCGGGAGTCGACCATGAGATTGAGGACAGCTTTCGTTTCGATCGGGGGGTTGGCGGCATTTGCGGTCTTCGGGCGGCAGCCGCTTTGCTTCGCCCAAGGCGCCACGGGTACCATCAACACCATCGCCGGCAACGGGGACCTGGGTTTCGGGGGAGATGGCGGCCCGGCCATCAGTGCCAAAATTTCGGCTCCGGACGGGCTGGCGCTGGATAAATCGGGCAACCTGTTTATTGTCGACAACGGCAACAATCGGATCCGCAAGGTGGACAAGTCAGGCCTCATCACCACGTTCGCCGGGAATGGCAGTAGTGGATTTGCCGGGGACGGCGGCCCCGCGACCAGCGCCGAATTCGCCTGGGGATTCAACGGGCACCTGGGAATCGGCGTAGACAGCAGCGGCAACCTGTACATCGCGGATTTGTCGAACCAACGGGTACGTATGGTGGATTCCCAGGGAATTATCCGCACTGTGGCCGGAAATGGAAACAGGGACAACACGGGGGATGGCGGTCCAGCGACCAGCGCGGGACTTGTGGACCCCATCGCGGTAGCCATAGACCGCCACGGCAACCTCTTCATCGCCGAGTTCGCCGGCAATCGCGTGCGCAAGGTAGATACCTCAGGAACCATTACCACAGCGGCCGGCGGCGGGCCTTTGAGTGGGAATGGCGACGGGGGACCGGCAACCAACGCGGTCCTGAATGCGCCGTGGGCGCTGGCGTTCGATGGCGCCGGCAACCTGTACATCGGCGACGTGACCGCCAGACGGGTACGCAAGGTGGACACGTCCGGAATTATCACGACTCTCGCGGGCAACGGTTCGACTACCGACTCTGGCGATGGGGGCCCGGCCACGCAGGCTGGATTCTCTCTCACCGGCCTGGCCGCGGATAGCGCGGGCAACGTCTTCATTTCCGAATCCAGCAATCGTATCCGCCAGGTGAACACCTCCGGTATCATCAACACAATCGCCGGTACGGGCACGGGTGGTTACTCGGGCGATGGCGGCCCCGCAATCAGCGCTAATCTGAACTCACCGGGCGATGTGCTGGTGGACAGCTCAGGGAATCTCTACATCGCCGATTTTTTTAACAACCGGGTGCGGGAGGTCGCGGGGGTTACGCAGTCTTCGATACCCAGCGTGGCCGCGGGCGGGGTGGTGAGCGCCAGTGCTTTCGGTGAATTCACTTCCATTTCACCGGGGTCCTGGATCGAGATCTACGGGTCGAATCTCGCCCCGGACACACGTGGTTGGGCTGGGAGTGATTTCAGCGGCGTGAATGCGCCGACCTCGCTCGACGGAACCAGTGTTACCATCGGAGGCCAGGCCGCCTTCGTTTCCTTCATCAGCCAGGGCCAGGTGAACGTGCTGGCGCCATCCGGCATCAGCGCCGGTTCGCAGCAGTTGGTCGTCACCACCGCGGCCGGCGTCAGCAACTCATACACGGTAAACGTGAATGCCGTGGAGCCGGGGCTGATCGCGCCGGCGGCGTTCATCGTGGGCGGCAAGCAATACGTGGCGGCGCTGTTCCCCGATTACGCGACCTTTGCGATTCCTACGGGCGCCATTGCCCATGTGACCTCGCGTCCCGCTAAACCGGGAGACATTCTCATTATCTACGGCATCGGATTTGGCGATGTGGCGCCGAGTATTCCCGCCGGCCAACTCGTGCAGGCGCAGAATACGCTGACCGCGCCGTTCGACATTTACTTCGGAAATGTCAAGGCGGCATGGGCATACGCCGGTCTGGCTCCAGGATACACAGGCTTATACCAGTTCAACGTGACGGTTCCGGCGGTGCCCGCCAGCGATCTCGTGCCGCTGACATTTACGCTGAACGGGACTCCGGGCACACAGACGCTGTACGTTGCGGTGCAAGCCGGCAGTTAACGTCCGGTAGACCCGCGATCCCCAGAGCTTACAGCGCGCTCCGTCTTATGGCCGCGCAGGCGCGCTCGGTACCAAGACCCGCCGTCACCGGGTTTGAGGTTTCGCGTTCCTTTACACTCTTATGAGTCGCAGCTTTGGGTCAAGGCGTTTCAGATCGATCGGACCACTCGTAATGAACGCATAGCCCGCAGTCTGGGCGCAGACCGCCACGTGAACATCGGTGATGTCCGACGTACCGGTTTGCGCGAGCAGCGCGCCAACGGCCTGTGCATGAGCTCCGTCGAGCGGCACCACTTCGGTTTTGTCAAACTGGATCACGCGCCACAGGCGTGCCTGTTTTGCCGGGTTCCTGATGACCTGCGCGAGAGCCGTGGCCGGGACGATGATCCGGTCCCCGTCCTCCAGAGCCGCATCGAGGATTGAGAAAAGCCGGCGATCATTTCGTTCCAGCGCAATCAGTCCGCCGGCGTCGAAAGTGATTCCATTCACGCGGCCTTCGGTGGCTTCGCTCCGCGCTTTCGCGGCGAGAGCATCCTTCTGGCCCAGGCGCGTTCCGCCGGCTTCAGCAGCTCCGCCAGTGGCCCGCAGAGCTTCGTCCACCATGGCGCGGAATGCGCCTGCATTATCGAGGAGACTTTTGGACGGCCTGCTGAATGAACCCGGAGACACTGGTGGTCCGGCAGCGTGATCGTGATTTTGGCTTCCCAATCGAGGACATAGAGGGGGCAATACTCACCATAGGCGGTGAATCAGCTCGCGGCGGGCTCGACGATGGCGGACATGGAGCCGGCGCTGCGCGGCAGACGCGGATCGGGGCCGTAGGCGTGAATCTGGTCGCGAGCGAACTCGGCTTGCGGCTTCTCGCACGTAATAATGACAGTGCGGCCGCAACGGTCGACTTCCTCGGCGTGCCGGAAAGCCTCCTCGAGCGTAAAGATGAAGAGCATTTGCAGCATTTCGATCACGTAGTCGTAACTGTGATCGTTATCGTCGAGCAGGACAACCCGGTAGAGGGGGACAAGCGCCTCCCGCCCAGTGATTAGCGTCTCCGGCTCAACCGTGGTCTTCGGCATCGAGGACTTTAAAACCAGTATGCCATGCAGCCGTGTTCACGGGAAGAGTGTCAGGCGGCGCGCGCGAGCAACAGATCGCGCAGCGTGTGGATCAGGATGTAGGTGTCCAAGGCGCGCGAGAAGTGCTTGAGGTAGTAGAAGTCGTATTCCAGGCGGCGCAGCGTGTCTTCTGGTTTATCCGGCGGATTTTTTATCTGGGCCCAGCCGGTAAGTCCCGGCTTCACACGATAAAGCTGGCGGTAGAACGGAATCTGCTCGCTCAAGACCTCCGCAAATTCGCGCCTCTCCGCCCTGGGGCCGACAAGACAGATCTCGCCGCGGAGCACGTTCCAGAGTTGGGGCAAGACATGCAGGCGCCAACGCGCGACAAAGCGGCGTACGCCATCGAGGTCCGTCCGGCCTGAGGCAACCAGGCACAGGCTGTAGAGCGGAAATGTTCTGCCTCCCAATCCAACGCATTCCTGGCGGCTCAAGACCGGGCCATGCGACGAGAATTTGAGCAGAATGGCGGCCAGCAAAAGGAAGGGCGCCGAGAGAATCGCCAGCACCAGGGCGATGAGCCAGTGGCCCAGGGTCTGGTAAAACAGCTGCCCGGCGCGGGGCTGGAAGTGGCCGCTCAACAGCAACTCGGCAGGCTGCAGCTCGTTCAACGGGACACGTCCGCACAACTGCTCATAGGCCGCGGAGACCTCATCGATGGTGGCGCCGGCATAGCGCAATTGCAGCAGGTCGGCGATGGGCATCCGGCCGCGGCGATCGCTGAAGCCCACCACGATCCGGTCGGGTCTGACTTTGGCGACCACGTCCCGCAGGCCGTTCAACGATCCGAGGGGCGGGCCGCAGTCCGGCGGCGCTGGCAGTTGGCCGTCGCCATCGACGTAACCCACGACCTTCAGGCCTAGCTCCGGTTGGGCGGCGATGTGGCCGGCCATTTCGCGGAGCAGAGCGCAGAGTCCGACGAAGAGGATTCTCTGCGGACCCACCACGCGCAGCACAAACACGCTATAAATAATCCGCCAGGCGAACAGGGCGGCCATCAGCAGGGCGCAGGCAGGGACCATCAGGCGCAGCGGCAGGCGGAATCCGTCGTTCACATAGGCGATGAGCGCCTGGAAGAGCAGCGCGATGCCGATGACCAGGGAGAGCTGCTGAATCAGCAGCAGGCGCGACTTCACATGGACGTTGACGTACAGGTCCTCAAAATACAGGCCGAACAAAATACTGGCCGCGGCCAGGGCAATTCGCCACAAACCGTTGCCCGTGAGCAGGAACACCTCGGGGTCCACGTTGAGGATCAGGAACGTGACCGACAGGAAGCATGCGGTAATCAACAGGATCTCGGAGAGCAGCAGGGCGAGCGCCCCAACCGGCACGAATACTCTGGACAAGCGGTTCATTGACCAGCGTCAGAGCCACATTATAGCGGCATTGAGGATAGCGGCATTGAGGGCGAATTGCGATAATCGAATCAGCTCAATGGACCGGCCCGTTTACCTGGACAATCACGCCACCACGCCTCTCGATCCGCGCGTGCTGGCGGCCATGATGCCCTACTTCACCGGGAAGTTCGGCAATGCGGCCAGCCGCAATCACCAGTTCGGATGGGAAGCGGAGGAAGCTGTGAACGCGGCGCGCAAACAGATTGCCGGCTTGATCGGCGCCGCGCCGCAGGAAATCGTGTTCACCAGCGGGGCGACGGAATCGAACAACCTGGCGATCAAAGGCGTGGTGGAGGCTTACGCGGCCCAAGGCGATCACATTGTGACTTGCGCCATCGAGCACAAGGCGGTGCTGGATACCTGCCGCAGCCTGGAGCGGCGCGGCTGCCGGGTAACGTGGCTGACGCCCGGGCGCGACGGGCTGGTGGACCCGGGCGCAGTGGCGGCGGCCATCGGCGAGAAGACGGTGCTGATCTCGATCATGTACGCCAATAACGAAGTGGGCGTGATCCAGCCGATAGCCGAGATCGGCCGTATCTGCCGGGAGCGCGGCGCGGCGTTCCATTGTGACGGCGCACAGGCAGTGGGAAAGGTATCGGTGAATGTGGAGCGGGACCACATCGACCTGTTGGCGCTTTCAGGGCACAAGATGTATGGCCCGAAGGGCGTGGGCGCTTTGTATGTGCGGCGCCGGAATCCGCGCGTGAGGCTGGCGGCGCAGTTGGACGGCGGCGGCCACGAGCGCGGCATGCGGCCGGGCACGCTGAACGTCCCGGGTATCGTGGGGCTGGGCGAGGCCTGCGCCATCTGCGCGCGCGAGATGGCGGACGAGACCGAGCGCCTGCGACGGCTGCGGGACCGTTTGCGGGCGAAGCTGGAAGAGGGACTGGATGACGTGCGGGTGAACGGCAGCATGGAGCGCCGGTTGCCGCACAACCTGAACATGAGCTTCGGTAATGTGGAAGCCGAAGCGCTGATGATGGGCATGCCGGAAGTGGCGGTATCCAGCGGATCGGCGTGCACCTCCGCCACCGTCGAGCCCAGCCACGTGCTGAAAGCCCTGGGGCTTGACGATGAGGCGGCGCACAGCTCGATCCGGTTCGGGGTGGGCCGGTTCACCACAGAGGAAGAAGTGGACTACGCAGCGGCGCGCGCTATCGAGGTGGTCAAGAAGCTGCGAGAACTGGCTGCGCAACCCTTTTGAAGAACACGCGCAAGACGGGGCGACCCGCGCCGCTTGAATCTAAGGAGTTCCTGGCTTGTATGGCGGCGCGGCAAAACGCACCCCTTTGCGCTTTTGAGGAATACGCGCAAGACGGCGCGTGGGCAGTTATGCGAAGGCATTGAGGCGTCCACGCGCCTTGCGGGCTCGCTAGCCGGCCAAAGACGGTAAGATAGTTACAGAGGGTGCATGATTCAAGTCACCGAAAAGGCAGCCGAGCGTATACGCCAGATCCTGGCCAAGCAGGGCGAAGTACCGTCCGCGTCGGGCGGGCTGCGCCTGGCGGTGCAAGGCGGCGGCTGCTCGGGTTTCTCATACGTCTTCAAGATCGAGGCTAAGGAGCGCCCCAGCGATCATGTGTTCGCGGCCCACGGGGCGAAAGTGGTCATCGATCCGAAGAGTTTCGTCTACCTGGACGGGTTAACTCTGGATTACAAGGAATCGCTGATACAGTCCGGATTTGTGATCGACAACCCCAACGCACAGAAGACTTGCAGTTGCGGCACTTCGTTTTCAGTCCAGTAGGCCGCGTTCGCCGTCCCGGCAACATTCCATCCACGCCCCGTTTTCGTCCCGCCCAGATCTTCACCGTTCGGAGAACCCATAGACACCGCCGGATCGACTTTCGCTTGCATCGGGGCTCATATTCCGGGGCACCCGGCGACGTACATCTAGCCACCACGCGTTTCGGCGCGAACGCTCGCCAACCAGAGAATTTGCAGACCAATAATGCCCCTGCAAGGGCTGGTAAAGCCCCGAAAAATCCGAACCAGCCCACAAACGGGGTAACAGCCAGAATCTCACCCAGAACTACTCCCAACACGAACGGAGCGGCGGTGAGTAGGCGCAGTGTGCGAAGAGCATAATAGACAAATGGAAATGAGAGCAGGCCGCAGAAGACGGCCCCGTCTATCGCTCCATGAAACACAAAGGGATCGGCAAAAGTCGCTGACATCGACTGGTGATAGGCCCAATCGGACGGCGAGAGGCTTAGCTTAAGCATCAGCACAAACGCAAATGCACAGACGAAAGCTGCTCCCAGATACAGAGTAAGAATCACAAGAGCACGTGATAACGCTCTCACAACTTCAAGGGCGGGGGTTCAAGCAGGCTGATAGCGATAGCACGACTCCGCGCCGGTAGTCCGCGTGTTGGTGTGCGAACGCACAAAAAATCCGATATCATTGTTGAACGGTTCGAATTAGTTCATTTACCGGCTAATTCTCGGGGGGAATTTCAGCATGATTTCTTTCAGGACGGCGGCGTGCTGCGCCCTGGCGGCGTGCGGCGCGTGGGCACAGGTCAACGTCACCACCTATCACAACGACAACGCGCGAACCGGCCAGAATCTCCGCGAGTCGATTCTGACGACCGCCAACGTGAATTCATCCGATTTCGGACGCGTGTTCGTGCAGCCGGTGGACGGGTACATTTATGCGCAGCCATTATATGTGTCCGGCCTATCGATCGCGGGCCAGACGCATAACGTGGTGTTCGTAGCCACGGAGCACGACAGCGTGTATGCATTCGACGCGGACAACAAGGCGGGCGCCAATGCGAATCCCCTGTGGCACGCCAGCTTCATCAATCCGCCGGCGGTGACGACCGTGGACAGCTACAACGACGCGGGCTGTGGCGACCTGATTCCGGAGATCGGCATCAGCGGCACGCCGGTGATCGACACCACCGCGGGGACGCTCTACGTGGTGGCTAATACGAAAGAGAACGGGCAGTTCTTCCAGCGCCTGCATGCGCTGGACATCACCACGGGAAGCGAGAAGTTCGGGGGGCCGGCGGTGATTACAGCTACCGTGCCGGGGACCGGCGACGGCAGTTCCAATGGGCAGATCACCTTCGACCCTCTGAAACAAAACCAGCGGCCCGGGCTATTATTGCGCGGCGGCGTGCT
>DATGGM010000159.1:0-2292 GCA_035308525.1 Bryobacteraceae bacterium
CGCCGGCAATCTCTACATCGCCGATCTCGGCAACAATCGCGTGCGCATGGTTACACCCGAGGGCCTGATTCAGACGCTCGCCGGTGGCTGGCTGGCTCCGCGCAACATCGCCGTGGATAGCGCCGGTAAAGTGTACGTGGCCGAATTCACAGGACACCGGATACGTAAGATCGCGGCCAGCGGCGTGGTCACGGTCGTCGCCGGCACGGGCACGGCAGGATTCAGCGGCGATTCCGGACCGGCTCATAACGCGCAGTTGGCTTATCCGGCAGGGCTGGCTTTTGACCCGCAAGGCAATCTCTACATCGCCGACAGCGGCAATAGCCGTGTGCGCAAAATCTTGACCAGCGGGCAAATCACCACGGTGCTCGGCACCGATGCGCCCGGCATAAGCGCTCGGCGGCAGCTGAATCTGCCCACAGGGGTCGCGGTCGACAGCGCAGGCAACTTGTACGTAGCCGATAGCGGCAACCAACGCATCCAGGAAGTGACTCCGGACAGCCAAGTGAGCACGGTCCATGGCGCCGGGCGCGACGTGGCCGTGGACGCGGCGGGCAATCTCTACATCGCCGATGGAAACGCGCTGCTCGAAGTGGTTCTAGGCGGCGGGCCGCTGACCCTGGCCGGTGGAGATGCCGCCAGCTTTGGCGGCGATGACAGTCCGGCAGTCAAGGCGCGTCTGGCTGGGCCAGCTGGGCTTGCTGTTACCGCAAACGGCGTCCTCTACATTGCCGATACCCGCAACCCGCGCGTGCGCAAAGTAGACGCCGCCGGCCTTATCAGCACCGTGGCGGGCGACGGAACGCCGGATCAGGGGACCAATGAGCTGAACTATCCAGCGGGCCTGGCCTGGGATGGAGCCAATTCCCTCTTCATCGCCGATCAGAACAACGCGCGTGTCCAGCAACTGACGCCGGGCAGCGGAATGGTCACGGTGGCCGGCACCGGCTCCCCCGGATTTGATGGCGATGGCCTGCCGGCGCTCTCCACGCAACTTCTCTTTCCGGCCGCGGTGGCTCTGGCCGGCGATGGTGCGCTGATCGTTGCCGATGGCGGGAACTTGCGCGTGCGGGAGCTTAGCCCGTCGGGGGCGCTGCTGACTATTGCGACGCAAGTGAACGCGCGCGGGGTGGCTGTGGATGGGCTTGGCAGGGTGTTTATCGCCGACACCGCCAACCACCGCATTCTGGCGATGGATTCCGGCGGCGCTGCTATTCCCTTTGCCGGAACCGGCGCGGCGGGCTTCTCGGGAGACGGCGGTCAGGCTCTCTCAGCCCACCTCAACCAGCCCACGGGCCTAGCTGCCGACGCGCTCGGCAACCTGTTCATCGCCGATACCGGCAACCATTGTGTGCGCGTGGTCACTCCGGACGGCCTGATCCAAACAGTGGCGGGCACGGGCGTTGCCGGTTCTGGAGGCGATGGTGGCGCGTCCACGTCGGCCCAGCTCAACGCGCCGGGGGCTGTCGCCGTGGATGCAACAGGCGCCATTTGGATCGCCGATACGGGCAACAACAGCATTCGCAAACTCACGCCGGGCGCGGTCACGCCGCCGGCTCAGCAAGTGCTGCCGCTGGCCGTGGTGAACGGGGCCAGTTGGCTCGCCGGAGCGGTCGCGCCCGGCGAGATCGTGTCTATCTTCTCAAGAGCGGGCACGGCGCTGGGCCCCACTTTGGGGGTGGCTGCGACCGCGCCGCTGCCCACGCAGTTGTCCGATGTCGAGGTGCGCTTTGACGGCCAGCCCGTACCGCTGTATTACGTGCAGGCAAAGCAGATCAACACGCAGGTCCCGTTGAGCGTCGCGGGCGCGGCGCTCACCCAGGTGGAAGTGTTCTATCAAGGCGTTTCGCGCGGCCAGGCGCAGCTCGCGGTGACCGGCGCCGCGCCGGGTATCTTCGTGTGGAGCGGCAGGACGGGGCAGGCTGTCATCACCAACGCCGATGGCTCGCTCAACTCGCCAGACAACGAGGCGGCGCGCGGTTCGATCGTCACCCTGTACGCTACCGGTGAAGGCCAAAATCTTCCCGCTGCGCTCACGATCAGCGGCTTTGCGGCCGAGATCTTGTCCACGAATGACGCGGCAGGCCTGATGCGCATCAATGCACGCCTGCCTGCCGGGTTCGCGCCCACCGGCGTGCTGCAACTGGTTCTGCAAATCGGCAACGCGGCCAGCCAGCCTGGCGTTACCATTGCGGTACGATAGAAATGTTCCATCCCCATCCACATGCATCCCGTGGCTCTCACGATTGCCGGCTCGGACCCTAGCGGCGGCGCCGGCATTCAGGCGGACCT
>DATGGM010000160.1:0-32865 GCA_035308525.1 Bryobacteraceae bacterium
TAGGCCTCGCCTATGCCGCCCTTAAGCTATTGGTAGCCATCGGACCGGCCAATCTGCCGCGGATCGACGAAATCTCCATCGACGCACGAGTGCTGCTGTTCACACTGGCGCTGTCGCTCGCCGCGGGAGCAGCGTTCGGGCTGATACCGGTATTCAGATACGCCGGTCCGCGTCTGATGTGGACGCTACGCCAAGGTGGGCGCAACGCCAGTGGAAGCCGCGATCGCCATCGCGCACGCAGCGTGCTGGTGGTGCTGCAGGTAGCGCTGGCACTGGTCCTGCTAATCGGCTCGGGCCTGATGATTCGCACCGTGAGGGCGCTGAAGCAGGTACAGCCGGGCTTTACCCGTCCCGAGCAAATCCTCACGGCAGCGGTCTCCATTCCGGACGCGCTGGTGCCGAAGCCCGAGCAGGCGGTCCGCGCCTATAACAACATCCTCGACAAGATCGCCGCCATTCCGGGTGTCACGTCGGTGGGCCTGACCAACTCCATCACCATGGATGGCAATACGGACAACGATCCGATCTTAGCCGCCGACAAGTCGTACGCTCCGGGGCAAATCCCGCCCATGCGCCGCTACAAGTTCATCTCGCCCGGCTACTTCAAATCCATGGGCAATCCGATCCTCGCCGGCCGCGATCTGACCTGGACAGACATATACGAGACCCGCCGGGTGGTTGTGGTCTCGGAAGCGATGGCGCGGGAACTGTGGCACGACCCGGGCGCCGCGCTAGGCAAGCAGGTTCGCGAGAATCCCCAGTCGGTCTGGCGCGAGGTGGTCGGGGTAGTGGGAAACGAGCGGGACGACGGCGTCAATAAGAAGGCGACCACTATGGTTTACTGGCCGCTGCTCCTCAGGGATTTCTGGGGCCAGCCCTTGAATGCACAGCGCGGCGAAATACTCGCCATTCGCAGCGCCCGAACCGGCTCCGCCAGCCTGATGGACGAGGTCCGGCGAGCAGTGTGGTCTGTCAACCCGGACCTACCGATCGCCAATGTGCGCACTGTGCGGGAAGTGTACGACCGCTCCATGGCCCGCACCTCCTTCACGCTGGTTATGCTGAGCATCGCCGCGGGCATGGCCTTGCTGCTGGGCATTGTGGGTATTTACGGCGTGATCTGCTACACGGTGGCGCAGCGCACGCGCGAGATCGGCATTCGCATCGCCCTGGGCGCGCCGAAGCAATCGGTGCTCCGGATGTTCGTCCAGCAGGGGCTGATGCTGACGGCCATTGGCGTCCTTTGCGGCGTGGTGGCCGCCGCGGCTCTCACCAGGATGATGACCGCCCTGCTATTCGACGTAAGCGCGCTCGACCCGGTCACCTATGTGGCTACATCATTGGTGCTGGCAGCGGCGGCGGTGGTTGCCAGTTACGTTCCGGCGCGGCGTGCGGCCGGCATCGAGCCGGTGGAAGCCCTGCGCGCGGAGTAGGTCAGGTCTCTTTATCTGTGCTTACGGGTGCCAGGACCCGCTCCGCCATGGCGTGACGCAGTTCGTCCAGCCCCTGGCCGGTGACGCTGGAAATTTCGTAGAACGGCAGCCCGCGCTCCGCCGCCTTGCGCCGCAGCGACTCCACGCGTTCCGGATCCTGCGCGGCGTCCATCTTGGTGGCCACCACGATCATGGGCTTGGCGGCTAGTTCCGTGCTGAATGTGGCTAGTTCGGACATCACCGTGTCGAAATCATGGACCGGGTCGCGGCCGCTGGATTCCGAAACATCCACCAGGTGGGCGAGCAGGCGGGTGCGCTCGATGTGACGGAGGAATTGCGTGCCCAGCCCGTGCCCCAAGTGGGCACCCTCGATCAGGCCAGGGATGTCGGCCACCACGAAACTGCGATAGTCGTCCATGGAGACGACGCCCAGTTGGGGCTCCAGCGTGGTGAAGGGATAGTCGGCGATCTTGGGTCGCGCGGCGGAGATACGGGAGATCAGCGTGGACTTGCCGGCATTGGGGAAACCGACCAGCCCCACATCGGCGAGCAGTTTCAATTCCAGCCGCAGGCGGCGCTCTTCGCCCGGCTTGCCCGGTTCGTGTTCGGTGGGCGCCTGGTGGGTGGAGGTTGCGAATCTCGCGTTACCTTTGCCGCCGCGGCCGCCGCGGGCCACCAGGAAGCGCTCCCCGGGCCCGGCAAAATCGTGCAAGCGCTCGCCGGTGCCCTCGTCGTAGACTACCGTGCCGACAGGCACCTTAAGTTCGACGGAGTAGCCCTCGGCCCCGGTACGGTTGCTGCCTTCCCCGTGCCGTCCGCGCTGCGCTTTGTGCTCCGGATTGAAGCGGAATTGGATCAGCGTGTTCTGGTGCTCGGTGGAAATCATGAAGACATCGCCGCCGCGGCCGCCGTCGCCGCCGCTGGGACCTCCGCGCGGAACGAACTTCTCGCGGCGAAAGGCCAGGCAACCATTGCCGCCGTCTCCGGCCTTTACCAGGATGCGGGCTTCGTCGATGAACATCGAGATGCGGAGGGCAGGTGAGGGAAGGGGGTTCCCCCGCGGGTCAGCCTAGACGACTTCCTTCACGCTGACGAATTTGCCCTGGCGGCCGCGGTCGCGGAATTCGACCACGCCCGTCACTTTGGCAAAGAGCGTGTCGTCCTTACCCCAGCCGACATTATCGCCGGGCTTGATTCGCGTGCCCCTCTGGCGGACGATGATCGATCCGCCCGGCACCGTTTGTCCGCCGAATACCTTCACGCCCAGCCGTTGTGCGTTGGAATCGCGCCCGTTCTTGGAACTGCCTAAACCTTTTTTGTGCGCCATGACTTCACCTACACCAGAATCTCGCCGACCTTCACTTCCGTGAAGTCCTGGCGATGACCTATCGTGCGTTTATACTGCTTCTTGCGCTTGAACTTGAAGACCAGCACCTTCTTGGCGCGGCCATTGGCCACGATGGTGCCCTTCACAGAAGCCTGGCCCAGGTCGGCGCCGGCCACCAGTTGGCCTTCTTCCTTGAACACCGCGCGCAGCGGCAGTTCCACCTCGGAACCGACTTCGCCTTCCAACTTCTCCACACGGACCACATCGCCCGGAGCAACCCGGTACTGTTTTCCGCCGGTCTCAATAATTGCGTGCATGAATCAACCTCTGAATTTCGCGCCGGGACACACTGGGTGGGTCGGAGCTTTTGGACTAAGTTTCTAGTCTACAACAATTGGGGGGTATTTGCCAAACGGTCCGAACCCGCCCGGCCCGTCGCACCTCATTCAAAACGGACGGTTTCCGCCGGATCCACCCGAGTTGCCCGCACAGTGGGAAGCCGGCAGGCATGCCCGACGCGAAATCTCGCGGGCGTACTCTTCGGTGTCGGGCCCGCCGATGCGGCCACTCGAGGCGCGCCAGTTCCGGGGCTGGACGCCTGGTGTGGAAAGGAGAGAGCCAGTGATTTTGCCACGCTCCGGGATGCCGACCAATTGCCCCAGTCGGAAGGTTTTTACGCCGGCTTCTTCTTCCTGTTCGCCACGCGCGGGCCGCACCTTCCCACCGAAGAGACCGTCGCGCTTCGGGGAGGATGCCGGCGCTGCCGCGCCCGCCGTCACCGTGCGGCTGGCGGCCTTCGGCGAAGACGCTCCGCTGCGGTTCGACGTGAATACCGTGCAGGAGGGTATCCTGCGCCTGGTCCCCGGCATTTCGGAGGACGAGATCGCGCGGTGGACGGCCGAACGCGCCAAAGCGCCTTTCTCGAGCGCCGAAGATTTCCGCCGCTCAGTACTGCCCGCCGACACCCTGGCGGGGATGAAGCTGTAAGCGGTGTTATCCTCAATACTTCGTATGGCGCGAAGAGCAGCGGTGGTGGGAAGTGCGGGTCAACTGGGAGTGGAGTTGCTCCACGAGTTGCAACATCGGGGATACCAGACGATCGGCTGGGATCGCCGTCAAATGGATATCACGGAGAGCGCGCAAGTAGAAAGCGTGCTCACGCCGTGGGATCCCGAAATCGTCTTCAATGCGGCCGCCTACAACCAGGTGGATGTGGCGGAAAGCGAACCGCACGCCTCGTTTCAGGTGAACGCTCTGGCTGTCCGCAACCTGGCGCTGGCCTGCCGCCAACTGGACGCGCGCTTCGTGCACTTCTCCACGGATTACGTCTTCGACGGCACGGCCGGAAGACCTTACACGGAGAGCGATCCCACGCATCCGCTGGGGGCGTACGGCGTCTCGAAACTGGCGGGCGAGCTCTACGCGCAGGCTTATCTGGATGCCCCGCTGATCGTGCGCACCTCCGGCGTGTTCGGGCCCGGCGGGCTGGGGACGGCGCGCGGGAACTTTGTGGAAGTGATGCTGCGCCTGGCACGCTCCGGACAGCCCATCCGGGTGGTGGAGGACCACGTCGCCTCGCCCACCTACGCGCCGCTGCTGGCCGCCCGCACCATCGACCTGGTGGAGCGCGGCCAGACGGGTATCTTTCACGTGGGCGGCGGCACGCCCATCTCCTGGTTTCATTACGCGCAGACGATTTTCAGCGTGGCGGGGAGCACTTCCGGCAAGAGCGTGGAACTGCATGCCACCAGCGAACGCGAATACCGTACGGCGGCGCGCCGTCCCAAGTATTCGGCGCTATTGAACGCCAAGATGGAGAGTCTGGGGCTGGAAGCCATGCCGCCGCTCGACCAGGCGCTGCGCCTATACTTCGCGGAACGCGAGAAGCGGCTCAGCTCCGTTCGGGCTTGATCGCGTAGTAGCCCTTGCGCACCTGCACCTTCAGGTTCTTGTCCGTAGTCTTCACGACCAGCTTGCGAAAAGAGCCATCCTGCTCCGAGTTGGTGGAGGAGTAGGCGATGGCGTACTGGCTGCGCATTTCTTCCTGCAGTTGCTTGAAGGCGTCGTCCAGGGTGTGCTTGCGATCCACCTTGAACACCCGGCCGCCGGTCTCACCGGACATTTTTTGCAGCGCGGAATCGCTCACGCCGAACGAGAACATGCCGTACGCGCTGGGATCCGCATAGTCGATGCTGTAGATCACCACATCGGACTTCTGCGCGGCTTCGATGGCCTCCTCGATCTTGAGCTTGCTGCCCTGATCGATGCCGTCGGTGATCAGCACGATGACCTTGCGGCCGACCTCGGCGCGCAGTTTTTCGCGCGCCGCCAGATACACGGCGTCGTAGAGCACGGTACCGCGCGGCGTGCTGATGGTGGGCACGGGACCGGGTCCGATGCCGGACGCCCCGGAGTTGATCTGCAACTGCGAGAGGCCCGCCTGCAGCAGCTTCGCGGAATTCGTGTAATCCTGCAGCAGCTCGGATTCCTCGCCAAAGCTGATGAGGAAGGCCTCGTCCTTTTTGCGCAGAACCTGGGTGAAGAACTGGTGGGCGGCGTGCCTTTCGATATCCAGCAGGTTCTTCTGGCTGGCGCTGACGTCGATCAGCAGGCCGATGGTCAGCGGCAGATCGGTTTCACGCGTGAAGTATTTGATGGTTTGCGGCTTGCCGTCTTCGAGAACGGTGAAGTCGTCTTTGTTGAGATTGCCGATCAATCCGCCGTGCTTGTCGTGCACCGAGGCCAGGATGTTGACCAGCGAGACGTCCACCGAAATGGCCGGCGGCACGTCCTCGGCGGGTTTCTGCTGCGGACAGACCGGCGGAGCCATCAGGAGGACAGATACAATCACGCGCCCCAGCGCGCCGTTAGACAGGACCATAAGGGTTACAATTGGGACGTAGCTGCCCGCTCCTCTGTTTCAATAATGCGCAAA
The DNA here is from genome assembly GCA_035308525.1 of Bryobacteraceae bacterium. Taxonomy (GTDB): domain Bacteria; phylum Acidobacteriota; class Terriglobia; order Bryobacterales; family Bryobacteraceae; genus Bog-159. The sequence goes on from DATGGM010000160.1 coordinate 5,696, forward strand.
GCCATTCGCCATCTGCAAGCCGCCGATCCGGTAATGGGTGCGATCATCCAGCGCGTGGGCGCGTACCGCATCCAGTTCCGCGAGCCGGGCTTCGAGACGTTGGTCAAGTCCATCGTCTATCAGCAGCTTAGCGGCCGGGTGGCGCAGGTGATCTTCGGACGGCTGGTGGCGGCGGTCCCGGAAGGCCGGCTGACACCGTGGAGCATTCTGGCGCTCCGGCCGGCCAGGATGCGGAAGCTGGGCCTTTCCAGGCAAAAGACCCTCTACATTCGCGATCTGGCGCGGCTGACCCGGGATGGCGCCGTGGATTTCGCCGCGCTCCCGGCGCTCCCGGACGACGCGGTTATCGAAGCTCTCACCAAAGTAAAGGGCGTGGGCGTCTGGACCGCGCACATGTTCCTGATCTTCGCCCTGCGGCGCACCAACGTACTGCCCAGCGGCGACCTGGGAGTCCGCTCCGCGATCCGCAAAGCGTACGGGTTCGAGGAACTGCCGAAACCAGATGAAATCGAAGTGCTGGGCCGGCGATGGCGTCCCTACTGCACGGTGGCCGCCTGGTACCTGTGGCGCAGCCTGGAGCCGAATGCCAACCTGTAGCCCGCCCGCCTTCAGGCGATCAGCTTCTCCACCGCTTCGCAGAATGTCTCGATCTCGGCCGCCGTCGTATAAACATTGGGCGTGATGCGCAGGCCTTTGAACTGCGGGTGCACGATGCCGACCGTCAGGATGTGATACTTCTCCCAAAGCTGATCGGCCAAGGGTCCGGGTTCCTTGCCTTCCACCGATAGCAGCCCGATGCCGCAACTCTGGCGGGGATCGGGGCTGGTGGGCGTGGATACGCGCGGCAGGCGCGTCAGCCGGTCGGTCCACAGAGAGCGCAGGTAACGCAGGCGGGCGGCCTTACGCTCCACGCCGATGGCCGTGTGGAACTGCAGCGCGTCGGAGATGGCGTTATGATTGGCCGCCGGATGCGTGCCGATCTCCTCGAATTTGCGGATATTGTCCGTCATGTCCGGGCCCGCCGCCATCAGCGGCCACACTTTGCCGATCTTGGATTTGCGCACGTACAGGAAGCCGGTGCCATGCGGGGCGAGCAGCCATTTGTGCAGGCTGGTGCCGTAGTAATCGCAATCCAGATCGGCGTGCTTGAAGGGGAACTGCGCGTAAGCGTGCGCGCCGTCCACGATAGCTTCAATGCCGCGACTGCGCGCCATCTGGCAGATGCGCTGCACGGGGAAAATCTGCCCGGTGAGGTTGGTGATATGGCAGAGATGGATGACGCGGGTGCGCGGGGTAATGGCGCGCTCGAAGCGTTCGGCGAGGTCGTCGAGCGAGGGCGGCGGCGTGGGAAACGAGATCATCTTCAGCACGATGCCGTCGCGCCGCTCGCGCTGCTTCCAGGTGGTGATCATGCGCGGGTAATCCTGGTCGGTGGTGAGCACCTCGTCGCCGGCCTTCAGGTCCAGCCCGAGCTGGACGTTTTCGAGCGCCTCGGAGGCGTTGCGCGTGATGGCCATTTCCTCGGGATCGCAGCCGAAGTCGGCGGCCAGCCTTTGCCGGACGGTTTCGACTTCGGGCTCCAGCACGGCCCACATGGTGCGGGCCGGGGCGATGTTGCTGAACTCCAGCGAACGGCGCATGGCTTCCTGCACCACGCGCGGCGAGGGGCTGACGCCGCCGTTGTTCAGATTGATGATGTTGCGGTCCAGGGTGAAGGCCGTTTGAATTTCGCGCCAGAAATCCTCGTCGCGGGCCAGGTCTTCCGCGGCCCGATTGTTGCCCACCGTGGCAGCGCGGGCGCGCTCGGTGGAATCCGGTCGAAGCAGGGCGAGTACCCCCGCTGCCCTGAGAAAATGACGGCGCTCCATGGAACCTCCGTGGCGGCCCGTGGGGCCGTGTGCTTATTGTATAAGTTCCCGCGCATCGAGAGCAAAGGCTCTGATATGATGGGAGCACCGACCGGGGTTCCCACCGCATGGCCAGTCCTGCGCTACAACTGACTTTTCGTGACGTATTGCGCATCCCATCCGTCCGCCGGCTGTGGTTGGCGCAGCTCGTCAGCATCTTCGGCGACTTTCTGGCGGTGTTTGCGGTCTTCAGCCTGGTCACCTTCCAACTGCACGGAACCGCGACGCAGGTCAGCATGATCCTGGTGGCTTATCTGCTGCCGCTGGCGGTGGTCAGCCCATTGGCCGGCGTATACGTGGACAAGTGGAACGTCAAATGGACGATGATTGCCAGCGACGTGATTCGCGGCCTGCTGGTGCTGGTGCTGATCTTCGCCCGCGACCTCAATGCCATCTACGGCATCTTCCTGGCGCTCAGCACGGTGTCCAGCTTCTTCGTGCCCGCGCAATCGGTGGCCGTCCGGTCGCTGGCGCCCGCCGCGGGATTGATGGCCGTCAACGGGCTGATGTCGCAGGCTGTGCAGGGCGCCCAGATCATCAGCCCGGCTATCGCCGGATTGCTCGTCGATTGGTTCGGCCCGAATGCGTGCTTCCTGTTCGACAGTTTCAGCTTCTTTTTCTCCGCGGCCATGGTGATGACCCTGGCCATTCATCGCACGCCCTCGCCCGGCACGGCGGCCCGTTCGGTTTTGTCGTCCATGCGCCAGGGGTTCGGTTTCATCTTCACGCACGCGGCGATCTCGTTCGTGATTCTCTCCATGACCGCCGGCATGTTCGCGGTGCGGTGCTTCGGCGCGCTGCTTTCCGTTTACGTACGCGATGTACTGGCGGCCAAGGCATCTTTGTTCGGGATTCTAAATTCACTGATCGGCATAGGCATGATCAGCGGCACGCAATTCCTGCATCGCGCCGCCTCCCGCATGTCGCAGCAGTTCATGGTCATCTACGGCCTGGGTGGCATGGGTGTGGCGGTCCTGGTGACGGCCTTGTTCGGCCGCGTGGCCACGACCGCCTTCGGCATGCTGACATTGGGGTTCTGCGCGGCGTTCATCATGGTGCCGTCGCAGACGTTGCTACAACGGGAAACACCGCACGCCTTGCTGGGCCGCGTCATGAGCAGCCTGATGTCCCTGCTGGCCATGTCGCAAGTGCTGGCCATGTTTGTGGCCGGACCGGTGGCGCAGCAATTGGGCATTCGCAATCTTTACCTGGGCAGCGCGGCGATGTTGGGAGTCATCGCCATACTGGGTTATGCTTGGCTGCGTAGGCCCAAGGAGATCGCATGTCCCGAAACACCGCCTGCTTCCTGACCGCGCTCGTTCTGCTGCCGGCCGCCGCCCGCTGCCAATTGGTGGAGGATTTCAATCCGCCCAAGGCGAACTGCTGCCTGGCAGGCTTTGCCCACAGCCTCGCCGACCAGCTTCAGGACTGGAACCAGCTCGGCCGCTACAATCAGGACAACGCCCGCCTGAAGGCGCTGCCGCCCGAGCCGCGCCGGGTGGTCTTTCTCGGCGATTCCATCACCGACGGCTGGAAGCTGGCCCAGTCATTCCCGAATCAGCCTTACGTGAACCGCGGCATCGGCGGCCAGACCACTCCGCAGATGCTGGTCCGGATGTATCCGGACGTGATCGATCTGAAACCGGCCGCTCTCATCATCCTGGCGGGCACCAACGATATCGCGCGCAATACCGGCCCTATGACGCTCACCATGATCGAGGAAAATTTCCAGGCCATGACGGAACTGGCGCACGCGCACGGCGTCCAGGTGATCCTGTGCTCTTTATTGCCGGTCAGCGACTACACGAAATACAAGCAGACTAGCGGCCGTCCGCCGGCGGACATCCTCAAGCTCAACGCCTGGCTGCGCGAGTACGCCGCGCAGGCGCATGCCGTTTTCGCCGATTACTATGCAGCGAGCGTGGATGACAAGGGGATGTTACGCGATGGGTACTCGGGCGACGGACTGCATCCGAATGACAAAGGCTACGAGTTACTCGCGCCGGTGGCCCAGAAAGCTATCGATGGCGCCCTGCATTTCCGCTGATTCACGTATGCGCGGCGGCGCGGGCTTATCTCCCGCCAGGATGCGCTCGAGGCAATCCTGGCCTTCGCGATACAGGGTGGCCGTGTCCACTCCTTCGTACGCCGGCAGATAGCCCTGGAGCTTGCGCAGCGCCTTGGTCAACTGTTTCACGGCGCCGCGGGGATTGTGCTGCTGCTGATGGTAGAACGCCACCGCGAAGTGAATGAGCGCCTGCAGGAACAGGCGGTGAGGGCCGCGCATGGGCGTCCAAAGCTCCTCCAGCACTTCGTGACACGCGAAGAACTCTCCGGCGCGGTATAACTCGACGCCGCGATGATACAGCGGCTCTTGTGAGAGGCTCACTTGGCCGGTTGTGTTTTGTACCATGCGAGTGTCAGGCGCAATCCGTCCTCGAAGGACACCCGCGGTGCGTATCCCAGATCGGCGGCGGCGGCGGTGGTGTCGGCCTGCGAATCGCGCACATCGCCGGAGCGCGGCGGGCCGTACTTTGCGGGAATCGTCACTCCCTCGATTTCCTGCACGATCCGCCATGCTTCGTTGAGGGTGATGCGCCCGCCGTTGCCGCCGTTATACAGCTTGCCGGAGACGCCCTCGGCGCGCGCTGCGCGTAAGTTCAGATCCACCACATCGTCCACATAGGTGAAGTCGCGGGATTGTTCTCCGTCACCGAAGATGGTCGGCGAACGCCTCGCGAGCACGGCGGCGATAAAGATGGACAGCACGCCGGAGTACTGGCTGGTAGGGTCCTGTCTCGGCCCGTACACGTTGAAGTAGCGCAACGAGACGGTCTCGATGCCGAAGGTGCTGGCAAAGATCCGGGCATAGTATTCGCCCACCAGCTTCTGTAAAGCGTACGGCGACTTGGGCCGCGGCATCATGGTTTCGACTTTGGGCAGCACGTCCGTATCGCCGTAAGCCGAGGAGGACGCGGCATACACCACGCGCCGAACGCCGCCCGCGGCCGCGGCGCGCAGCACGTTGAAGGTGCCGTCAATATTGATTTCGTGCGACGGCGCGGGGTCTTCGATGGAGCGCGGAACGGAAGGGATCGCGGCTTCGTGGAATACCACGTCCGCGCCATAGAGAATCGGCGCGATGTCCTCGTAATAGCGCACGTCGGCGCGCTCCAAAGTGATGGCGGAGCGGACTTCATCCAGATTGCGCTCATGGCCGGTGAGGAGATTATCGACCACCACCACATTCCCCGCGCCTTCCCGAAGCAGGCCGCGCACAATGGCGGACCCGATGAAACCCGCGCCTCCGGTGACTACGTATTTGCTCATTGTGCCTCTAAATAGCGTAGCGAATCGCGCGCGATCATTTCCGCGCCGGGCGTGAAGTCGAATACTTCGGCCGAGATCCATCCGGCATATCCGCTGCGCCGCAGCACGTCGAAAACAGCTTTGAAATCGTACGAGCCCGTGCCGGGATGCCGGCCATCCAGTTCGTTGACGTGGATGTGGCGGATCAGATGGTAATGGCGGTCGACGAGCGCGGCGTGGGGATCGGTTTCGTCGATGGCATTGTGACAGTCGAACATGGTGCGGACGGCTGGATGATCGATCTGGCGCACCAGTGCAGCGGCTTCGTCGAGCGAAGTGACCACGTCGCACTGGCCAAGGGGCAGCGCTTCCATTAGCAATGTGACGCCGCGTTCGCCGGCTTGCGGAGCCACGGCCGCGAAGCCATCCACAAAATGGCGGGTGGCTTCCACGCGGCTAAGTCCGCCGGTTGCGCCGCGCTGCTTGGGGGAGCCAAAAACCAGGATGCCGTCCGGACCCAGATCGGCGCACAGGTCGATGAGATGCCGGATGTGCTGCCAGCTCCGGCGGCGCAGACCGGCATCCGGCGTGGTGACATGCAGGCCCTTCGGACTCACCATGAGCCAGTGTAGACCCACGAACTGAAGTCCCTCGGAAGCCACGACGTCACGATATTCCCGGCGCCGTGCGGCAGGCATGGCCGCCGGATCCTCCGCCAGCGTAAACGGGGCGATCTCGATGCCGGCGTAGCCAGCGCGGCGTATCGCCCGGCACGCATCGGCGAAGGCCCAGTTCTCGAAGACCTCGTTGCAGATGGCGTGGCGGAAGGGCTGCGGCATGCCTACTTATCAGGACTGCTTGGCCTTTTGGATTTCCTCCACTAACGCAGGTACCACCTGGAACAGATCGCCCACGATGCCATAGTCGGCTACTTCGAAGATAGGCGCGTTAGCATCTTTATTAATGGCGACGATAGTCTTCGATCCCTTCATGCCGACCAAGTGTTGGATCGCGCCCGAGATTCCCACGGCTAAGTACATCTTGGGCGCGACGGTCTGGCCGGAGCTGCCCACCTGGCGTTCCATGGGCAGCCAGCCGGAATCGCAGATGGGGCGGGATGCGGCCAACTCCGCTCCCAGCACATCCGCCAACTTTTGCACCACGGGGATGTTGTCGGCTTCCTTGATGCCGCGGCCCACCGAGACGATGATCTCGGCGGCGGTCAGATCCACGGCGCGCTGCGCTTCGCGGAACAGATCCAGCGGCTTTGTACGGCTGGGGGTAAGCTGCGGCGTGAACATCTCGATGGCCCCCGATCCGGTTTCGATGGTGTCGGCGCGGTAGGCGCCGGCCTGCATTGAAGCGAAGTAGGGCGGGTCGCCCGCAAAGCGCACGTCCACGTTCAGCTTGCCTTGAAAGAGCTGGCGCACCAGCACCAGCTTGCCGTCTTCGATGCGGTGCGCCACCACGTCGCTGACGGCCACGCGGCCGAGCGCCGTGGCGAGCTTTGGAAGAAAGTCGCGCACCTGGTAAGTGTGCGGGAAGATGACGATGGCCGCGCCGGTGCGTTCCACTAACTGCCGCACGGCCGCGGTATAAGTATCGGGAGTGTAGTCTTTGAGTAAGTCATGCTCGACAACATAGACATGATCGACCTTCTTGCCCGTAAGTTCGGCCGCCAGACTTTCGATACCCTGCCCGAGCACGGCGGCCGAGACAGGCTGCTGTAACTCGCGGGCGAGCTGCTGTCCGGCAGCCAGGGTCTCCCATGACATACGGCTCCAGGCCGGCGGTCCGGCTACCGCGCGCTGTTCCATTACCACCAGGATGCTCATATGACACGTGCCTCGAATTTCAGTTTCTCGACCAGCTTGGCCGCGGCTTCCTTGGGCGGCCCGTCGAACAGTTGGGTCTGCTTATTGCGCGACGGCAGATACACGCGGCTCAACTGGATGGACGCCGCGCCGGGGCTGCCCAGTTCCGCCGCGGTCACGCGGCGAATCTCCTTGTTCTTGGCTTTCTTGATGCCCATCAGGGTGGCATAGCGCAGCTTATTGATGCCGGACTGGATGGTAAGCAAGGCAGGGAGGGGCATCTCGACATGCTGAAACCAGCCGTCTTCGAGTTCGCGCTTCACGCGGATGGAGCCATCCTGCTTTTCCACCTGCATGATGATGGTAGCGTGGGGCAGGCCCAGCAATTCGGCCAGGATCACGCCGGTCTGGCCGTAACCCAGGTCGTCGGATTGCAGGCCGGTGAGCACCAGGTCGGGTTTTTCGGACCCCAGTGCGCCCGCCAGCAGGCGCGCGGCGCCCAGCGCGTCGAATGCGCCGAGGTCTTCTTCTTCGATGTGGATGGCGCGGTCGGCGCCCTTGGCAAGGGCTTCGCGAATGGTTTGCGCGGCGCGCGCGGGTCCGGCGCACAGCATCACCACCTCGCCCCCATGCTTCTCTTTCAGTTGCAGGCCTTCTTCCAAGGCGTAAGCGTCGGGCTCGTTGATCTCGTAGCTGAGATCGGCATCCTGAATCCAGGCGCCCGACGAGGCGACGCGCAGTTGCGAATCGCGGGCCGGCACTTGCTTGATGCAAACGACGATTTTCATGAAATGCCTATTCGGTATAACGTTTGAAGATGAGCGCGCCGTTGGTTCCTCCGAAGCCGAAGGAATTCGACAGCGCGTAGTCGATGCGCATGGGACGCGCTTGATTGGGCACGTAGTCCAGGTCGCAGTCGGGATCCTTGGTCTCGTAGTTGATGGTGGGCGGCGCCACCTGGTCGCGGATAGCCAGCACGGTGAGGCCGGCCTCCAATCCGCCGGCGCCGCCCAGCAGATGTCCGGTCATCGACTTGGTGGAACTGACGGCCACTTTGTAAGCGTACTCGCCGAAGCAGCGCTTGACTGCAGCTGTCTCGGCGCGGTCGCCCACATCGGTAGAGGTGCCATGCGCGTTGATGTAATCGATCTGATGTGGTTGAATCCCGGCGTCGCGCAAGGCGTTCCGCATCACGCGGTAAGCGCCGTCGCCGTCGGAGGGCGGTGCGGTGACGTGGAAGGCGTCGGCGCTCATGCCGTATCCCGCGGCTTCGGCCAGGATGCGTGCGCCGCGCTTGCGGGCGTGTTCCAATTCTTCGAGCACCAGGATGCCGGAGCCTTCACCCACCACGAAGCCGTCGCGGTGCAGATCCCACGGGCGCGATGCGCGCTGCGGTTCGTCGTTGCGCGTGGAGAGCGCACGCATGGCGGCGAAACCGCCGATGCCCATGGGCGTGATGCAAGCCTCGGTGCCGCCGCAGATCATGACGTCCGCATCGGCGTGCTGGATGAGGCGGAAGGAATCGCCGATGGAGTGCGCGCTGGTAGTGCAGGCCGTGGCGGTGGCGGAATTGGGGCCCTTGGCTCCCGTGCGAATGGAGACATAACCCGAAGCCAGGTTTACAATGGTCGCCGGAATGAAAAACGGAGAGATGCGCCGCGGGCCGTGATTCAGCAGGTTCTGGTGCTCGCGCTCGATCACTTCGAACCCGCCGATGCCGCTGCCGATATAAACGCCGACGCGTTCGGCTTCTTCCGGGCTGACTTGCAGGCCCGCGCTACTGGTGGCGCAATCCGCCGCGGCAATGGCGAACTGGATGAAGCGCCCCATTTTCTTGATCTCTTTTTTTTCGATGTATTGGGCCGGATCGAATCCCTTGACTTCGCCGGCGATGCGGCAAGAAAAAAGGGAAGCGTCGAATGCCGTGACAGGTCCGATACCGCTCTTGCCGGCCAGCACGCCCTGCCAGTTGACTTCGGTTCCGATGCCCACCGAACTGAGCAGACCGACACCCGTTACCACCACTCTGCGCGACACGCAAATGCTCCTGAAGAAAAACGCCTTGGCGGCTACTTCTTGGCTGACTTAGCTTCGATGTAAGTGATCGCGTCTTTGACTGTGGCGATTTTTTCGGCGTCCTCGTCGGGAATTTCCAGCTCGAAGGCTTCTTCAAAGGCCATGACCAGCTCCACGATGTCGAGCGAATCGGCGCCCAGGTCGTCCACGAATGACGCGTTGTCCTCTACCTGAGCTTCGTCCACACCCAGTTGCTCAACAATAATCTGCTTTACTCGCTCGGCGATTGATGCCATTAATTCCTCCTGGACTATCGCAAACTCCTGATTCTAGCCGCCATCGCTGCATTCCGCAAGTTCATAAACACAGATGGTTCAGGTGCTCTTTGATACTTTAGCATCAAGACGCCCCTTTGCAAGGCGCACCTGGATGGAGGAGCCTGGGGGGGAAGCGGCGCTGTCCTTGATGATGCCGCCGGACGGATTGGTGACGATGGCATAGCCGCGCTCGAGGATGAGCAGTGGGCTGAGTTGCGAGAGCTTGGCGGACAGCTGTTCGACGGCGGCGCGGCGGCGCGCGAGCTGCCAGCGGACGGACTGAGAGGCGGCGTCGCGGGCGGCGTCCAGGCGGCGGCGGTCGGCCGCGAAGCGCGGGCGCAGATCGAAATAGCGGAGCCGGGCGGCCAGGGCGCGCTGGGCGCGGGCGTGCCGCTCGAGCAGCGTACGCAGGCGGTCGCGCAGGCGAAATTCCAGCTCATCGACGCGCTGGGCCTGCCGGCCGATGGCGCGGTGCAATAACCCAAGCGGACGCTCGATGCCGTACTGCTGCCAGCGGCGCCGGGTCACCGCCAGTTGATAGCGGACGGCGTGGAGGAGTTTCTGCTCGCGGCCGGAGACCAGATCGAGCAGCTCCTGGCGGGTGCGCACGACCAGCTCGGCCGCGGCGGACGGGGTGGGCGCGCGCAGGTCGGCCACAAAATCGGCGATGGTCACATCGGTTTCGTGGCCTACGGCGGAGACCACCGGGACGGCGCAGCGGGCGATGGCACGGGCCAGCGCTTCTTCGTTGAAGCTCCAGAGGTCTTCGAGCGAGCCGCCGCCGCGGGCCAGGATCACCAGCTCGGGCCAACCGCTGCGACTGAAATAGTCGAGGCCGCGGCAGAGCTCCTCCACGGAGCCTTCGCCCTGCACCAGCGCGGGGAACAGCCGGATGTGGAGGCCGGGGGAGCGGCGCGAGAGGATCTGTACCATGTCGGAGATGACCGCGCCACGGGGAGATGTGACGATGCCGATGCGGCGGGGATAGCGCGGCAGGGCGCGTTTGCGGGCCGGGTCGAACAGGCCTTCCTCCGCCAGCTTTTTCTTGAGCTGCTCGAAGGCGAGCTGCAGCGCGCCGTGTCCCTGCGGCTCGAGTACTTCCACGATGAGCTGATATTCGCCGCGGGCTTCGAATACATCGATACGTCCGCGCGCCAGCACGGCCAGGCCATCCTGAGGCTTGACTTTCCAGTAGCGGTGCGCGGAGCGGAAGGCTACGGCGCGGACCTGGGCTTCGCGCTCCTTCAGCGTGAAGTAGTATTGGCCGCTAGTGGCCAGCTTGACGCCGGAGATTTCGCCCGCGACCCACACATCCGGGAATTCGCTCTCGAGCGTCGCGCGGATGGCGGAGTTCAGCTCGGCTACGGAGTAGATGCGGCGGGCGGGGGCGAAGTCGAAGGCGAATTGATCCACTGACTACGATGTTAGCGTGCCGCGGCGGCGCAGCTCGAGGATCAGCGCCATTACCAGAGTTTCAATCTCATCGCGGATCTGGCAGTGGGTTTCGTAGTCCTCGGCGATGGGGTCGGGGACGTCCCAGCGGCGCACGGGGGTGGTGACTTCGGGCGGCAGTTCATAACCGCTCATGTTGACGATCAGGTCGAACTGGGAACGGGAGAGTTGCTTGAGGCTTTTGGGGAAATGATCGCGGAGGTCGATGTTCTTTTGGTCCATGGCGCGAACGGTGTCGGGGGCCACCATGAAGGCGGGCGCAAGGCCGGCGCTGGCGGGGATCATGACGTCGGCGCCGTACGCGCGCGCGAAGCCCTCGGCCATCTGGCTGCGGCAGGAGTTGCCGAGGCACATAAAGAGGACGCGGGGCTTCATAGCTTAGAGAGGAAAAGGCCGTGGACGCGCGAATCGGCGGTCAGCTCGGGGTGAAAGGTTGCGACCAGATGCGGGCCTTGTTCCACCAGCACGGGGTCGCCCTGGTAGCGCGCCAGGACGCGGGCGCGCGGCCCGACGCGGCGGATTACAGGGGCGCGGATGAAGACGGCTTCCATCTCGCCGGGATGCGTGCGGGCAGCGAACTCGGCTTCGGGGGTGAGGTGGGCGACGTGGCTATCGATCTGGCGGCCGTAGGCGTTGCGCTCGACATCGATATCCAGCAGGCCGAGGCTCTCCTGATCGGGATGCGAAACGCCGGCGGCGAGCAGGATGGCGCCGGCGCACGTACCGAAGATCGGGCGGCGCTTGCCAAAATCGGCCAGCGGGGCGAGCAGCTTCTCGGCGTGCAGCAGCTTGAGCATGGTGGTGCTCTCGCCGCCGGGGATGATCAGGCCATCGAGCTGTTGCAGGCCGCCGGCGGAGCGCACGAAGACCGGCTGGGCACCGAGAGCGGTGAGCGTGCGCCCGTGGGCTTCGAAGTCTCCCTGCAGGGAGAGGATACCCACCTTCTTCATTTACCAGCCTCGGGTCTGGAGCAGCTCGCCTTCGGGGATCTTGGAGACATCCAGGCCGGGCATGGCCATGCCGAGCTCTTCGCTGGCTTCGAGCAGCTTGCCGGGATCCTTGTAATAAGTGGTGGCGCGGACGATGGCGCGGGCGCGCGCGTCGGGGTCGGACGATTTGAAGATTCCGGAGCCGACGAAAGTGGCCTCCGCGCCCAACTGCATGACCAGGGCGGCGTCGGCGGGGGTGGCGATGCCGCCGGCAGAGAAGTTGGGGACGGGCAGCTTGCCGTGCTCGGCGACCCATTCCACCAGCTCGAGCGGGGCTTGCAGTTCTTTGGAGGCGTGCACCAGTTCTTCCTTGCCCAGCACGGTGAGCTGCTTCATCTGCTTCTGGATAGTGCGCATGTGGCGCACGGCTTCCACGATGTTGCCGGAGCCGGCTTCGCCCTTGGTGCGGATCATGGCCGCGCCTTCGGCGATACGGCGCAGGGCTTCGCCCAGGTTGCGCGCGCCGCACACGAAGGGCACCTTGAAGTCGCGCTTGGCGATGTGATGCTCCTCGTCGGCGGGGGTGAGGACTTCACTCTCGTCGATGTAATCGACGCCCAGCGCCTCAAGGATGCGGGCTTCCATGAAGTGACCGATGCGGGCCTTGGCCATTACGGGGATGCTGACGGTCTGCATGATCTCGCGGATCTTGTTGATGGGCGCCATGCGGGCCACGCCGCCTTCTTTACGGATATCGGCGGGCACGCGCTCCAGGGCCATGACTGCGGCAGCGCCGGCTTTCTCGGCGATGAGGGCCTGCTCGGCGTTGGTGACATCCATGATGACCCCGCCCTTGAGCATTTCGGCGAGGCCTACTTTGACGCGAAACGTTTCGTCGAGGAACATAAACACTCCTTCAGTGGCTTTAAACCATCGCTAGAGCTGGTTCCAGCGGGGCGTTGGACCGGGTTCTCTCCAGCTCGCCTGCAAAAATCGTTCCCAGGGTGGCCAGGCCCCGGCGGATCTCGTCCGGCGTCAGGCCGGCGAAGCTCAGACGCAGGGAGCCGGGATCGAAGCGCGAGACCGCGAAGTATTTGCCCGGCAGATACGAGACATTTTCGCGGTGCGCGCGGGACAGCAATTCACTGGCGTCCAGCGGCTCGGGAAGACGCACCCACAAATTCATGCCGCCCTGAGGACGCGTGACGCGCGATCCGGCGGGCAGGTGACGGCCGCAGGCTTCGAGGACCGCGGCGAGGCGCTCGGCTCCGGCTTGCAGCATGTGCGTGCGATGCGCGGCCATGCGTCCGGACTGGGCGAAGCGCAGAAGCACGGCTTGGGAAAGCTGATCGGTGTGCAGGTCGGCGAGCTGCTTGGATTGCGCGAGGCGCGCGATCAACGGACGCGGGCCGAGCACCCAGCCTACGCGCAGGCCGGGGAAGGTGATTTTAGAGAAGCTGCGCAACAGGACGACGTGCCTTCCGCCCGCGGACTTGATGGGCGGCAAGTCGTCGCCGGCATAGCGCAGGTCGCCGTAGATATCGTTTTCGACCAGGGGTACGCCGGCGGATTGCGCGGCGCGCAGCACGGCGGCGCGGGCGGCGACGGGCAGCGTAGCGCCGGTGGGGTTCTGGAAGTTGGACGTCACCACGACCAGGCGCGGACGCTCGCGTTCCAAGGCGGCCTGGAGCATTTCGACATCGACGCCGTGCGGGCCGACAGGGACGCCGATGAGCTGCGCGCCGGCTTCCAGGAAGAGACTTTTGAGTCCGGGGTAGACCGGGTCTTCAACGACGACTTTATCGCCGGGGTGCAGCAGGACGCGACCAATCAGGTCGAGGGACTGCTGGCAGCCGTTGGTGATGATGAGGTCGTCGTCGGGAGCGGCCAGGTTTTCGGCGCGGGCGGCATCAAGAAGGTAGCGGCGGAGCGGCTCGTATCCGCTGGGGGAGCCGAGTTGCAGAACGTGGGCGAAGTCGGGTCCGGCCATGACCTCTTCGCAGCTGGCGCGCAGAGCGTCGAGCGGGAAGAGCTGTTCCGAGGGGCGGGAGGTGGCGAAGCTGATGGCGCCCGGGCCGGACGGCGCAGCGTAGGGCGGCACGGTATCGGCCGAGCCCTTGATCAAGTGGCTCCAATCGAGGGGGCCGGCTTCAGCGGTGCGGCCGGCGACGAAGCTGCCGCGGCCCACCTGGCCGGTGATGTAGCCGGCGGACTCGAGGAGCTCGTAGGCGGCGGAGACAGTAGTCCGGTTCAGTCCAAGTGAGCCAGCCAATTCACGAGTGGCTGGGAGGCGCTCGCCTTTGGTTAGATTGCCAGATTGGATGAGGCCGCTAAAGTATTCATAAAGCTGCTTATAAAGGGGAACTGTGGAAGCGGCATCCAGATGCGGACCGGGGATCACAGGTCAAGCATACCATATTGGCTGGTGGATGGGAGGGGAAATTGGGTTTGTTTCGTTTTTTTTTCCGCTGCACATCAGTTGCATCTCCGATGTGCCCGGCGAACGCCACCTACGATCAGGATAGCACAGCGGCGGCGGTCTGATACAATCGTGGCTGCCATGCGAAGGATCTGGCTGCTGGCGCTATCTGGCGCGCTGGCGGTGACGCTCTCGTCCTGGGGGAAGAAGAAAAAAGAGGAAGAGACGCAGGTCCTGCAACTTCCTAAGGATCCCCCCAGCGCCATCACGGCGGAGACCCGCCGGCTGGTGTTTCAAGTCACGCCGCTTTCCGCCAAAGGACTGCTTTCGCAACAGACGCGCGATGCACTGAAGTGGCTGCTGCATTCGACCAATGGCGCGACGGTGGTGAAGCTGCGCGCTTTCGTGTCAGGCAGCGGCGACCTGCGGCGGGTGCGCGAGCTGGTGAGCGAGGCTTTCACCGAACACAGGTTGAACCTGCCGGTGCTGAGCGTGGTGCAGGTGGGTGCGCTGCCGCTGGAGGCGGCGCAGGTAGTGATGGAATCGACGGCGGTGGCCAAGAAGGCGGTGAACGATTACGGCCTGGTGTACATTTCGGGCCAGGGAGCCACGGCGGAGGAGCCGCTGGGCCCGGTGCTGCCGCTGGCGGAGCAATCACTGGGGCGGCTGGCGACGGCGGTGAAAGCGGCGGGCTCGGAGCCGGAGGACGTGGCGCGGGTGACGTGTTTCGTGAGCTCGCTCGATCAATTCGGGGACGTGCGGCGGCTGGTGGGAACCCGGTATTCCAGCGCGGCGCTCAATTTCGTGCAAGTGCAGCGGGCGCCCACGCACGCGGTAGCGGAATGCGAGGCGGTGGCGCGGCTGCGCTGGAATACGGGCACAGCGATACACGTAATGAATCCGGAAGGGCTGGGACCCTCGCCGCAGTTTTCGCAAGTGGTGCTGATCGGCGCGCCCAAAGTGATTCTGACGGGCAGCCAGGAAGCCTTCGGATTCCAGGATGCCGACGCGCGGCTGGCATTCGAGCGGCTGCAGAAGTCGCTGGCGCAGGAGGGCGGCTCGCTGCACGAAGTGGCGTTCGCGAGCTCGTATCCGCTGTCGTCGCGGATCTCGGAGCAGGTGCGCAAGATTCGCGGGGAGTTCTACGACCGGGCGCGTCCGCCGGCGGGAACCATGCTGCCGTTTCAAGGACTGCCTTCGATGGACGCCGGATTCGCGGTGGACGTGGTGGCGGTGAAGGAGTAGCCATCCAGACCACGGTCACTTTCGGCGAGATCATGCTGCGGCTGGCGCCGCCGGGATTCGAGCGGTTTCTGCAGTCGCCGCAATTCGTGGCGACTTTCGGCGGAGGCGAAGCTAATGTGGCGGTGGCGCTGGCGACGTTCGGCGCACCGGCACGCTACGTGACGCTGCTGCCGCCGAACAATCCGATTGCCGATGCGGCGGTTGCGGAGCTGCGGCGGTTCGGCGTGGACACCTCGTACATTCGGCGGGCACGCGGGCGCATGCCGGTGTATTACGTGGAGACAGGCGCGAACCAGCGGGCTTCCAAGGTAGTCTACGACCGGGACTACAGCTCGGTGGCGTTAGCGAAACCTGGCGATGTGGATTGGGACGCGGCGCTGGCGGGCTGCGGCTGGTTCCATGTGACGGGGATCACTCCGGCGATCAGCGCATCGGCCGCGGACCTGTCGCTGGAGGCGGCGCGCGCGGCGCGGGCCAAGGGCATCACTGTTTCATGCGACCTGAACTATCGCAAGAACCTGTGGAAGTGGGGCAAGCCGGCGAGCGAAGTGATGCGCGAGCTGGTGCAACTTGTGGATGTGGCCATAGCCAACGAGGAAGACTGCCAGAAGGCGCTGGGCATTCAAGCGCCGGTGGACGTGGAGTCAGGCGAGCTGGATCGCGCGCAGTACCAGGCGCTGACGGGCAAGGTGCTGGCGGAGTTTCCCAACCTGCGGATGATCGCGATCACGCTCAGGGAATCGCGCAGCGCGTCGCACAACGGATGGTCGGCATGCCTGGACGACCGGGAGGTGTTCCGGGTGAGCCGGCATTACGAGATCACGCATATCGTGGACCGGGTGGGTGGAGGCGACGCCTTCGCCGGCGGACTGATCTACGGGCTGCAGGCGCTGGAGGGCCCCGAGGAAGCGCTGGAATTCGCGGTGGCGGCGAGCTGTTTAAAGCATTCGATTCCGGGAGACTTCAACCGGTTCAGCGTAGCGGAAGTGCGGCAGTTGATGGAAGGCGGGGGCTCGGGGCGGGTGCAGCGGTAAAGCGGCAGCCTGAAAACAAGATTGCCGGCCACCATGATGCCGATGATTCTTTCCGTCGTGGCCGCCCTCATCGCGCCCGACCTTTTCCGTGGTGACGAGCCCCGCCCGCTCCAAGACACCGACGTGCTTCTTCAGGCCCGGCGTACGCGAAATAAATCCTCCGGACGAAACCTGGGTTGCGCGGCGAGCGGCAGGCACGCACAGGTGAAGGCGAAAAGCCGGAGTGCAGTTCGCAGGAGGGATCTCATCGACGGGTCGGCTGCACGCGCAGGCTCACGCGCAGGCGACCATTATAGCTGCGATTGCGGTTCTTTCAGGCGCTACCAATTTCGCAAGCTCTCAACTGTTAGAATAGGGCAACGGTAATCTTCATGGTGGCGCGCATTTCCCTGTTGCTGGCGCTGGCTTCACTGGCGCTGGCGCAAACCGACAAAGCTCGGAAGCCGATCAAGGTCCAGGTGAACGAGGTGATCGTGCCGGTCACGGTGACGGACGACAAGGGACGTTTCGTCTCGAACCTGGAGGCCAAGGATTTCAAGATCCTGGACGAAGGCAAGGAGCAACGCATCGAGTTCTTCAGCCGCGACCGCAACCAGCCGGTGGTGGTGGGCTTTCTGATCGATCTGAGCAACAACACGCGGGTGCATTGGGCCAAGTACCAGGATGCGGCGATCGAGCTGGTGCTGAACCTGCTGCCGGGCGATAAGAAGTACAGCGGCTATCTTATTTCATACGCCAACGAGGCGGAGCTGCAGGTCAATACGACGACGGAATCCGACAAGCTGGTGGAGAAGCTGCGCAAGCTGAAGCCGGGAGGCGGCTCGGCGCTGTACGACGCGATTTACATGGCGTGCATGAACCGGCAACTGGTGGAAGGCGAGCCGTACGATCCGCGGCGGGTACTGATCGTGATCGGGGACGGGCACGATAACGCCAGCAAGAAGAGCCTGAACGAAGTGATCGAGATCGCGCAGCGCAACCTGGTGACGATTTACGGGATGAGCACGGTGTCGTTCGGATTCTCGAGCGAAGGCGACGAGAATCTAAGAAGGATGACGAGCGAGACGGGCGGGCGCGTGGAATACCCGCTGAACAACCTGTACTCGGACGTGGACGGATACCTCTCGCATCCGTCCGACGACGGCAACTACGCGCTGACGGTGGGCATGGGAGCGTACGCATCGGAGATATCGGGCGGAATCTTCCACGCGATCGCGGCGATTGCCGGAGAAGTGACGACACAGTACATCTTGCGGTACGTGCCGGACGTGGGACCGGGCAGCGCGAAGCAGTTCCGGAGCATCAAGGTGGTGGTGCCGGATTTGCCGGGTGTGAGGATCCGGTTTCGCAAGGGATATTATCCGTTTGCGCCCTGAGGCCGGTTAGACTTTCTTTGGGCGATAAGGACAGAGAATGCCGCGTGCGGCTGTAATTCCCATAAGCGTGCGGGCGCGGGGGGAGTTTGTCCTGCTACAGCTGGCGCTGCCGGGGCAGCCGGTGCACGACGTGGGAGTGCTGCTGGTGGATGCGGATCGGGAATCGCCCCGGCACGCCCTGCGGCTGCGGACGCACTGGGAAGATCTGGCCAAGCCGGAAGACGCGGAGTACCTGGCGGCGCTGGAGCAGGATTTCCGGGACAAGATCGCGGAGATGGGTGCGCGCGGATTGCTCGAATCGTGGGAGGATTCGCTTTCGCACGTGCTGCGGGTTTCGGACCGGGAAGCGGTGGCGGTGGATTCCTTCTCGCGCGTGGCGGACCGCCTCTTCGAAGAACACGTGGAGCCCCTGGTGGTGGAGCGGTTTCGCACGCACCTGCCGCTGTACACGCTGCGCGCGGCGGCCGGCAAATTCGGCGCGGAAGAACAAGTAGAAGAGGAAGACTGCGTGCGCGTTCCGGAGCACCTGCGCCTGACCGACGGGATGTTCGTGGCGCACGTGGTGGGACGGTCGATGGAGCCGCGCATCCCGGACGGCAGCCTGAACATTTTTCGCGCGCCGGTGGTGGGGTCGCGGCAGGGCAAGATCGTGCTGGTGGAAGTGATCGGCGCGCATGAGAAGTACACGGTGAAGAAGTACACCAGCAGGAAGTCGTTTGCCGGAGAAGATGAGTGGCAGCACGAAGAGATCCGGCTGCTGCCGCTCAATCCGGAATTCGAGCCGCTGGATCTGCGCCCGGATCAGCTGCGGGTGATTGCCGAGTGGATTGAAACGCTGGAATGACTCGCATTCATCCGGGTTGGATCGCGCCTCGTCTGCTCGCCTGGTACGACGCCCGGCACCGCGATCTTCCGTGGCGGAGCACTACGGACCCTTATCGAATCTGGGTATCGGAGGTGATGCTGCAGCAGACCCGCGCGGAGGCGGTGATCCCTTATTACGAGCGGTTCCTGGAGCGCTTTCCGAACGCCGCGGCGCTGGCCGTTGCGTCCGAACAGGAGGTGCTGGCGTGGTGGAGCGGGCTGGGGTATTATTCGCGCGCGCGCCATCTGCACAAGGCCGCGCGACTGGTGGCGGACGGTTTTCCCAAGACATACGAGACGATCCGGGAACTGCCGGGGGTGGGCGACTATACGGCGGCGGCCATATCGAGCATCGCGTTCGGACTGCCGCATGCGGTGGTGGACGGCAACGTTCTGCGAGTGATCGCGCGGGTGACCAACGACGCGGCGGACATTGGCGCGGCGGCCACACGGGGACGGTTTCGGGATATCGCGCAAGGCTGGCTGGACCGGCGGCGGGCGGGCGAGTTCAACCAGGCGCTGATGGAACTGGGGGCGACGGTGTGCCTGCCGCGCGCGCCGCGCTGCGGAATCTGCCCGCTCGCCAAGGGATGCGCGGCGCGCCAAGAAGGACGCGTGGCGCAGCTGCCGGTGAAGCCGCGGAAGACGGTGGCGGTGAAGATCGATGCAGGGTTGGTGGTGGTGGAACGGCGGGGACGGATTCTGTTGTGGCAGCGGGACGCGGGAGACCGGCGCCTGGCGGGATTCTGGGAATTGCCCGCGCCGGAGCAGGTTCCGGCGTTAGAGGGGGCGCGCGATATCGGGACTTTTCGCCATACGATCACGCATCACCGATATCGAATCGCGGTGCAGGCAGGAAAGGTGAGGCGTGCGCCGCGTCCGCTGCGGTGGGTGGCGATTGCGAAGGTGGGATCGATACCGCTGAGCACCACGGCGAGGAAGGCGCTGCGATTGGCGGGAATTCTTGCGGCAAGGTTACCAGGCCGCGCGATGGGGTGAGGCGGGATCGGCGATTTCGAGCGTCCAGGAGGGCGCTGGGTCGCTGCCGAGAGTCACTTCGATGGGGATGAGGCGGCCGCGGCGAGATATCAGCAGGCACAGGCGGTCGCCCGGGCGGTAGTTATCCAACCGGCGGTCCCACTCGTCGGGACGGACGCGGAAATCATTGAAGGCTACGATTTCGTCGCCGGTATCCAGGCCGGCTTCGCAGGCAGGCGTGCCGCGCGGAATGGATGAGACCACCAGGCGGCCATCCTGCTCCCGCGTAACGGCACCGAGCCAGGCGCGGCGGCCCGAGGTTTCGGCGGCGAAGCGCAGACCGAACCATTCCAATGCCTCGCGGTAATCGATTTCGGCGGTCGAGTCGAACACTTTTGTAAACCAGGCGCCGAGATCGGTTCCAGCCACTTCGGAGGCGGCGGCGCGAAACGCAGCGGGCGTGTATCCACGCGCGACGGGATTGCGGGCAAGGGCGAGGCGCATGACATCGTCGAGCGACTTGGCGCCGCGGGTGGCGGCGCGCACGCGAGCATCCAGCAGAAAGGCCGCTACGGCGCCTTTAGTGTAGTAGCTGATGGCGGTGTTGACGGAGTTCTCGTCGGGGCGGTAGAACTTGATCCAGGTATCGAAGGACGACATGGAGAGCGACTGGACGAGGCGGCCGGGAGCGGTTTGCAGCTCTTGGATCATGCGGGAAAGGCCGGCGAGGAACTGGTCTTCACTGGAGAGGCCGGCGCGGCGAACGATGAGGGGCCCATAGTAGCTGGTGAAGCCTTCGGCGATGCCCAGGCTGGTGGTGTACGGCTCGGTCTCGTACTCGCCGGGCGTGAACTCGGCGGGGCGCAGCCGCTTGACGTTCCAGGCGTGAAAGAACTCGTGGCTGGCGACATCCAGCCAGCGGAGATAAGTGTCGGGCGCGCGCGTCGACCACCGGGTGGACATGAGGGCGGTGGAGTTGCCGTGCTCCATGCCGCCGCCTCCGCCGGTGAGGATGTTCAGGAACAGATATTTGTCGTAGGGCAGACCGCCCCAGAGCCGGGCATCCTGGCGAACGATGCGGGCCAGATCGCCGGCGGCACGCTGACCGTCGAACACGCCATCCTCGCCGACGTCGACCAGGAAATGCGGCTTGCCCTCCACGGTGAATTGGTGCACGGCGGGGTTGCCGGCGACGATGGGGGAATCGACCAAGGTTTCGTAGTCCGGCGCGCGGTAATGGTGCGGAGCGCCGGGCACGGAGGGCATGCCGGTCAAGCTGGATTTCCAGGCGGGCGGCAGGACCAGCTGCACGTCGTGCGGACGGGCCGTGCGATCGGCGAGGGTGAGAAATGTGGACGCACCATTGAGGAGGGCGAATTCGGCGTCGACCCAGTTGTCCTGAACGTGCATGACGTGACAGTAGACGCGGTAAGAAACGACGACGGCATCCGCGCCGGCGGTTTGGATGCGCCAGCGGTTCTTGCGCGATTTCTCGATAGCGAGCGGGCGGCCATCGGTGGCGCGGGCGACGACGGCCTCCAGGTTTTTGGCGTACTCGCGGATCACGTAGGGAGTCCAGACGGCCATCATCAATTCGACATGGGCCTGGCCGGCGGTAGGGACGCGCGCTTCCACCTCAACGTAGTGGGTCTGCGGGGCTGGAATGCGGACCGTGTAGGAGATAGGCGCGGGTCCCTGAGCCAGGCCGAGGACGGCAAGGAGTAAGAACAGGGCGAGGACGCGCCGGGAGCGGAGCAAAGGCGGCCTACACGTGTTTGGCTTTGGCTTTGAGACGGGGCGCCTCGGCGGAGGCGGCGGGCTTGCGGGCCGGCTGGGTCAGCAGCCGCTTGACCGAACGCGTCAACTGGCCGACCTCGCCCGCGCTTTTGGCGATCACCACGTCCGCGCCGGTGGTCTGTTCGGTGAGGCCGAGCGGTTCGACGAATCCGGACAGCAGAATGATGCGCGCGCCGGGCTCCACGCCGCGAATGCGCTTGATGAGCTCGATGCCGTCCATACGGGGCATCTTGTAGTCGGTCACGACCACGTCGAATTTCCGGCTGTTGACGAGGTCCAAAGCCTCATCTGCATTGGTGGCGGTGGAGATGTTGCATCCAAGTTCCTGGAGCAGCGATTTACGGGCGATCAAGCCTTGCCGGTTGTCGTCGACCAGCAGGATTTCGGGGGGTTTTCCGAGCGAAAGGGCGGGAGCTTGTCTCATGCTAACGGAGGGAGGTTAACAGACCTGTAACGGAAGTGTCAACACTTTTGCATCGAGTTGCAAAGATGCGAGATGGAGTGCTTGACAAATGGCGCGCAGTTTCATCACGCGATGCCTACGAAAGAAAACATGCGTCCGGAGTGCTCTTTATCACGGCGAAAGGAATGGAAATCGTGGACGCCGCACCTGGTGCAAAGGCGCGCGGCATAGATGTGGGCGACGGGAACGCCGGCGTCCAGCAACTGGAGGCGATTGGCCTCCACGAGGTCGAGGTGGCAGGATCCGGATTCACCGAACTGCGCGGCGACGTCCGCGCCGACCTGGTAGCAGCATTTTCCGATGCCGGGTCCTATAGCGGCGTGCAGGCCGCCGGGGCGCGCGCGGAATTCTTCCTGCATCATGCGCACCGCGGCGGCCGCGATGCGGCTCACGGTACCGCGCCATCCGGCATGCACGGCGGCCACGGCGCGGTGCTCTTCATCGACCAGGAGGATGGGGATGCAGTCCGCCGTCTTGACGGCCAGGAAATTTCCGGGTGTGTTGTCGAGCAAGGCGTCGCCATCACCGAGGAGGCCGGTGCGGCCGCGCGCAGGCACGCAGATGGCGGAGTGGATCTGGTGCAGGGTGGCGAGGCGGTCCGGCGGGCCGGCCGCGTGGCGGGTGCCGAATCCGTGGTCCAGCCAGGCAAAACTTTCCAGGGGCCGGGCGCGATAGATGTTGCGGGAGTCTTTGTAGAACACTACGCGGGCTTCTGGATCTGGGCGATCATGACCTGCTCCTTGAACTGCGCGAGCATGGATTCGTCGAGGCGCACTTCGGTGGGCCTCTTCACCAGGGTGGTCATCTGATCGATCTTGTCCTGCAGCTTGAGCAGTGCGTAGAACAGGTTTTCGGGACGCGGCGGGCAGCCGGTCACGTAAACGTCGACGGGCACGATCTTGTCGACTCCCTGCAGGACCGCATAGGTGTTGAATGGTCCGCCGACGCTGGAGCAGGCTCCCATGGAGATGCACCATTTGGGGTCGGGCATCTGATCCCAGATGCGCTTGAGGACGGGGCCCATCTTGAGGGTTACGGTGCCGGCCACGATCATGAGGTCGGACTGGCGGGGGCTGGGGCGAAAGACTTCGGCGCCGAAGCGCGCGATATCGAAGCGGGAGGTGCTCGAAGCGATCATCTCGATAGCGCAACAGGCGAGGCCGAAGGTGAGCGGCCAGAGGGCGGACTTACGCGCCCAGTTGAAGACGTAGTCGACAGAGGTGGTGACTACGTTGCTGTCGAACTGGTTCTGGATGAATGACGCCACGGAAAAATGCCTCCCGGGAAGCTGAACCGTTATTCTATCACCGCGAAGTGCCGGCGTAAGGCGGCGGCGTATTCTTCGGGACTAGTGAGCAGGCTTTCCACCCGGCCGGCACCGCTGACGATGAGGCGCATGCCGCTGAGCGTGACGCGCCCGGCGGGCGTGGCGAGGGTACAGATACGGTTCCGGGTGAAGTGGGATTCGGGGGAAGTCTGATGAAAGAGGCAGCGGGCGGCGAAATCGGACAGGGAATGCGGCTGGAGGGTGAAGCGGAATTGGGGCGTCCAGTCGGCGCCGGGGCCGCGACGCCGCAGGATACGGTATGCGCCTTCCGGCGCGATGAGGTACGTGAAGTCGTCCTGCGGCTGGCTCCCGTCCTGATCGAGGCGCAGGGGCCGGCGGAACCCATCGCCGAACCCGACATCCACCAGCCAGGGATGTTCCAGATCGACGCGCAGCGCCAGGTGATCGTACGCGGGGCTGTAGCCGCCGTCGGGGCGCGCGACTTCGGCGGAGAGCATGATGACGGGGAATCCCAACTCGCGCAGGAGCGCGCAGAACAGGCCGTTCAATTCGTAGCAGAACCCTCCGCGGCGGCGGGTGACGATTTTATCGAACAGGGCCGGGACGTCGAGGGAGAGCGGCCGGCCGAGGTGAATATCGAGATTCTCGAAGGGCACCGTGTAGAGATGCGCCAGATGCAGGCCGCGCAGGGTGTCGGGGGATGGGTAGAGTGGTCCGTGGTAGGCAATGCGGGCGAGATAGGCGGGGACATCCACGCCGCTAAGATAACAGAGTCGCGCGGCGGGATAAACTGGACTGGGATGAGGGTGCTGTTTGTAATGTTATGCGCGGCGTGCTGTGCGTTGGGGCAAGAGGTGAAGCTGCCGCCGGCGAGCTTTACGGGCACGGTGCGGCACATCGATTCGGCCACACTGACGCTGGCGCGCCGGGACGAGGACGATCTGGAGATCTCCTGCACGCATAAGACGCACTATTATGCGGGAGCGAAGAAGATCAAGCGGGAGGCGATCCAGGCGGGGGACCGCGTGTCGGTGGAGACGATGCTGGATCCTTATCGGAAGCCGGAAGCGGTGAATGTGCGGGTGCTGCCTCCGGAACAGCCGTAGAGCAACGCTTCAGGCGCGCGCGGGATCGATGCCTTCGGTTTTGACGCCGAGTTCGGCGAATGCGGCGATAGCCCGGTCCATGGGGAACTGGCCGTCGCGCGCCAGGCGGGAGAGGGCGGCGGCGGCGATGGACTCGGCGTTGATTTCGAAGTGGCGGCGCAGATATTCGCGATTGTCGCTGCGGCCGAAGCCGTCGGTGCCCAGCGTTTCCAGGCGGCCGGAGAGCCAGGGGGCGACCTGGTCGGGCACGATCTTCATGTAATCGGTGGCGGCCACGATGGGTCCGGCGGCGCCGGTCAGGGCCTGCTGGATGTAAGTCTGCCGGGCCGGCCGATCGGGATGCAGGCGGTTCCAGCGCTCGGCCTGCAGGGCATTGCGGCGCAGCTCGTTGTAGCTGGTGACGCTCCAGACATCGGCGGGCACGGCGTACTTCCGGGATAAGATGTCCTGCGCGCGCAGCGCTTCATTCAGGATGGGTCCGCTGCCGAAGAGCTGTACCTTGGCCGGGCCTTCCGGGGCGGCGCGGAAGCGGTAGATGCCTTTCAGGATACCTTCGGCGACGCCTTCCGGCATGGGCGGCATGGGGTAGTTTTCGTTGTAGAGCGTCAGGTAATAGAACAGATCTTCCTGCTCCTGGTACATACGGCGGATGCCATCCTGCACGATGACGGCGATCTCGTAAGCGTAGGCGGGATCGTAGGTAGCGCAGGTGGGCACGGTGCTGGCGAGCACCACGCTGTGGCCATCCTGGTGCTGCAAGCCTTCGCCGGCAAGCGTGGTGCGGCCGGCGGTGCCGCCCATGAGGAAGCCCTTGCCGCGGGCATCGGCGAAGGCCCAGATCAGATCGCCGACGCGCTGGAATCCGAACATGGAGTAGTACACGAAGAACGGGATCATCTCGACGCAGTAGTTCGTGTAGGCGGCGCCCGCGGCGGTGAAGGACGCCATGGATCCGGCTTCGGTGATGCCTTCCTCAAGGATCTGCCCGTCCTTGGATTCCTTGTAATAGAGAAACATTTCGGCATCGTGCGGCTTGTAGAGCTGTCCCTTGCTGGCGTAGATACCGAACTGGCGGAACAGGGACTCCATACCGAACGTGCGGGCTTCGTCGGGAATGATGGGGACGACGCGCTTGCCGAGCGATTCGCTCTTGAGCAGCAGGGTCAGGATGCGGACGAAGGCCATGGTGGTGGACACTTCGCGGCCCTGCGAGCCGGACAGCGATTCGGCCAGATACTCGAGCGGGGGGGCTTCCACCTTGGCGGCGGGCAAGGAACGGCTGGGCATGTAGCCGCTGAGCTGGCGGCGGCGCTCGTGGAGATAGGCCATCTCGGGGCTATCGTCGGGCGGGCGGTAGAAGGACGCGTTGCGCGCGGCTTCATCGGGAATGGGGATCTCGAACCGCGAACGGAAGTGCTGGATTTCCTGCTCGTTCAGCTTCTTCTGCTGATGGGTGATGTTGCGGCCCTCGCCGGCTTCACCCAGCCCATAACCCTTGATGGTCTGCGCCAGGATCAGGGTGGGCGAGCCCTTGTTCTCGATGGCCGCCTGGTAGGCGTTATAGACCTTCTTGGGGTCGTGCCCGCCGCGGCGCAGGCGCATGAGCTGATCGTCGCTGAGGTGCGCGACCAAATCGAGCAGCTCGGGATATTTGCCGAAGAAATTTTTGCGGAAGTAGGCGCCGTCCTTGGTGACGTACGTCTGCCACTCGCCGTCCACGACTTCATTCATGCGCTTCTGCAGCAGGCCGTTGGAGTCGCGGGCCAGGAGCGGATCCCAGTCGCCGCCCCAGATGACCTTGATCACCTTCCATCCGGCGCCGCGGAAGGCGGCTTCCAGCTCCTGGATGATTTTGCCGTTACCGCGCACAGGGCCATCCAGGCGCTGCAGGTTGCAGTTGATGACGAAGATCAGGTTATCGAGCCGCTCGCGGGAGCCCAGCGTGAGCGAGCCCATGGATTCGGGCTCGTCCATCTCGCCGTCGCCGAGGAACGCCCAGATCTTGCGCGGCGTGACGGGGATGAGGCCGCGATTTTCCATGTAGCGCATGAAGCGCGCCTGATAGATGGAATTGATGGGGCCCAGGCCCATGGAGACGGTGGGGAAGCGCCAGAAATCGGGCATCAGCCAGGGATGCGGGTAGGAGGACAGGCCGGGATGATCGCGCAGCTCATGGCGGAAATTGCGCAGATGCTCTTCGGTGAGGCGGCCTTCGAGAAATGCGCGGGCGTAGATGCCAGGCGAAGCGTGGCCCTGGAAGTAGATCAGGTCGCCGGGCTGGTCGCCGTAATGCGCGTGAAAAAAATGGTTGAAGCCGACTTCGAGCAGGGTAGCCAGGGAGGCGTAAGTGGAGATATGGCCGCCGATGCCGGGATCGTACTTGTTCTGGCGCACGACCATGGCCATGGCGTTCCAACGGGTCAGGCTCTTGATGCGGCGTTCCATGGCGCGGTCGCCGGGGTAGGGGACCTCTTCCTCAGGGCGAATGGTGTTGACGTAGGGCGTGTTGAGGTGGATGGGAACGTCGATGCCGGCGGCGCGCGCCTGCTCGGAAAGGCGCTCCAGCAGGAACACCGTGCGATCGGGTCCCTCTTCGTCCAGGATCTGTTCCAGCGCTTCGATCCATTCGGACGTTTCTCGAGGGTTCAGATCGACAACACGCTCACTGAGTTTCTGGTGCATGGGGATACCTTTATTATAGGGCCCGGGCGGGCGCGGATGCGGATCAGGCGCGCGAGCGACTAACTTTGGTTATTCGGCGGTTATTCGGCCGGGGCTTAAGCGTCCGGCTGCAAGGGCTTGCCGATTTCCCAATGATGCCCAAAGGGATCGACGACACGGCCTAATCGCCAGCCA
>DATGGM010000161.1:0-3702 GCA_035308525.1 Bryobacteraceae bacterium
GATGCAATCCCCATGCCCTGGCTGCCATCGGCTGAGGCCACCCGAGCCTCCGTCACCGGTTCGTTTTCAAGCATCGGGTTGTACACTGTCTTGCCGGTCGCCTGATCGACGGTAGTGTAACCGCCCTTCAGCAATTCCGCGCCGCTCCAGGTGGATAACCGGACATCTTCCGCCTTCAGCACCGCTCCCCGTTCCAGATTGCGCGCCGCGACCACGATCGGGCTGCGCGGCGTGCCGCTCGAGATGTCACGCAGCTTGCTGCCAAACAGCCCGTAGAAGATTCCCGTAGCGACCGCCGCTGCCACGAATGCAATGCACAGCAACGGAACCAGATTTCGTCGAATTGCCGGCACGTGAACCCCCAACCAGCCTCAGTGGAACACGGGACGCGCCGGTACGGGAATGAGGCTTGTACTCTAGAAGAGGCCTTAGCGATCCCTTACAGGAAGGCTCTTGCCTTCGGCAGCGGGCAGCGCAACCCCCAGCAGCGTAGCAAGGGTCGGCGCGATATCGCGCATATCGATTTCACCGAGCGAACGCCCCCGCCCGATGCCCGCGCCAGCGATAAAGAACGCCGAAGCCATCTCCGGAAGGCTGGGCAGATAGCCGTGCATTCCCGCCGTGGCGGTCGCCGTCACCAGCGGCCCGGAGGTCTCGCGGCCCAGGAAATAACCCGGCTGCATGTCCACCAGATATGCAGCGTCGGGAAATCCACCGCGCGTGTGGAGCGCATCCGCGTCGAGCACCTGTGCGATGCCATTGGCCGGATCGGCGGCCAGGCGCTTTAGCAGATCGGCCACTTTAGAGCGAACCTCTGGACCCGCCGAGGGATTCATCACAATCGCAGCCGATCCGCCTGCCGCCCACGGCGTCGCCTGCCAGGACGTGGGTTTGTTTTTCTCGTCGAAGGTGATCAGGCCGGCGCTGCGAAATGCCGCAAACAGGTTCACCAATTTGCTGGTCTTGACGAAGCCGTGATCCGACACCACGCAGACGACGGCATTGCCGGGGTCGGTGCGCTCGGCTGCGGCCACCAGCGTTCCCACAATGGCGTCGATGCGCTCGAGCACCGCCAGGCTGCCGGCGCTGAACGGACCGCTGTCATGTTCTTCATGATCGAGCGCGGTGAAATACGCGGTCATGAAATTCGGCCGCTTCTGTTCTAGCAGGCGCACCGCGAATCGGCCTCGCACTTCGTCGCCGGTCATGTTTTCGCCAATGCCGTCGGCGTACGGACCCAGATCGCGCTCCATCTCATCGATCAGTCCGGGAGTCGCCAGGGCTTTGAGGAGCTTGCGATCGTCCACGTGCCCCGATCGCCAGATCTGCGGCAGATTGTACGTGATCTTTGCGCCGACGCTCACCGGCCAATGCACGTTGGCGGTAACCAGGCCCGCGCCCGACGCCGCATCCCACAGCGTGGGGACGCGAATGTCCTCCGCATACCAGTACCAGCCATCGAAATTTTTCCAGAACGGGTCGAATGTGTTGTTGGTGTAAATGCCGTGTTTAGCCGGCGAAACGCCGGTGATCATGGTGGTGTGGCTGGGATAAGTCACGGTGGGAACCACGCCGCGCACTTTTTCGGCGTACACGCCGTCGGCTACCAGGCGCCGCAGGTGAGGCGCGCGCACTCCGCGGCGTTCCGCCTCCAGCACATAATCCGGACGCAGGCCATCGATCGAGATCAGCACTACGGTGGGCCGGCGCTGCGCACGGGCTGGATGTGGCCAGCCAAAGACGATGACTAAAGTGAACAGCGCGGCGCAGAGTCTTGTCGGCATGGGTTTCCTAGCTTACGGCCTCACAGGTCTCGAGGTCCGAGTGGTTCGAGCGGTGCTTCGTCCAGCAAGCCTTTCATGTCCAGCCGGCGCGTGAACATGGCCAGACGCCCGGCGGCATCGCGCGGCCACTGCTCGGGCGGGCGATCGCGATACAATTCCACCCCGTTGCCGTCAGGATCGCGCAAATAGAGCGATTCGCTGACGCCATGATCGCTCGCGCCTTCGAGCGGAACGCCTGCCGCGACCAGTCGCCGCAAGGCATCGGCCAGGGCGGCGCGCGTGGGGTAGACCATGGCGAAATGATACAGGCCGGTCGAGCCCGGCGGTGGCGGCGCGCCTCCCAGGCTTTCCCAGGTGTTCAGGGCGACGTGGTGATGATAGCCACCGGCGGCGAGAAACGCCGCTTCCTCGCCCAGACGCTGGGTCAATTCCAAGCCAAGCACGCCACAGTAGAAATCGAGCGAGCGCTGCAGATTGCTCACTTTGAGGTGTACATGCCCAATGCGGACGTGCGGATCAGCCATAACCTTAGCCAGCGTGTAACTATCGTAAACCAAACCCGATAACTCTGGTTAACTTATTGATTACCAAAGGGTTTTATTTGGAAAACAACCGCCGGTTCGCGTATATCTTCCACTATAGGAACGCCACGGCGTCCTAATCAACCTAAGGAGCTTTACCGCAATGAAAACGATGCTGTTTAATTTTGTGAAAGACGAACAAGGCCAGGATTTGATCGAGTACACGCTGCTTCTGGCGTTCGTGGCCCTGGCTTCCGCCGCGCTGTTCATCGGCGCCGGCAATAGCGTTTCCGGCATTTGGAGCGTCACCAACTCGCGCTTGGTCGCTGCCAACACGTCCGCCAGCTAAAAACAACAATTCTTCGGAGGAAGGGCGCCGCCGCCGGCGCCCTGAAATTTTCCCATTCATCGGCCAAGACCGCTCCCTCTGGTCGCGGCTCTGTTAACTTCCCTGAATCGACGATAACGCCTCGGAATTTACGATTGCCGATTCAGAGAGCGGTTTCCGTTATTTTGAAGACTGCCCGGCTGCCATGGCTTCTACGGGCTCGGGCTGGGCGGTGTTTTTATCGAAGAACTTGGTCTGCAGGTAGGGGATCACATAGAGCGCGGAACCGATAGCCACGGCCCAGACCGCGTTCATCAGCAGCACGCACACCGCAGTGACCAGAAACGCCGCGGCATCCACGCGGCGCATCATGTGCAGCCGCT
This sequence comes from Bryobacteraceae bacterium, assembly GCA_035308525.1. Taxonomy (GTDB): domain Bacteria; phylum Acidobacteriota; class Terriglobia; order Bryobacterales; family Bryobacteraceae; genus Bog-159. The sequence continues at coordinate 3,017 of DATGGM010000161.1, forward strand.
TCCAGGTGCTCCAGTCCAGCAGGCGCGCTCCCATCCAGATGGTGACGCCGGCCAGCGCCGCCAGCGGAATTTGCGCGATCACCCGATTGCCGATGGTAAGAAAAGCCAGCAGAATCCCGGCGTGAATCAGATTGGACATGCGGGTGCTTCCGCCGCATTGCACGTTGGCGATACTGCGCGCCGGAATGCCTACGCTCATGGGCGCGCCAAACATGCCGGCAACCACATTAGCGATGCCATAAGCGCCTAGCTCAGCATCGGCGTCACTACCGCGCATGTGCTTGTGGCGACCGCGGAAATGGTCCACCACGCGCGAAGTGATTAGAATATTCACCGCAGTCACGAAGGCGAGGCCGAAGGCCTGCGGCAGCACCGACCAGACATCCGACGGATACCAGGTGAAGCCGGCAAACGGCGGCAGTTTGAGATCGAGTGTGCCCACAGTCTTCTCGTGCCAGCCCAGTGCGCTCGCCAGACCTACCGCCACCATCACGCCGAATAGCGGCGACGGCCCCTTGGGCAGCAGTTTCACGGCAATGGCGGCTATAACTACCACCACCACGCCAAGAATGGCCGGGATGGCGCGCATTTCGTGGTATTTGGCCAGCTCCTGCATGAACTGGGGGATCATCTGCTCGTCCCAGCCGCCTTTGGGAGCCGAAAGCCCGAGCATGATCTTCAACTGC
>DATGGM010000162.1:0-12046 GCA_035308525.1 Bryobacteraceae bacterium
TCAGGACCGCAGCCGCATTGGCCCACTGGTTGAAGGCTTGGGTGCCGTTCCCCACAGGCGTGGCCGCCGGCAACGGCACGGTCGAACAATCCACTTTCAAACGCCCGATCAAGCTTTCCGTTTCCGGGCTGTGCCGCACAAAGACCGCGCCCACTTCGTCCAGGTACACGGGCGCCCAGACATCACTCGCGCAGAATTGTTTCAGCACCGGAAAGAACTGCAGGGCGCCATATCGCCCGATCGGAACCAGGATTGTGTTGATGCCGTAACGTTCGGACTCATGCTGCCATTCCGGCGAATCGGGTGGAGTGGCTTTCAGTCTGCCGCTGCGCAGCATCAGCTCCGTGCCGAACGGAATGGCCCGGCCGTCGATATAGTTCTTGTATTTTGGACCCAGGCGGAAGGCCATATAAGCGCCTTCGCTGCCGGTACTGAAGATTTGTCCGGGCAGGTTCTCCCGCTCTATGAAAGCTGCCGCGGCTTGGGGAAACCACCACGACAATCCCGTGCCGAACGAGACGATCTCACTTCCCGTTCGATAGGCCCGGTCAGTCACCATGTCCCAGATGCGCACAGCCGCCGTGCCTGCCAGCAGCGCACTCGCCGCCACCGCGAAAATCAAACGGACGCGCGCCCGGCGGATCTTCGATTCGAGCACAGGCAGGAAGGATGCCAGCACGGCCCCGCCGACGAGTACCACCACAACACTAAAGAGCGCCGTAAAGCGAACGTGCCGGATGGGAAAGAAAGCAGCCCCTCCAAGCAGGATCGCTTCTCCGACTCTCCGGCGCGCGAGCGCCAGCGGCACGGCCAGCGCTACGACCGTGAGCAGCACGTAAAAGATATCGGGCGTGAACGGCGACAGTCCGGATTTTATGTGCGTCCAGTCGAGGGGTATCGGCGCCCACTCCATGATCAACTGGGAATGCACCGCCATGGCGGCTTCCTGGCGGGACAACACGTCGTAAACACGCCAGCCCCATGGGTTCACGAGCGTAGCGGCGCCTGTGACAATCAGCCATGGGGCGGCTCGCCGGAGACGGGTGGCGGCGGCTGTGCGCGTGCCGGCCGGAAACATGTCCGCAAGCTCCAACATTACGTAAGCGCCGAGCAGACCCAGACCCGCGACGAAACCCGGATGGAGATTGACCCAGACTGCCATCATCACGGGCAGCCACCATAGCCGCGCCGCACCCGTCTCATGCTGCTCCAAGACCACCGAGAGGGTTGCTGCAAACAGCACCACAGTGAACATTTCAGCCCGCGCCGTGACCCTGGATGCAATCAGCGGCACGGCCAGGATGGCGAGGCCGGCGGTCACCGCGGAACCCCGCCGCAACAATAAAGCAACCGTTCCGGCACAACCGAATGCCGTCAGCCAGGAGAGGAACGCATAGCCGCCCACCAGATACAGGGCATAAAAAACAAGTCCGGAACCAATCGGATACGTCCAAGGCTGGCCCGCGGCCGTGTAGGAGAAGATCTCCGTGGAAGGGATTTGGTGATGCTGCACGATCCAGCGCGCCGTGGCCGTTTGCCAGCCGAGATCGAATTCCGCAATCGTCCTCAATCCGGCCACAAATGCGCAGATCAGCGCCGCCGTGCCGAGGGCATAAAACAGCAGGCGTTCGCGCGAGGTCCTGGCTGCGGGGCTTGCATGCTCCGGCGGGGCGAGTTGCTTGTCAGAATGAATTGCTGGTGCTTCCGTCATTGTGTAAACCTTCCACACAGCCTGCTAAACGCTACCGGTGAACCCCCACCTTTCCGCGCCTCGCCGGCACTCGGTTGCTGGTGAAGGACGTCCCGTTGTGCGCCTGCCCGTGACACATCAGGTTGCATGAATTCGACGCGCGATTGTACGAGATCGGCATCGCCCCATTGGGCGCCACCACGTTGGCGTCGAAGTTCACCAGCCGCTCGCCGGAAATCGACCCCGATTGGCTGCCCATGCCGTGCGCGGTGTGGCACGCCGAGCAGGAGAAGCCGTCGTTGATATGGCGGGCGTGTTCCGTGAAGCTGGTGTTGGCCAGAATGGTGGTCAGATTGTGACACTTTCCACAGAGAGCGTAAGGGCCGGCTACGCTCAGGTCCGGGTTCGGGAACAGATTCAACACCGGCTGGCCGGGCTGGGGCGCCTGGCTGAACTCGTAGCGGCGTTCCAGAATGTGAGGGAATTTGGAGCCATGCGGCCCGTTCGGCCCGGGGCCGCCGAACTCGCGATTGTCGTCGCTGTTATGGCAGTCCGTGCACAGGATACGGGCTCCCATGGCGCGCGCCTGCGTGACGCCGTCGAGGTTCAACATGTTCGACAGCAGGCTGGGCTGCGGGAGCGGGCTACTGTTGTCGTGCGTAACCGGATGGCTCGAGCTGGCGGTAAGCGCGAACTGCGGGATGACGTTCAGCGGATCGCCCGCCGAAACCGTCCGCATCGGCAAATACCCGTAGATGGGATTCGCGACTTTTCCGGTGCTGGCGCCGTGGCAGCGCAGGCAATTCTCAAACTGGTTCACCGAGGGGTTGACTATGGTGACTCCGTCCGACGCGCTGATTCCGGCCGCGCCGTTCTGCGAAAGGCGGATGGCCGGCGGCGGCGGGAAGCTCTTCACGGCGTTCGCCTCATGCGCGTCGTGGCAGTCGACGCAGGTGGAATGCCGGTTCTGATTCAGCAGCGTGCCCTCGGCTGCGTCGTGCGGAAAGAGCGGCGTGGGAATGGGGTGTCCCACTTTCCCCGTGGCATATTCAGCCGCCACGTTGAAAATGGACGGATAGATGGCGGCGCTCCCGTTGTGGCACGGCAGGCAGTCCTGCTCGTTGGCGCCGCGCAGCAGTCGCGCGGGGATCTGGCCGTTGTCGGGCGCCTGGCCGGTGTGCGGCGCGTGACAGGAGATGCAGGCATTCTGCGCCACCGAAGCATACGAACCAAGTAGCGGCGCCGGAGGCGTGTTGGTCACCGCGTTGGACGCTATGGCGTGCGCACTCGTAGGCCAACCCGTCAGCGGATTCGTCTGCCCGGTCGGTACCCGGTTCGGATCGTGACAAGCCAGGCAGAGTGCACCGCTGGCGCTGTTTAGCACCAGGAAGTTCCGCGATACAGTATCGATCGCCTGTATGTGCGCGGAATGGCAACTGGTGCACTCGACGGTGCCGTTGATGAGCTTCACCGCCCCGGTTTTGTCGAGGGTGGTGCCGGTGGAGACCAGTGACGCCGCCAGGTACGGAGCATCTTTCAGCGGGACCGCCAGGCTGAACGGATGCGAACTTTCCAGGTTGGTCCCCAGCACATCCAGAGTTTTCATCGAGCCGCTGGTGGGGATCGAGCCATAAGCCTGCGTCTGTCCGGGTGCAACTGTCCCATCGTGGCAGCTCAGGCAGAGCGTGCTGGGGCTGCTCTGCGGCGGCGTCGGATTGCCGATATCGGTGAATGTACTGCTGGTGTAGGTGTTGTAAACCTGGGTCGAGAGTTTCTGGTTCCACAGCGGCGTCAGTCCACCGATCCCGCTATGCGGCGCGTGGCAGTAATAGCAGGCGCCGGGCAGTCTGCCCTTCACCGGCGATATGCCGCCGGGCGATAGATCATGCATACCGATCACGTCCTGCGCGAAGAGAACCTTGCCCGCCAGCAACGCAAGGCCCGCCCATTGAACCGCACGCGCGGCTTTCATCGCGCGCCTCCGCCGAAGTAGTGAAACACCTGTACGCGCCGATGAACCGTATCCACCACGTAGACCCGGTCGCTGCAATCGATTGCCAGGCCGGCGGGCAGCTTGAAATCTCCCACACCCGCGTCCTTTCCGAAGTAATAAAGGAGATGCCCTTCGCGATCGAAGACTTGCACCACGTTATAGAAAGCGTCGGCCACGTACAGATGGCCTTCCGAGTCCACGCCGACGCCTTTTGGACGGTAAAGGTCGCCGCCGCCCTCGCCCGGACGTCCGATTGCGTAGCGGAAGCTGCCCGCGCGATCCAGCACCTGAATGCGGAAATTCATGGCGTCGACCACGATGAGGTCCGGGCCATCCAGGCGCAGTTCGGTCGGAAAGTTGAATTCGCCGTTGCCGTCCCCGCGCTTGCCGATGGTTTGGACCACGCTGCCCTGCATGTCGAGCACGTAGATCTTGCCGCGCCAGGTGTCGGAGACAAAGATGCGCTGCGCGTCCGAATCCACGGCGATTCCAGTGGGGTGCTTGAAGATGCCCTCCCCGCCGCGCAAGCTGCCCAGCACCCGCTGGAACTTTCCGTTGGCCCCGAAGACGAAGATCTTTCCCGCGCCGCTATCGGTCACGTAGATGTTATCCTGCTTATCCACCGCCACGCACATGGGCGCGTGCATCTCGTCCTTACCCTCACGGTGGGTAATGAACTTGTATTTCTGCTGGACAAAATCGAAGATGTGAATGCCGGACATGCCGGGATCGGTGAGAATGATGCGCTCGCGGGAATCGGCCGTCAGGCTGTAAGGACGCACCAGGCTCTTGTATTCCGGCGCTCCGGCGGCGAAGTCGATCAGCTTGGTCCACAACCCCCGCTTGGTTTTCACCTCGCGCTCGGATTGGAAGCTGCGCTCGAACAGGAGCCGCCGTCCGCCGTCCAGCTCCAGAAAAGGCGCGTCCGCGGCCGCCGGCTGCTTGGCTTTCGGCCGCGCGTAGATGGCGGCCGGCGACAGCAGCAGCAGGATACAGCCCGATCTTAGAAAAAGTTGAACCATCGTGACAGACCGACATAAACGGACGACGTCATGGCCGCGGGGCCGGCGATCTGGCTGAAGCCCTGCGAGAGTTTGATGTAGCCCGCCTGAAAATAAATCTTCCGGATCAAGTATTGAATTCTGGCGATCAATTGCTCGTTGTGATTGCTCGAACTGGACAATCCATCCGCCGCCGTGCTGCTTAGCGCCTTCGAGTAGCTGGCCGAGACCGTGAGCCCGCGCACCGGCGTGGCTCCCAATCCGAACGAATACGAACTCCCCCCGTATAGAATCACTCCGCCAGGAGTGACTATCGGGAGTGGCACCGGTGTCGCGGTCACGCCCGCCGCTGTAAGAATCCCGTTGCCGTTGGACCTGGTAAACGCCGCGGAGGCGCTCAACCATTTCGCCGAGAATGCCGTCGAATAATACTGGCTGAAGGTTCCCGCCCCCGGCTGATTCGACAAGCCGCTCCGGGTGCCGCCGCCGGTGGCGCTCCAGTGCGCGCGTCGTCCGATCTTCCGGCCGAGGGTGCCCGAATAGCCGTAGCTGGACGCGGTGTAGGCGATCAGAATAGTCTGCTGGTTCTGCGCGTAACTACCCTGGCCAGTAATCTTCCAGCTTCCTACGTCCCGGGAGTAACTAAGCGAGCCGAGCAGGCCCAGCCTGCTCTGGTCGCCGGGATTCACTACGCTGTGGGTGAGCCCCAGCACGGCATTGAGATACCCGTTCCAGATATTGTTCGAGTAGCTGGCGGTCCCGGTCTGTGAATCCGCCTGCAGGCTCGTTCCGGCGAAGGCCTGATCGCGGTGATCGTCGTTGGCGCTGAAGGTCATGTGCAGCACCGGCACCATGTAATTGGCGTAGCCGGTCACATCCAGCGCATGCGTGGAGAAATTTGGCGTGTTCTCCGCCACAATTCCGCCAGACGCCAGGATCGATTGGTAAAGCATTCCGGTCAGATTGTCCGTGTACTGGGCATTAGCGCCTACATTCAGCCGCGCGATGGGGTTGAAGGAAAGTCCGGAACTCACCGTGTCGAAAGTTGCGTGATATGGCCCCGCCGCCGAATCCTCGGTAAGATCCGAACGGCTGGCGCCCGCCGAAGCGCTGCCATTGAAAGGCAGGCGGTGCCCGATGCCGAAGGAAAAGGAGTTGCCCGACGAGTCCGTGGTTGACGGCTGCTGCTCGCCGGAGAAGAGCTGCGGGACATCCAAATGGGTGGCCGTGTAATGATAGCCCGCGTTCAGAGTAAAACCAAGCAACTGATAAGTGCTGTTGGCGGTGAGCGACCGAAACGCGGAAGACGTATCCTCGTTTGTGCCGTATAGCGAATATTGATTCGAGCCCTGCTGATAGCCCACCGTGAGCGTGGGCAAATGTGGAACCAGCTCGCTCCAGCCCACGCTGAAGGTCTGCGAATCTCCATGGCTGGTATAGCTGGCCACATCCGGAATTCCGAAATTCCCGGTGCCGTTGAATGTCCGGGAGTAGCTGATGGTGCCTGGGAATTCGCTGCCGCCGAAGATGGATGTGCTCGCCGTTACCCCGCTGGCCGAGGTAATCGACTGGAAATCCGAATTCGCCCGCGACTGGTTGTAAAACGGCTGGACTTTGAACGACAGAAGATTCGGGTTGTAGAAGAAGCCGGCGAGAGTAGCATCGCCGGCACCATTGAAGGTGTGGTCGGAGGGAGTAAGGTTGCCGGAGTCCGACGCGTAGCCTCCGGAAACTGTGCCGCTCAGGTTCATGTTAAAGTCGCCCGCTTGAACCTGCGCCGTTGCGCAACGCGCGGTTGCCAGCACGGCTGCGGCGCAAATCAGAAAGATGGCTTTGGAGGGCCCGCTGGAGAGTGGGTCCGCCGCCCCGGGGGCTGCCCCGCCGTCGATCTGTGGCCGGATTTCTGGAACGGCGTCCATAAGTCGCGGCACTAGCCGCCCTTCCCTCTGTTGCTCAGAGCTCCTCTACCTTGGCATTGGCGCGCAGCCTCTTGTTCAATCCCGATCTCAGTTGTTCGGTCTTCTTCTTCTCCAGATCCTTGCGCAGAGAATCCTTGACTGCCTCGAACTTCTGCATGCCGGACGCGATGTGCGCATTCAACCGGACGATCGTATAGATCTGGTCGAAGTGGATCAGGCCGCTCATCTGTCCGGGCTTGAGGGCCAGCGCCGCATCCACCACCGCGGGAGGCAGCTTGTCCCGGTCCGCCGCCTTGTGATCGCCCATCATCACGCGGTAATCGTCCTCGGAGAGTTTTTGCGCCAGCAAGCCGAACTCTTCGTAAGTCTTGGCCGCCTTGGCCAGTTGGAAGGCCTTGTCGGCCCGTTTGCGGGCTTCCGCCAGCTGCGGCGGCGTGGCGTTTGGCGGAGGAACGATAGAAATCGTCTGCAATGCAAACGACTCCGGAATGCGGAAGCGCTCCGGATGCTTGTCGTAATATGTCTTGGCCTCGGCGGTCGAAACCACGGCCTTGGCGGCCACCTCGGTGCTCAACATCTGCTCGATGAGCAGCGAGCGCTGTACCTTCTTTTGCAGGATCTCAGTCGAGCCGCCGAACTCCGACTGGAGTAGCTGCCGATACTGATCCGGGTTGAACTGTTTGCGGAAGTCTGCCAGCGCGCGGCGCATCCGATCGGGCGCCACCGTCATTTTCCGGCGCAGCGCATCCTGGTACACCAACTCCTCGAACACAATCATCTTCAGGGCGCCCTGGCGGATGTCCGCTTCCATGGCTTTCGGGAAACCGGCGTTGTGCTGCCGGGCGTAGGGAAAGATCGCATACATCTCGCGCAGCAGATCGCCGTCGGTTAACACAACGCCGTTAACGCGAGCCACGGGGCGTCCGGGGGGCTTGGGCGCGGGAGCTAAACGAACGTCGTTGCCTGTCAAGGTCCCAACGGAGGCCAGAAGCAGAGTGCAGGCTGTGATGTGGTATTTCATGTTTTCCCCTCGAAAAGATCCACCTGGCGGGGGGCATGCCTCTGCCCCCCATAGGTGCAAAACAACAAACTAGGTGGTCGGAACGTTCATTTGGCCATGCATCTCGTTCGACTCGCCGCCATGGCACTGCCGGCAGAACTGCGCTGCGTTGTTGCCGCCAGTCGTCGGGTTGTAGTAGCCGCGCAGGAAAAATGCGGTCTGGTAATTCCCTTTGACGCCACCCATCGTGCCGGAGTAAACGTTCTGGCTATGTTGGTCGTGACAGGTCGTGCAGGTAACCGCGGTCACTGCGGTGCCGAAGGTGGCGAAGCTGACGGCGAAGCCGTAGTTGGTGTTCGCGAATACGCTGGATGCAGGGCCGTTCATGGAGATCTTGGTCGTATTGCCGCCCGAGCAGTCCCAGTTGTAGGTGCCGCCGCAAGAGACGATAGCCGCTGCGCCCACTGGGTGGTCGTTTTGGTAGTTGCCGGCGGCGCTGCCGTCGGCGCCGAGAAGCGTCGGGGCATTCCCGCCGACGATTGGAAGGGTCTCAACCGTCGAACCCTTCATCATGCCGACCTTCGCCAGATTGCCATCATGGCAGCTCAGGCAGAAAAGGATGATGGTATTCGCATCGTGCGCGCTGGTGATCGTACCCGCCGCGGGGAGGGTAACGGAGAAAGTGCCACCGTCACCAAATGCGAGGGTTTTGCCATACAGCGGAGTCAGGTCCTGGCCCCACAAAGCGTAGTTGCCGCTGGTGGCGTCACCCTTCGTAACGCCGTTGCCGGCAGAGCCGCTGTGCGGAGCGTGGCACATCACACAACCACGTCCGTAGCCGGTGTGGGCGCCCAGGATATCGGTGGTCTGATTGGACACCTGCGGAATTTCTGCCATCGCCAAGCTGATTGTGACGATGGCAAGGAATAGAATTAAAGCTAACCTCTTCATTGACTATGTCTCCTAAGTTCTTAGGTACATATACAGCAAGGACCGGCTTTCGCCTGGGTCCACTTGGCGCGGCTGACAGCCGCCGCCAAAACTTGTTGGGGCTAACGTGTTCCACCATTCGTCTGGCTCCCCGTTGCCCGTCTGGCCATCTCTGCTTCCGCCTCGGCATCGTTCACATACCGGAACATCTGCACGCGGCCCGGAAACGTCTCTGAGACGGCCACTCGATTCTCTTTGTCAATGGCGATGCCATAAGCGCCCATGAATCGGCCGGGATATTCGCCATGTTCGCCGAAATAAATCAGAAGCCGGCCTTCGCGGTCGAAGACCTTAACGCGGTCCTGGGCGGCGTCCACCACCCAGATGTGACGGTCGCAATCGACCGCGATCCCCTTGGGGCGCTCGAAATGCCCGGGACCATCGCCGTTCTTCCCGAACGCGCCGAGGAACTCCCCATCCGCATCGAAGATCTGAACGCGGTTGTTGAACGTATCGGTCACGTACACATCGCCTTCGCTATCCACCGCAACATTCGTGGGAAGAGAGAAGCTGCCGGGATCCGTCGCCGTGTGCTTGCGGCTGGGCTTCCCAATGTTGCGTAATTTCTTGAAGCTATCCGCGTCGAAGACCACCACCGTGTCGTTTCCCGTGTCCACCACGTACAGCAGCCGGTTCTCCCGGTCGATGGCCAGGCCGCCCGGGTTCACCAGCACGTCCATCCCGACCGAAGCAAGCTGCTCGTGTTGCGAGCTGAGCACCAGCACACGGTGCAACTTGGCGTCGGAAACGAACATGCGGTCGTCGTCGTCAATCGCCAGGCCCATGATCAGTCCGAAGTGCGCTTCCTTGCCGTTGCGGATCATCTCCACGGTTTTGGTCTTCGGGTCGAAGATGAAGACTGCTCCCACGCCCTGGTCGGCGGCGTAGATCCTGCCCTTCGAATCGAAAGCCAGGCCATAGGTTCGAATCAATTGGAACGGCAGCTTGCCGGCGTCGATCTCATTCACGTTCTGGGCCCCGGCCAGGCGATCCATCCACTTCTGCTTCGGTCTCCGGTTCTGCTTCGAAAACTGGTTCGGATCCACCTTTTCGCCGGTGAACAAATCCACGAACTTTATGCGGGCGATGGCCGGCGGGTTCGGCCACACAATCTTGTTGATATCGAAATAGGCCTTGGTCCGCAGGTCCCCCAGCTTGGTTGCGTCCGCGGTGGCGGGTTTCTTCTTGGCGCCGGCCTCCGCCGGCGCGGTGCACATTGCGGCCAGCACCGCCACCAGCCCCGCGATGATTGTCGCCCGTTTGCTCATTTCACTTTCCCCCGCTCCGGACGTCCGTCAAATTCAACCCATTCGTATGGCAGGTCCGGCAGAAGTCCATGTTGTTGGCCTGATCCTTGGCCAGCAGATCCGGCTTGGCCGAAGCGTGCGGCTGATGACAGCTCAGACAATTCATGGGCGTGATCGACTTGGTCTGGATGTTGGTCACGTCGGAAACCGGATGCCGCCCGGTGGGATGCCCGATCCCGTACTTCAGCGGCAGCACCGAAATGTTCCTGAAGTAATCCTCCGGCAGCCGCACCTTGCCGTCGAAGATGGCGGTCAGATGCTCCTTCTCCAGCCTCTTCGGCTCGCTGTCCGGACCGTGGCATTCCAGGCACAACTGGTTCACCTTGGCGGTCCGCAGCAGCTTCGCGTTCTCGCCGCCATGCGGCTCGTGGCAGGTGGAGCAAGCCTGCGCGAAGGCCGGCTGGTGTACGTGTCCCTTCTTCGCCAACTCCGCCTGGTCCGCATGGCACGGCAGGCACGCGTTCACCCCATCGGGCCGCAGCAGGCCCGGCGCCTTCCCGGCGTGCGGGCTGTGGCAATCCGTGCAATCGCCCTGCGCGCCGGGGTGCTGGACCTTGGCGTTCTGGATCTGTTTGGCCTGCTCGTCGTGACAGGTCACGCACAGTTCCTTCGTGCTGGCGGCCGTCAGCACTACCTTTCCGTCCCTGGCCGGCTGATGGCAGGTGTCGCAGGCTTTCGATTCGAACGGGCTATGCTGAAACGCGCGCATCAGTTTGGGCGCGGAGGATTGATGCGGATCGTGGCAGGTCAGGCAGTCCGCCTTTTCGATGGGCTGCGCCTGGTGGGCTTTGGCGATTTGCGCATCCTTCGGATCGTGGCATTCGGTGCAGATCGCGGGGCTGGCCTTGGTCAGGTGATACCGGAATTCCGCATCCGCCGAAGCGCCCGTCTTATGGGTCACGTGGCAGGTTTCGCAGCCGCTGTCGAGCGCCGCGTGGCGGCTGCCGGTCTTGGCCACGTTCACGCCGGTGTCATGGCACTGCAGGCAGAGGTTGGAATCCTTCCCGGGCGCGTCCGTGGCTTTCAGTAGTTGGTTTTTGAAATCAGATACGTGCGGATCATGGCACTTCAGGCAATCCCGCACCGCCGGGTTGTGCACGTGCCCTTTGATCTGGCCGGCGTCTTTATCCGCGTGGCACTGCAGGCAGAGCTTGATGGGCGTGGCTGTGGTCAGTTTAATGCGCGTAACGTCTTTGTTTATTCGAACTTCGTGACAACTCAGGCACCCGGACGCGATGGCCGAATGGACCGCTTTCCCTTTGGTCTTATCTTCGTGACAACTTGCGCACTTGGCGGCATCCGTGCCAGGCTCGAGCGGAACCGGATGCGTTTTTGCCTGAGAGGAACCGGCCGCGGCCAGCACCATAAGCGTAGAAATCACTCCTTGTAACGCGATGGTTCTGGCGGGCCGAACGGATCCACGGACGGGCTGCCAGTCCACCGCCAGGATGGCGCCGGCTGTCGCTTCGGAACCTGATAAACCCAGACCCATAGAACCCGCGTCCGAAACCGGACTCGCCTCCGGCCCCTCGGCCAGCCTAGAAACTGATAGACCGAAGGCGATGCACGTAATAGGCCACAAGGGATATTGGGTGTTAAAACTCCTATTTACTCAGTAACCAAAGACAACACCACCTGTTGTTCTTCTCCACAAAGGGGGTGAAATGCATCACCCCGGCGAGCTGTGGTTGTAGAATCTGAGGCATATCACCCAAACCGCGCGGGGGAATACGCTCAAACCGGCTGCCTTCAGGACCCTCGCCGGTAGCAGAAGATGTAGTCCGTAATGACGGGCTCCCCGGTCATCGGGATCCCGGTGGTCATCGCCAGATCGAGTCCGGACCCTGCGCACTCCGCCAGCTTATCGTTGGACAGCAGGTATCCACCGGGCCGCAGCATGGCCGCGATGTTCCCGCGGGCCAGCGACTGCTCGAAGGCGCCGTAGTAGAGGAAAATGTTCGTGCCCACGATCAGGTCGAATCGCTCGCCGGACGGTAGCGGCAGCACCTGGTAGACGATATTCATGTCGATCGGATGCACCCGCCCGACGATCGCTGGGCGCACCCGCACCGCGCGCGTGCTGAGGCCCTCGACAGCCTCCGGTACCGGAATGGGCGCTACCTGCTGCCCGATTTCAGAACCCAGC
>DATGGM010000163.1:0-30520 GCA_035308525.1 Bryobacteraceae bacterium
GCCGGATACCCGCAGGTTCGCGACCACGATCATCATCCCGAACAACAGAATGATCGTGTCATAGTCGATCGCGGAGTATGCTTCCTGGAGAGTCAGCGTGTTCGAGGCGATCATCAGGGTGGCGCCGATGATGGCGGCGCCGGTGCGGTCAACGCGGAAGCCCGGAAGGCGTCCGATGGCCAGCACCAGATACGTGAGACAGAATATGAGGACGGGGGTCACGGCTATCCGCGGACTGCCCAGCGCATCAGGTCCGCCACCTTGGGAGCCTTGCCTTGCATCAGAATGGCCACCCGGAAGATGCGCGCCGCGGCCGCTACCATTACGAGCGTGAACGCCAGTACCCCCAACAGTCCTACCCACGGCTGCCAGATGGGAACCCCGCCCGGCATGGCTTGCCGCAGCAACATCAGCATCGGAGTGAAGGGTGGAAACAGCGATAGCGCGGTGGCGATGGCGCCATTGGGCTGCTGCATGATGAAGGTGATCATAAAATATGGAATCATGACTGGCGACAACAGCAGAACGGCAAGCTGCTGAGCGTCCTGCGGGCTGCTGCATCCTGCCCCCAGCGCCGCCGCCAGCGAGCACAGGAAGGTTACGTCGGCAACCAAGTAAATGTAAAACCATGGAAACATTCCGAACGGCACCAGACCGGACATTCCCATGCCTTCGAGAGCCAGCGTGCCGCCGATGATGTAGAACGCCGAACTGGTCAGCGAGACTCCCAACGCGCCCAGAACTTTGCCCATCATCAGCTCGAAAGGTGTCGCGAGCCCCAGTAGCATCTCCACCAGGCGCTGCGCCTTGTCCTCGGTCACCGCCGAAAGCAGGGGGCTCGACCCCACCATGACGATCATGCCCAACAGCAGCATCAGGCCAAACGGAATGCCGAACTCGGCGGCTTCGTTCTTCTTGGCGGCTTCCTTTATCTCGCCGGTTTTCGCGTCGCGCGAGACCAGGCCGAATCTGCCCACATTGACCCCGTCCAGAATGTCCGTGAAGTGGTTTCGATCCACGCCCAGTTGCCCGAGCCGTACGCGGCGCACCCCGTCGGTGATGGAATCAGACAGCCAGCGCCCCACTTCATCGAATCCGCCGGCATTGGTAAAGGTGGCCACCTGGCTGGCCGTTGGATCTTTGATCTCGGCCTCCTTATCCCCCTTGTAGTCCAGGGTGGGGTCGAGCACCGTCGCGTTGATTTCGATGAACGCAAAAAGCTGCTCGTGGCGCACGCGGTCCGACAACTGCAGGCGCTGCGACTTGGCATCCGCGGCCGGCGCCAAAGTCTCGAAGACGTAGTGGGGCTGCGTCTGTTTGCCGGTCTTCTTGTCCTTCAGCCCCTTGGAGTTTCTTTCCTGGGCAGCCTGGATCACGGCCGCCGCCATCACTCCCGTCCGGTCGATGATGGCAATATGCCGCTCTTTGATATCCGGGTTGCTCTGCATAAGCGCCAGGCCCAGAAATCCGCCTCCGAACAAAATCGGCGCCACCACCAGTCCGATGATGAAGGCCTTGGTGCGGATGGTGGCCAGATAGTCGCGCTTGGCGACCAGCAGGATTCTATGCATGATTCGCCTCCGCCGCCTCGGGCCCGGCAATCCGTACGAAGATATCGTGCAGTGATGGTTTCATGATGGAGAAGCTGTTTACCCGTGTGCGGGCGATCAGGGACCGCAAAACCTGCTGTGGATCGCAGCCGCGCGCCATGCGCAGCTCCTGCACCTGGCCCAGATCGCGAACCCTTTCCACATCCGGCAGACCTTGTAGAAACTCGCCGCCGCCATCGGCCGCCACCCGGATGGTATCGTTGCCGTACCTGTCCTGTATGGACGAGAGCGTGCCGTCCAGGACTTTCTTCCCGCGGAAGATCATGCAAATGTAGTCGCACATGTTCTCGGCCACCTGCATATCGTGTGTGCTGAGGATCACCGTGACCCCGGCGCGGCGCAGTTCCAGGATGGCAGTCTGGATCGTGTCGGCGCTGACCGGATCGAGCCCGCTGAAGGGTTCATCGAGGATCAGTAGCTTAGGCGCCGGAACCACCGCGGCGATGAACTGCACTTTCTGGCTCATGCCCTTGCTTAGGGTTTGCACCTTCTGCGAAGCCCACTTTGCAAGATCCAGCTTCTTCAGCCAGCCCTCCACTTCGGCGGTGACCTTGCGGCCGCTGCGCATTTCTCCGTAGAACTCCAGCATTGGCTGCACAGTCATTTTGCGGTACAGGCCGCGCTCTTCGGGCAGGTACCCAATCAGCTCCGAGCGGGCGTCCCGCATCTCGTTCCCGAACACGCGCACGCTGCCGGTGTCGGGATAAAAGATGCTCACGATCATGCGCATGGTCGTAGTCTTGCCGGAACCGTTGGGGCCGATGAAGCCATACACGGAACCCTCGGGGACTGTCAAGGACAGGTCGTCGACGGCGGTTAACGCGCCGAACGTTTTTGTAACATTAGCAATTTGGACGGCGTCCATGGAACCGCAATGTTAGCAGGTTGCTTCGTTCACTTGACCGCCGCGCGCACGGCGCGTCCCGGCGCGGCAGCCTGCAGCTTACCGTCGCTCACCACCGCCACGCCATTCACCAGAACGTACCGGATGCCCGTGGAGTAAAGCGCCGGATGTTCATATGTCGCGGCGTCCGCCACGGTTGCCGGATCAAACAGCGTGAGATCGGCGTCCGCGCCTTCCCGGATGCGGCCCTTATTCCGCATCATGGGGACGCGCTGCTCGAGACGTTCGGCAGGCATGAGGCTCATCCTCCGGATAGCTTCCGTCAGGGTGACCGCGCCGGTTTCACGCACGTAGTGGCCCAGCACGCGTGCATACGTTCCGGAGCTGCGCGGGTGGCCCTTGCCGTTGCGCAGACCGCCATCGCTCGCGATCATGACAAACGGACTGGCGAGCGCTGCCTCAAGCGCACTGGGCGGAATCATGTGCAAGATCACCCCGCCGCCGATCTTGCGATATCGCGCGAAGGAATCGGCCGTGAGGCGCTCACCGGTTTCGGCCCACTGCAAATCGTGGTAGCCGATGCCCATGGTGTCCTGCCAGCCGGGATCGAATAACGCGGATTCGATGCCGGACATGGCGGCGGTATAGGGATACAGCTCGGTGGTGATATCCAGTTTGCGCGCGCGCGCTTCACCGATCATGGCGAGCAGGCGCGGCGTGGCTCGCAGCCCGCTGCTGGTTATGTGCGCCACGTGCACGGGCGCGCCGGTGGCCGCGGAGTCAGCCATCACCTCTTCCAGCGCGGGGATACTCCCATCGCCGACGCCCCTGATGTGGACAAAGCAGGCGGCCCCGAAACTTGCGGCCGCGCGGAACATCTCCAGGATCTCCGCCCGCGTTGCGCCGGGAGTGTATTGAACACCCAGGCCCACGCCGGCAGCTCCCTGCTTCAGCCCTTCCTCGATCTGCCGCCGGATTTCCTCGATCTCTTCGTCGGTAGCCGCGCGATGGGCCGCGTCACGGGTTGGCAGAAACCCTCCCGGATCATGCATCACCCGCATACGCGCCGGGATGTGTCCGGCGGCCGCTCCATAATTGATCAGGCTTTGGCTTTGACGCTTGGAATACCAGGCGCGCACGTCGGCTACGCCCACTTCCATTTCCATCGCGGTGGTTACGCCGTCCATGGCCTTCGCGCGGTAATTCTCGGCGTCCTGGCCGTGCGAATGCAGGTCGATGA
Organism: Bryobacteraceae bacterium; assembly: GCA_035308525.1. Lineage (GTDB taxonomy): Bacteria > Acidobacteriota > Terriglobia > Bryobacterales > Bryobacteraceae > Bog-159. The sequence continues at coordinate 3,695 of DATGGM010000163.1, forward strand.
ACCCCGGCGCTACCACCAGGCCGGTGGCGTCTATGGAGGTGCGGCCTTCCAGCGGATCCGGGGAGATTTCCTGAATCTTGCCGCCGGAGATGCCCACATTGCGGACCGCATCGAGCCCGCTCGCCGGGTCAATGACGCGGCCGCTCCGGATCACCAGGTCGAACTGTTGCGCGCCAAGCGGCGGCAGCAGCAGCAGGACCAGACAGACCGCGCGCATGAGGGAATCAGTGGGCCGCCAGCATGGGGCCGATCGCCGCGGCCACCACGACCATAATGGCCGAAGCCGCCGGGATCACCAGCAAGGCGGTTTTCAACCTCTTGGGATCGCCTCCACCGATGGCGCCGATGATCCGCGAGCTCACCGCCAGGCCGCACCAGCCGAGCGTGATCACCACTCCCAGAGCCGTTCCGGTCATGCGGGGGAACGCGTCGCCAACCATGGCCAGCGTGGTGGGAAACACGGGCGCCATGGAGATACCCGCCAGGAACACCAACACCCCTGCCGTCATGGGCTTCGAGGTTTTGAGCATGAGGAAAGTGGTCACTGTCATCATGATGGCCGCCGCCAGCGTCACCGTGGGCGCGGGGACGCTGATCAGGATCGGCGAGACCGCGACACGCCCGATCAACAGACCCAGCGCGAAGCCCAGCGACAAAATATTTAGTGCGCGCCCTTCGGGGATACCTTGCGCGATCAAATGCTGAGCCAGCCAGTTCCAGACGCCCACCTCGCAGGTGACGTACAGGAACAGGAAGAACGCCAGCAGGAACAGCACCGGCTTGCCCAGAACCGGGCCAACCTGGGAAAAGTCGAAGCTACGCTCGCCGCTCGGTGGCGGCATAGGCGTAAGGACGTGGATCACCAGGGTGGCGGCGGTCAGGGCGGCCACCGTATAGCATAGCCGCAGAGAATTACGGCGAAACAGATTCGCGGAGATAAACGGAGTGGCCAGACCTCCCAGGCCGAAGAAAAGATTCAGGAGGTTCAGCGTGGTCCCGCGCCGCGCCGGATTGATGTCGCTTACCAGCGCGTTGGCGGCCGTCACGATGATCGCCCCTCCCAGGCCCAGAAGGAACATATACATCATGACGGTGCGGAAACCCTTGGACTGAGGCAGGGCAAAAAGCGCCAGCGTAATCAAGGCCAGGCCGAGCACCAGGCCGACCTTCTTGCCTTCATTGTCGATGAGCGGTCCGACGGCAATCGATGCGAGAATCAGGCCCAGCGCTTGCGCGAATGCGATTTGGCCGTTCTGCCTGGGCGTCAGGTGAAAACGCGCGGACAGGTCCGGCAGAATCGTCCCCAGCATGGCGGCAATCATGCCGTACACGAAGATGGCGAGAATAGCGGCGAGGATCAACATGGATGCAGATCATAACAGAATTCCTCGCCGCCCGGCAGACCGGCCGGGCGATTAGCGCTGCGCTTGCGAGAATGCCGGTTCGCGGGTCACCGGTGCGGCCACCGGTTCGCCAATGCGCATTTCGTTCCAGTTGTAGCCAAACTCTTTCCCGCAATCGAGACAGACAACATAAGTGGCGTGGCGCTGCCCGGGAGCCTGTGAAAATCCGGCTTTTCGCGCGGGCGTGATGGGGAACGTCGTTCTGCGGTGCGTGCATCCTAGTAAAGCGTTCAACAAAGTGTTTAACATAGCAGCGACCCCTTCATTCGGTTAGATTCAGAAATAGCTCTCCAGGTTTCAGATACGCGGATCAATTGAAAACTGGATGTGACTACCGGTTCTATCCGGCGGCCTACAGAGGCTAGTGTTAGTTGGGGCAGGAATATTTCACGCGATCAGTTTGGCGGCGACTGCTTCCGCGATCTGTTTGCCGTGAAAGCGTCCGTTTTCGATGAAGATTTCGTTGGTATGCATGCCCGCCACTATTACTCCGGCCAGGTAAACTCCCGGACGCTCGCTTTCCAGAGTTTGCGGGTCGCTGCGCGGCCTCTGCGTTTCCGGATCGAGCGTAATTCCTATGGAATTCAAGAACTTGAGATCCGGACTGTATCCGGTGAGCGCAAGGACGAAATCATTTCTTAATATAACCTCGCCCTTGGGAGTAGCAATCACGATGGATTCTGGGCGGATTTCCACAGTCCGTGAATCGAAGTACGCTTTTATCTCACCGCTTTTGATGCGATTCTCTATGTTGGGCTTGATCCAGTACTTGACCTTCTCGGAGATGCCAGTACCACGGTGGATAAGTGTTACTCGGGCGCCAGTCCAAAATAGTTCCAATGCGGCAATCGCGGCGGAATTCTTAGCGCCAATCACGGCCACATCGTGGTTGTAGTACGGGTGCGGCTCATCGTAGTAGTGTTTAACTTTCTCGAGTTCCTCACCGGGGACGCGCAGCAAGTTGGGCACGTCATAGTACCCGGTGGCCAGTACGATCTTGCGCGCCGTGTAGCTATGATGGCAGCCCAGGCGGTCTGTGGAAAACACCTGAAACGCGCCATCGTGCCCGCCGACGTTCTCGACGCGCTCGTAATCGTGGATGTTGAGCTTGAAATGATCCGCCACGCGGCGATAGTACTTGAGCGCCTCATGCCGGTTGGGCTTTTCATTGAGGCTGGTCATGGGGATGTTGCCGATTTCGAGCAATTCCGGCGTGGTGAAAAAAACCATATTCGACGGATAGTGATAGATGGAATTCACCACGCAGCCTTTTTCGATCAACAGCGTGCGGATGCCGCGCTGCTGCAGTTCGATGCCGCAGGCCAAGCCAGTAGGCCCGGCTCCAACTACAACGGCGTCGAACTGATTCACAGCTTGCTCTCGACTTCGCCGTAGATCCGTTCGAGCGCGGCAGGCAACGCCGCAGCGTCCTTGCCGCCGCCTTCCGCCATGTCAGGCCGGCCGCCGCCCTTACCGCCGACGGCTTGCGCCAGCGTGGCCGCCAGCTTGCCGGCGTGCACTTTGGATATGAGGTCCTTGGTTACGGCTGACACGATGGAGACGGTGGAGTCTTCCACCGACGCCAGGACCACCACGCCGCTTTTCCACTTGTTGCGCAGCGTGTCGACCAGCTCGCGCATTTGCTGGCGATCCAGGCCATCCGCCTGAGCCGCCAGCACCCGGGCGCCGTTGAAGGTGCGCGCCTGGCTTTCCAGACCGCTGGCCGCTGAGTGCGCGAGTTGGCTCTTGAGCTCGCGCTTCTCGTGCTCCAGGGCTTTATCGCGCACCAGCATCTTTTCCACCTGTTCGATCAGCTCCGGCTCGGAGACGTGCAATAGCTCGGAAAGCCGGTGCAGCGTTCCGGTGAGCTCCTGGTATTGGCGGACGGCGGCTTCGCCGGTAATGGCTTCGATACGCCGCACACCGGCCGAGATGCTGCCTTCGTAAACGATCTTGAAAACGCCGATGTCGCCGGTTCGCACGACATGCGTGCCGCCGCAGAGCTCCTTGCTGAAATCGGGCACGGAAACCACCCGCACCTGGTCGCCATATTTCTCGCCGAACAAAGCCATGGCGCCGGTGGCCACGGCCTGCTCGAGGGGCAGCACGTTGGTCTCGACGCCCCTGTTGCGCAGGATCTGTTCGTTCACCAAGCGTTCCACTTCCTCGATCTCGGCCTTGTCCATGGCGGCGTAATGGGTGAAATCGAATCGCAGGCGCGGGGGCTCGACCACGCTGCCCGCCTGTTTGACGTGCGCGCCCAAAACTTGTCTCAGCGCGGCATGCAGCAAATGCGTGGCGGTGTGGTTGCGCATAGTGGACTGGCGGAGCGGCCGCGCCACCGCGGCGCGCAATTCGTCACCCACCCGGACAGGAGCGGTGGTGACGACGCGATGCACGGTCAGTCCCGGCACTCCGGGATAGGCGGTTTGCACGTCGGCGACTTTCTCGCCGTTCAAAGCGAACAGGCTGCCGCGATCGCCCACCTGGCCACCGGTTTCGGCGTAGAACGGGGTACGGTCGAGCACCAGCTCGGCGTCCACTCCGGCGCCGACTTGGTCACGCAGCTCGCGCTCGACCAGCAGGCCCTTCACGCGCGAGGTGGATTCCAACTCGTCGTAGCCCAAAAACTTGGTTTTACCCTGCTCGACCAGCTCTTGATACGCCGGCGCCACGGCGCCTTTATCCGCGCCTTTCCAGCTTGCGCGGGCGCGCTCGCGCTGCTGGGCCATTTCGCGATCGAAGCCTTCGCGGTCGATACTCAGGCCGCGCTCACGCGCCATGTCTTCCTGCTCGTCGAGCGCCAGGCCAAAGGTGTCGTAAAGCTTGAAGGAAAGCGCGCCCGGGATCACATGGTCCGCCAGCGATTTTACTTCGTCGTTGAACACCCGTTCGGCCACCAGGAAGGTGGTCGCGTAGCGGTGTTCCTCGTCCTTCACGATGCGGGCCACCCGCTGCACGCTTTCCATCAATTCCGGATAGGCCGGCTTCATCAACTCGGCCACCGTGCCGGTCAGCTTGTAAAGGAATGGCTCTTCGACCCCGATCATGCGCACGTGGCGCATGGCCCGGCGCATGATCTTGCGCAGCACGTAGCCGCGGCCTTCATTCGACGGCAGCACGCTATCGTTAATCAGGAACGTGGTGGAGCGGCAATGATCGGCCGCGATACGGAGCGCGGTATCGACACGCGCATCGGCGCCGTAGGATACTCCAAACATATCGGCCGCGCGCGCGATGATAGGAAAAATCAGGTCCGTATCGTAAACCGACAGCTTGCCTTGCATCACAGCCGTGGTCCGGTCCAACCCCATGCCTGTGTCGATGGACGGCCGCGGCAACGGCGTAAAGACGCCGTTGGAATCGCGGTTGAACTGCATGAAGACCAGGTTCCAGATTTCGACGTAACGGTCGTCGGTGGTGTTGGGAAAGACCTCGTGTTCGTGGCCCGGGTCGGCCGCGCCGGGACCCATGTCGTAGAAAATCTCGGAACAGGGGCCGCAGGGGCCGGTGTCGCCCATCTGCCAGAAATTGTCCTTTTCGTCGAGGCGGAATATGCGTTCTTTGGGGACGCCCGCGACCTTTTGCCAGAGCTGCTCGGCATCGTCGTCCTCGCGAAAAACGGTAACGTAGAGGCGGTCCTTAGGCAGGGCGAAGTCCTTAGTGACCAGCTCCCAGGCGAACTCGATGGCTTCGGCCTTGAAGTAATCGCCAAACGAGAAATTGCCCAGCATTTCGAAGAAGGTGAGGTGGCGGCGCGTGTGGCCGACATTTTCCAGGTCGTTATGCTTGCCGCCCGCGCGCACGCATTTCTGGGCGGTGGTGGCGCGCGAATAGTCGCGCTTTTCGAGGCCCAGGAAAGTGTCCTTGAACTGGTTCATGCCGGCATTGGCGAACAGCAGCGTGGGATCGTTCGCCGGAACGAGCGAAGAACTGCGCACCACGCGGTGGCCGCGCGCGGCGAAGAAGTCGAGGAAGTGTTGCCGGATTTCTTGACCTGTCACCTTTTCATTCTAGCGAAGGCGGCGCGATGCCCGCGCTACGGCGCTAGGTCAGGAGAACTTTCTCGCCGGTGCGGCACGAGCGGTATATGGCGTCCACGATTTCCAGCGCCTGGTAGCCTTCCTCGCCGGATACCAGCGGCTTCCGCCCGTTGCGGATGGCCTCGCCGAAATCCAGGAACTGGCGCTCGAAGGGCTCGAGCGAAATCGCCATCGGGTCGGACGATCCGGAGGCCACATCCTTCGCCAGCGGCGGCGGCTCGCCTGCGTCGTCGCGCACGTCCCAGGTGGTGAGCTTATCGCCGGAGATGATGGCGGTGCCCTCGGTGCCGTGAAACTCGGTGCGCTCCGTGTAGCCGGGCCAGAAGGCCGTGGCCGCCTGGATCACACCGGTAGCGCCCGAGGCGTAGCGCACCACGGCGTTCACCACGTCCTCCGATTCGATCCGATGCAGCGCGCCGAGCTGCCAGACAGCGGAGACTTCGCGCATCGGCCCGGCCAGCCAGCGCAGGATATCGACCTGATGAATCGCCTGGTTGATGAGGGCGCCGCCGCCTTCCGTTTGCCAACTTCCCTTGATGGGCCGCGCGTAGTATTCCGGCGACCGGTACCATTTCACGTAACAGTCGCACTGCAGCAGCTTGCCCAGGCGCCCGGCGGCCATGGCGCGCTGCAGGAACTGGCTGGAATCGTCGAAGCGATGCTGGCTGACCACGCCGAGCTGAATGCCGGCGCGGCTTGCGGCGGCAACCATTTCACGGGCAGTCTCGATATTGGTCGAGATGGGCTTCTGCACCTGGATATGCTTACCGGCCTCCGCGCAGATCCGCAGCGCTTGCATGCGGAAGTCCGGGAAGGTACAGACATCCACGTAATCCACGTTGGGGTGGCGGCACACGCCTTCGTACGAGTCGACGAATTCGGCGCCGTGCTGCATGGCGAACCGCCGTCCGGCTTCCGCGTTAATATCCGTGCATACGGTCAGTTCGAAGCCAATATTCCGATAGGCTTCCGCGTGCTTGTGCGAGATGGCGCCCGTGCCGATCATGCCGACTCTCATAAGATCTCTCCCGCAGGACATTGTAGCCGGATACAATGTGCCTTCATCATGCATGGTTCTTTGAGGTGCCGCCTGCTCACGCGCGCGGCGCGATCCGGAGGCGCGGCAGCCGCGATGGCGCTGCTACTCGTCGCGCCGGCCTGCAAGAAGTCGGTTCCCGCTAACGTGGCCGCGACCGTGAATAACCGCGCCATTACCTACACGGAGCTGCAGAAGACCTACCAGCAATCGCAACTGGCCGTCCCCGGCCAGGCCGCCGAGCAGACCATGGCCCAGAAGCTGGAAGTGCTGCGCGGCCTCATCGACAGCGAGATCATGCTGCAGCGGGCCGAAAAACAGGGATTGCTGGCGGGCGATACGGACGTCGAAACGAAATTGACCGAGCTGAAGGCTCCCTGGACGAAGGAGCAGTTCGAGCAGCAGCTTCGCGACAACAAGATGACGCTGGACGATTTGAAGGGCAAGATCCGGCGCGATTTGAGCATTCAGAAGCTCATCAACAAGGACATCACTTCGCACATCGTGATCACCGACGCGGATGTCACCAACTTCTACAACGCCAACAAAGCCAGTTTCAATCTGGCCGAACAGCGCGTGCACATGGCCCAGATTCTGGTGACCCCCAATCCGGAGCCCAACAGCGGGAATCTGCAGAACAGCAAAGCGCAGAACGACGCGGAAGCTAGCCGCAAGATCCGCGAAATCCAGGCGCGCCTGCAGCGTGGCGAGGACTTCGGCCTGGTGGCGCACAACTTCTCCGAAGATCCCGGCTCAGCTCCCAACGGGGGGGATCTTGGATTCATTACGGAGTCGGCGCTCGAGAAGGCCAACGTGGAACTGCGCAAGATGGTGATGTCGCTGGCGCCCGGCGCCATCAGCCCGATCGTACGCACGCAGGAAGGCTACCGGATTTTCAAGATCATCGCCAAGGAGTCGGCGGGGCAGCGCGAGTTGAACGATCCGCGCGTGCAGCAGAGTATCCGGGAGACGTTGCTCAATCGCAAGGACCAGTTGCTGAAGAACGCCTACTACGAGGTCGCGCGCGACGAGGCTAAGGTGGTGAACTACCTGGCGCTGAGCGTAGCGGAGAGCGCGGGGAAATCGGGAAAGTAGGACGCGGCGGGGCGGACACGGCGCGACTCGGGTTATACTGCGAGTACGAAACTGCCGTCTCCAAGGCGATCGCGGAGTTTCTGAAGGGTTTCAGCCCTGAGCGCTGCGCAACTAAAATCCCTCGAAAAGGACACCCGGTAGGTGTGCGGGAAATTCATCGGGGGAGATCTGGTGGGCCGATCTTCCGGAGCTGGTAGCCGCGATTACCAGTAACGTCGAGCTCGCCGAAGCCCCAGGGAATGTGCTGCTGCCGGCTCGCTTGGCTGGCCTGCCCCGAGACTCCGTGATAAATAGCTCCCGGCACGTTTGCAGCGTTCCGTCGATGAAGGGCTGCACACGGCCTTACAACTCTAGGGCCCGGTTTTCGGTGCTTCCAGAGCATCCGCCAGCCCCGCAATCCCGCGTCGAATCTCGCCTTCATCAAACGCGCCGAAGCCCAGCAGCAGGCCCTGCACGTCCGTCCGCCGCAGTGTAAAGCGGTCGAGCGCCATCGTCTCAATATTACGCGCCGCGGCGGCCCTCTCCGCTTCGCGCGATGTCATTCCGCTGCGCAGGAACCCCGCCGTGTAGAGTCCCGCTTGCACGCATGAGATCTCGAGAAGTCCGTCGAGATATTTGCGCGCGCCCTCCTGCAAGGCCGCCAGACGCCCGCCGTAGAGTTCGCGCATGCGCCGGATGTGGCGGCCCAGATGGCCCTCCACGATGAAGTCGCAAAGTACGGCCTGATCGGGAGCGGTGGCGTGCTGGTCGGTCCCGAAGCGGAAAGCCAGCAGAGGATCGAGTAACGCCGGCGGGGCCACCACGTAGCCGATCCGCAGCGCGGGAAACAAAAGCTTATTGAAGCTGCCCACCAGGATTACGCTGCCGCTCTCGTCCAAGCCCTGGAGCGTGGGCACGGGGCGGCCTTCGAAGCGATACTCGCTGTCGTAATCGTCCTCGATGAGGAATGCGCCGGCCGCGCGCGCCCAGGCCAGCAGGGACAGGCGGCGTTCCAACGGCATCGTCATGCCCAGGGGGAACTGGTGCGCGGGAGTTACATACGCGGTTTTGGGAACGGCACACAGGCGCTTGCCCTGGGTGAGCGAAAGGCCCCGTTCGTCGACTGGCACGGGAATGATGCGGGCGCCTGCATTGCGAAAAGCGGTGGCGGCCCCAAAGTATCCGGGATCCTCCAGCCAGACGGCGTCGCCGGGCTTCAGCAACAGGCGCGCTAGCAGGTCGAGGGCCTGCTGCACGCCCGACACAATCACGACTTGGTCGGCCGAACAGTTCACGCCGCGCGAGTATCCCAGGTATCCGGCGATGGCTTCCCGCAGGGGTGCATAGCCGCGGGTATCGCGTCCGGCGAGGAGCGAAGACGAAGCGCGGCGCAACCGCCGTCCTGCAATTCGCGCCCAGATGTCCATGGGGAATTCCGCGATGGCGGGCTCGTGGCAGCGGAATGGGCGCGCCGCGTGCAGGTAGCTCAGCCCGTTCAACGGCGCCGGGAGCTTGCGCGCCGGAGCAGGTGGCACCCTGGCCCCGGCGCGAGGCGCGGGCAGCCGCTCGTTGATCCAGGTTCCGGCGCCGACTCTGCCGTGCAAGTAGCCCTCCGCCTGCAATTGCTCGAAAGCGTTGACCGCAGTGCCGCGCGAGACGCCGTGCTGGCGCGCGAAGTCGCGAGTCGCCGGCAGCCGGGTGCCCGGCATCAGGCGGCCGTCCAGAATGGCGCGGCGCAGTTCTTCGTGCAGCCAGCGGGTAAGGCTGACGTGCGCCGGCCGTTCGTTCAGGGTGAGGTCGAGGGAACTGACGTCTTTGGACATGGCATGACCGTAAAATGGTCCAAAAAGTGTTCGTAATATGGCTCTACCACTGTACCAAGACAAGCCGTATAGTGCGAATTACGGGTGAAAAGGAAGCAGACCGATGACTAGCGGGGAAACGGTACGCAGCTTGGTGGGAGCGGCGGGTCTCGTAGGGTTATCTCTGGCGATGGCCCGGTCTGTCGAAACCGCGGTTCCGTTTCCCCAGGGGTATCGCCGCTGGGTCTAAGTCGACAGCATGCTGGTGGGCCCGGGTTAGCCGCCCGCCCAGCGCCTTGACGCGCGCTACGTGACCGTCCTGCTATGATAAGCCTTCACCATGCCCGACCTGAAATCCGAGCCCGCTCCGGTATCTGAAGCCGTTACCCACAATATTCGCGTGGAAGTGTTGTCGCAGCACTCGCCGGAGAACTCCAAGCCGCAGCAAGGTGAGTGGGTGTTCCAATACACGGTGCGCATCACGAATCAGGGAAGCGAGACGGTACAACTGCTGAGCCGCCATTGGATCATCACCGATGCGCTTGATCACGTGGAAGAAGTGCAGGGTCCGGGCGTGGTGGGGGCGCAGCCGGTGCTGGCGCCGGGCGAGTCATTCAAGTACTCGTCGTGGTGCCCCCTGAAAACTCCCACCGGCATGATGCACGGAACCTACCAGATGGTCCGCACGGACGGCACGCAGTTCGACATCGAGATCGCGCCGTTCGCGCTGCGAGCCCGCTACTCGGTGCACTAAGCGGCGCCGCCTGCCTGCGCCGGCGCGAACTTGCGCTCCACCCAGTGTCGGGCCGCCGCCAGATCGTCTTGTCCCAGTTCGTGTCCGCCGTTGTGCCAGTGCACTTCAACCTCCGCGCCAATGCTTTCCAGAAGCGCGGGAAGACGCTCGGTGTCCTGGCGCGGAACGATGGGATCGCGCCTGCCCGGTCCCAGAAATACCTGAACGCCGCGGAGATCCGGCGCTACATCCGGCGTAAAGGGAACCATCGCGCGGAATAGAATAGCTCCCGCAAGCAGGTGCGGGTGCAGAAGCAGAAGACTGGCCGCGATGTTCGCGCCATTCGAATAGCCCGCCGCCACGACCTTGTTTTTGGCCGTGCCGTACCGCTCCGCCGCGGCCCGCACGAACTCGTTCAACTCGTGCGTGCGGAACTTCAAATCTTCAATGTCAAACACACCTTCGGCGAAGCGGCGGAAAAAGCGCGGCATGCCGTTTTCCAGTACCCGGCCCCGCGGGCTCAGCAAGGCTGCACCAGGGAGCAACTGCCTGCCAATCGGCACGAGATCGTGTTCGCCGCCGCCCGTGCCATGCAGAAGCAGCAGCGTCACGTGTGTGCCGCTTGCACCGGCGGGAACGAATTCATGCGCGAACTTCAGGTCTGCTCCGGCCATTTGTTCAGACCCTTCTTTCCTGAGGAACGTTGACCTTAGGCAAAATGCGTTCGAGTTGCGGGCGTGCGGACTCCAGCCAGGCCGGCAGGACCAGGTGCGAACCGAGCTTGTCTGCGGGCTCATCCACGGCAAACCCCGGCGGATCGGTGGCGATCTCGAACAGCACGCCGCCGGGCTCCCGGAAATAGATCGAATGGAAATACTTGCGATCGACAACCGGAGTAACGTTGTATTGCCGCTTGCTCAGCGTCGCGCGCCACTGAACCTGCTGTTCATCAGTCGGCGTGCGCCATGCGACGTGGTGCACGGTGCCGACCGACACGTGGCCGGTCCGTCCCGCGGGCGCGCAGACCAGGTCAACGATGCATCCGGCGCCCTCGGCGGACACCGCATAACGAAACTGATTGCCCTCGCTATGGACCAGCCGAAAGCCCATGGTCTCCGTCAGGAGTCCGGCGGTCCGGTCATAACCCTCCACGCAGAGCGCCACGTGGTGAAATCCGTGAATGGCGAATTCCGCGGGCACTGGTCCGCGCTCCCAGACCCTTTCGGGATCGGCATCCGCTACGCTCACCAGTTCCAACTGCAAGCCGTCCGGATCCTTAAAGGCCAGCGTGGGCTCCTCAACCACGGAACGGCTCTCCTGGTGCTCCACCTGGTGTTCGCGCAAACGCGCCTGCCAGTAGCCGAGCGCGCCTTGCGGAACGGCGAATGCGGTAACGGTCGCTTGTCCGGTCCCGATGCGCCCCCGGGTGGCGCCGGGCCACGGAAAGAACGTCATGATCGTTCCGGGATGCCCGCGGCCGTCGCCGTAGTACAAATGATACGTCCCCGGATCGTCGAAATTGACGGTGAGCTTCACCAGGCGCAATCCGAGGACGCCGGCGTAGAAATCGATGTTGGGCTGCGGCTCGCCGGCAATCGCCGTCACGTGATGAATTCCGGGAATCTGCTGGTCCATGCTTCCTCCTACGTCCCGAAAGGCTCGCGTTCCAGGTTGGCCCGATCCCATTTGCCCAGGTTGGCGCCTGCCTCATAGGTACTTTGCAGGAACTCCTGCAACGCAGCGTGTGGGGATGCCGCCTGCCGCACGTCGTCGTAATTGAGGATGAACTCCTTCAGGCCGGTGTGATAGAAAGCGGCGGCCGGCGGCACGGAGTACGATGCATAGCCTTCCGGCTCCGGCGACGCGTAAGAGTAGAACACGGGTCCGGATATGCCAGCGACGCCGGGCCAGAATCCGGCGCTGCTGCACTCGTGTGAATAGGCCTCGCGCGTGATGGCGTCAGCGCCCTCGCGTTCAGGGGCGCGGCGCCCCGAAAACCGCGTGGCCGCCAGATCGAAACTGCCCCAGAAAAAATGCACGGGACTGGCCTTCCCGGTAAACCGGCCGCGGAACTCTTTCAGGATGGCGTCGCACTGCAGGAGTATCCGATGGAACCTGCCGACATACTCGGGATCGTAGGAGGCATGCTCACGGTCGTCGGGAAAGGGAATCGGGCTGGCGATCTCGACCGGTATCGGCCAGATTTTGAAATCGATCCCCGCCGCGTGCAGTGTTCCGAGGAATTCGCCGTAGAAGTCGGCCACCGAGCGCGGACACAATTGCAGGAATTTGGCCGGCCGGCCGGTTATCCTGATCGCCAACAGGTGATCGGTGAAGTCGAACTCCACCTCGAAGGCACCCTCGCCGTATGGGATCACCGAGGTCGTCATCCCGCGTGCGCTCATGTACAGGGGCACTTCCCACCAGTGGTTGACGTGGGGGCTGAGGGCCAGCCGTACCTTGCCGACGATCTGCGTCCACATGTGCAGCGTGGCGCGGGTGGGCTCCCATTCATCGATCGGCAGGGGCGGCCAGGCGATGTCGGAACTGCGATTATCCATACATTTGACTCTAATACGCCGCGATGTAGATCTCATTCGCCGCCGCCGCGTCGAAAGGCCGTGGATTGAACCGCCCGGTCCATTGGGCCGCGGCTTCCTCCGCCAGCGTGGGCAGGTCTTCCTCAGGAACGCCCAGATCGCGAAGGCGCGACGGCAGTCGTGCCCATTCCGCCATTTGCGCCAGGCGATCGGCGAGATCGCTGTCAGCCAGGTCGGCGTAGAGAATCGCCGCCACGCTCCAGTTCCAGCGCACCACGTGCGGCAACAGCGCCGCGATTGCCATGCCATGTGTCGTGCCGTAATGCGCGGTCAGCGGATTGGCGCAGGCGTGTGTGGCGCCCAGCATCGAATTCTCGATGGCGGTGCCGGCGTAATTCGCGCCCAACAGCATGGCGCCGCGGGCCTCCAGATCGCCCGGATCGCGCAGCACGCGCTCAAAATGAGCCGATAGCAGGCGCCACGCTTCGCGCGCGAAGGCCACGGAGGCGGTAGTGCGCCGGGTGGTCACGTAGCTTTCGACGGCGTGCGAGATGGCGTCATAACCCGCTGTAGCGGTCACTTCGCGGGGCTGCGACCGCGTCAGCAGTGGATCCAGGATGGCCGCGCGAAAGGCCGCCTTTGGATCGCCACAGGCCATTTTTACATGCGTCGCGGCATCGGAAATCAGGGCGTAACTCTGCGCTTCGCTGCCCGTTCCGGCCGTGGTGGGGATCCCGATCATTGGCAGCATGGGCCGGGAGGCCTTGCCGAAGCCCCAATAATCGCGCATGTGGCCGCCGTTGGTCACGAGGAAATTGATGCCTTTAGCGCAGTCGAGCGAACTGCCGCCGCCCAGGGCGACCAGGGAGTCGATGTGGTGCGCGGCGGCTGAGATGCGGCCCGCTTCTACCATTTCCGTATCTGGATTCGCAGAGAAGCCGCTAAACAGGGACGCCTCGACGCCGGCTTCCGTTAATAGCGCCAGCGCCCGCGCCGGATATCCGCTAGCGGCGATGCCCGGGTCGGACACCACCAGCGTGCGTGTAAAGCCGAGACCCCGCGCCAGCCCGCCCAATTCGGCGAATCGCGATTCGCCAAACAGCACCCGCGTGCGCAGGTCGAAGTTCACTGCTTCTCGCTGAGCGCCCACAGCTCGTTGCGGTTCATGATGAACAGCGTGCCGTTGGCCGGCACCACTGTGGCGTAGACCGAGCTGCCCATGTTGATCTGCGAGATCAGCTTTTTCTCTTTGGCCGCTTCGAGCACGTACACGTCGCCATCTTCGTCGCCGATGTAGACCTTGCCGTTGATCACCATGGGCGATCCCCACACCGCGGACAGCATGTCATGCGTCCAATACGGCTTGCCGGTATTCAAGTCCAGACAATGCAGGAAGCCGCTGAAATCGGAGTAAAACAGCAGCCCGTTGTAGATCGCGCCCGTGGAGATCGAGCGGCGGATCTTGTCGTAATGCCACAGGCGGCCGGTCTCGGTGATATCCCCGCGCTTGGTGGCGTCGATGGCGTACAGGTGGCCCACACCCTCGCCGTGCTCGGGGTCCTGCCCATTCGCGATGAAAACCTTGTTCTCGAAAATCACCGGGGTGGAGATCACTTCGTTGCGCGTCTTAGGCCACACGGCGTCCTTGGGATTCAGATCGAACTCCCAAAGTTTCTTGCCGGTCTCGGCTTCGTAGCCGCGTACCCAACCATCGCCCTCGCCCATGATTACCTGCACGGTGTCGCCGATCTTGCCCACCGCCGGTGACGACCACTGCCCGTGCAGGATGCGCTCGCCGACGTTGTTCACTTCCCAAACCTTCTTGCCGGTGTTCTTGTCGAGCGCGATCATGGACGGCGCCCGCGGCGACGGAATGTGCACATGGCTCTCATCCTGACCGTTGGCCGTGCCCGCGAATATCAGATTGCCGTAAGATACCGGCGACGAATTCGACATGTTGTGCGGGGAAGAGCCCACCTCGTCGATCATGTCGTACTTCCAAATCACCTTCGCGCCCCCGTTGCCGTCGCCGTGCGTATCGAGACACATTACTTCGCAGCGGTTGGTGACGTAATAGAGCCGGTCGCCTTCCACCAGCGGCGAAGAACACACGCCCTGGAAGGGCCAATCCAGCGCCCGGCCCGCCGCCAGCTTGGCGTTGGCCTGCTGCCAGAGAAATTTGCCGTCGGATTCACGGAAGCACATCAGCACGCCGCGGTCGCCCGGCTCTTTGGGGTTGCGGACCAGCTCGTTGTTGGTGCCGGCGTAGACCTGGCCGCCCGCCACCACCGGATTGCCGTAGCTCTGCGAGCCGAGCTGCGCCATCCACCTCACGTTTTTTTTGGTCTTTAGGTCCCAGGTGGTTGGGATGCCCTTCATCAGCGAGAGCATATTGCGATCGGGCGTGCCTCCCCACATAGGCCAATCGCCCGTGCCGGGATCGGAGGCCACCAGCAGCCATAGCGAAATCGGGAGACAGATGCAAGCGAGCAGGATGGCGCGTTTCATTGATTTGGGGTCACTTTGAAGTTGTCGAAATACACTCCGAATTGGGCGTCGGCAAACAGGCCGGGACTGCCCTGTTTGTTGGGTATCGGGTCGGTTCGGTCGATCTGCCAGGCGTCCGGCTCGGGCTCGGCGGCCACCCAGGCTTTGCCGCGCACGCGCGTTTTGCCGTCGGCGGTGTTCTCCACGCGCAGCTTCAGGCGGTACCAGGTGTCGGGCTTCAGCGTGAAGGGCGCGGAGACCGCACGCGCCACTTCCGGCTGCCAGGAATTCATCTCCAGCCGCTGATTGTTGCCGAAAGCGAACAAGGTATAGCGCTGCGCGATGATGCCGGCGTCACCCATCTGGCGGCGCTTCTCGGGAATGCGAATGTCGGCTTGTACCGTGTAATTGGACCAGTCCGAAGGCCCCATGAACACGCGCATGCGCTTGAACAGCGTGTCGGTGGGTTTCTTCTCGAGCACTTTCTGCCCGTCAAGCTCAGTCACCTGGAACATACCGGCCTGCGCGCTCACCCATTGCGGCGGCAGACTGCCGGGCGCGTACGCGTCGAATGTCTCGTTCCAGGGCAGCGGCGGAATCACGCGTGCGCGGGCCTCGCCCGTCAGGTTGCCCAAGGAAGCTTTGATTAATCCGGCCTGGCCCTGCGGGTCGGCAGCCACCGTGTACTTGCCGTCGGTGATAGTTCCCTTCAGATGATCGAGAGACCATGCGGCGGATTTCTCCTCGCGCAGGAAGCGGCCCGCCGTGTCATACAGGCGCGCGTGCAATTGCACGGTTTCGCCGGGCTTCAACACCAGCTCGGTCGGTTCAACCTGCACCCAGGCGGGATTGCCTTGCCCGGGTTCCATGGCTTGCGCGACAGGTTTCCACGGATGACCCGCGGTTTTCTTCGGGCCGATGGCGTACAGGGCATCGCTCGAAACGAAGTAGACGCGTCCGCGCGCCACCGCCGCCGCGGCCACCACCGGCTCCGGAATTCGCTGCGAAACGATCCCGTTTTCGCTAAGCGGCAGCTCCACTTCGCTGAGCACGTCGCACTTGTCCGCGTGCGGGCGCATGATATAGAACTTGCCGCTTTCCGCTCCAATGTAGATCTTGCCGTCGGCAAATACGGCGGAAGCCTTCTGAACGCTTCCCAGGTTCTGCTTCCAGAGCTGCCGTCCGGTTTCGACGTCAAAAGCAAACAGCGTCCCGCTGTTATCGGCCTGATAAATGCGGTCGCCGTCGACTACCGGCGAGGAGAAGCCGCCCACGAATCCGGGCACCGACCATTTGACGGCATCCTTGCCCAGTTTGCCTGTCTTGGTGGCGTCGAAGGCCAGGATCATGCCCATTTCATTGCTGTCCAGATTCTCGTCGCCGTGGGACGCAATAGCATATTTGCCGTTCAGCACGATGCCCGTGTTCAACCCGCGCTTAGCGATTACCAGGTTGAAGACCGGCTCGCCGGTCTGCGGCTTCATGGCCAGCGCCGCGCCGTCGGCTCCGCCGGTGAGCAGCAATCGCGTGCCGTTCACGGTGGCGATATTCATCGGACCGTAACTGGTGTCGTACGGCCGCCCGCCCGGCGTACTGATCCACACAATGTCGCCCGTGCGTTTGTCCATCGCGATGAAGCGCTGTGCGCGGTTGGCCTGCGTGCCCCAGGTCGATGTCGGCGTACTGACGATTACCAGGTTGCCGTCGATCATGGGGGAGACCGTGCGTCCGCCATGCGTCGTAAACGGGGCGAATTCCTCCGTGATCGACCGTTCCCACACCTTCTTGCCGTCTCTTGTAAGCGCCGTCACCAGGTTGTTCACGCCGAAGCTGTAAATGTTGCCGGTCTCCGGATCGGCAACGGGCGAAGCCCACCCTACGCGGTGCGCCGGCACGTCGCTCTGGTAAAGGTTGAATTTATACTCCCAGAGCAGCTTGCCGCTGTCGGCGTTGAAGCACATCAGGCGCTCCTGCTCGGTCTCGCGCGCGCCGAACGTGTTCTCCAGATAAAGGTGATCGCCCAGGATGATCGGTGTGGACCGGCCTCCGTAAGGCACCTTCCAGGCCAGGTTATCGCCGGCCAGCGACCATTTCTCGGGCAGACCCTTTTCGCGCGAAATACCGTCGCGATCCGGGCCGCGCCAGTCCGGCCAGTCGCCCACCGCGCCGGTTTGCTGGGCGAGCGAAACGGAAATGAACAGAAGAGGGAGGGCGAAGCGTCCAATCATGCGAGATTCCTATAGGATACCCGGATTGATCCCAACATATAATTAGCGGTCGCCGCCGGTCAAGCGGGTGCTGAAGGGTAGACGGGCCACGGACGGGCATCGTTAGCCGGCGACTTTCGCTGCCCCTCGGTAATCCAAGGACAAGGAGGCGACATGCGAGTCGGGATTTTAGGATCGGGAACCGTCGGCCAGGTCTTAGGCGCCGGATTCATCAAGCATGGTCACCAGGCGATGATCGGCACGCGGGATCCAAAGAAGGAAGAGGTAGCGGCCTGGGTGCGCGAGACGCCCGGAGCGAAGAGCGGGACGTTTGAAGAAGCTGCGCGTTTTGGAGACTTGATCGTGCTGGCGGCACTGGGACGCGCCGTCGGGAGCATTATCGATCTGGCCGGCCCAGGGAATCTGGTGGGCAAAACGGTCATCGACGCCACCAATCCGCTCGCCGATGAGCCGCCCGTCAAAGGCGTCTTGAGATACACTACCGGTCCGAACGAATCTCTCGGCGAATGGGTGCAGGCAAAGCTTCCGGCGGCGCGCGTCGTGAAGGCGTTCAACAGCGTCGGAAATGCGCTCATGATCAATCCGAAGTTTTCGCAGGGCACTCCCACCATGTTTTTCTGCGGCGATAGTGAGGAAGCCAAGAGCGTGGTCGCCGCCGTCATCCGGCAATTCGGTTGGGAGCCGTACGACTGCGGTGGCATCGTCGCGGCGCGGGTCCGGAACCGCTGTGCATGTTGTGGTGCCTGCCGGGATTCCTGCGAAACGACTGGCGGCATGCGTTCAAAATGCTGACCGGTTAAGCGCGCTGAGGACTTCACCGCTATATTGGAAGTTGGCCAACCTCCTGATCGTCGACGACGACGCCAACACGCTGGCTTCGCTTTCGCGGGCTTTCCGCCTGGCCGGGCACGAGGCGACTGTCTGCGACAACGCTATGCGCGCGCTGGAGTTGCTGAAGACCGAGCGTTTCGATGTGGTGCTCTCGGACGTGGTCATGCCGGGCAAAGACGGTCTTTCGCTGCTCGAAGACCTGAAGGCGCAAGGCGCATCCGTGCCGGTGGTGATGGTTTCGGGTCAGGCCAACATCGAGATGGCCGTGCGCGCCACGCGCCTGGGAGCTGTCGACTTTCTGGAAAAGCCGCTTTCCACCGAAAAGCTGCTGCTGACTATTGACAACGTCGTGCGCATGAAGCGCCTGGAAGAGGAGAACCGGCAGTTGCGGCAGCGTGTGGGCGGCCATCAGATCGTGCACTCCGGGGAGGCCATGCGGCGCGTGATGGCGCAGGTGGATCGGGTGGCCGCGAGTGAAACACGCGTCTGCATCCTGGGTGAAACCGGCACGGGCAAAGAACTGATCGCGCGCGCGTTGCACGATCGCAGCCCGCGGCACAGCGGGCCATTTGTCACGCTGAACTGCGCCGCCGTACCCGGGGAGCTGATTGAATCCGAGCTTTTCGGACACGAGAAAGGCTCCTTCACCGGCGCTGTCTCGCGGCATCTGGGCAAGTTCGAACAGGCGCATCGCGGCACGCTGTTTCTGGATGAAATCGGCGATATGCCCGCGGTGATGCAGGCCAAGCTGCTGCGCGTGCTGGAAGAGAAGCAGGTGGAGCGCATCGGCGGCGACCGCTCCATTCCGGTGGATGTGCGCGTAGTGGTGGCCACGCACCGCAACCTGGACGAGATGGTCCGGAAAGACGCATTCCGCGGGGACCTCTACCATCGCATCTACGTTTACCCGCTCACGCTGCCGCCGTTGCGGGAGCGGCAGGAAGATATCCCGGCACTGGTGGATCACTTCGCGCGGCAGGTTTCCGAGGTCAATGGCTGGAAGCCTAAGCCGGTGACCAAGGAAGCCATCGAAGAGCTGCGGCGCTATCCCTGGCTCGGTAATGTGCGCGAGCTGCGCAACGTGGTGGAGCGGCTACTGCTGCTGGCTGACGATCGGGTGGACGCGGCCGCGGTCCGGCTGGCGCTGCCACACGGTTCCCTGGCGGGGCACTCGCCAACCGGCGGCGGCACGCTGGCCGCGCGTACGGAAGCCTACGAGCGCGAGGTGATCCTGGCGGAATTGAAGCAGCATCAGCGCATGACGGATACGGCCAAGGCGTTGGGGCTGGAGCGCAGCCATCTGTATAAGAAGTGCCAGCAGCTTGGCATCGACCTGCGCGCGCTGCGTCCCGCCGAACCTCGCGCGTAAGCCCGCTGTTTCACTTGCCCCGCGGTGGGGCAGTCACCCTTTCCAGAAACAGGTTCAGGAACCCGCGCACATTCACGTCTCGCGCGATGAGGGTGGAGGCATGCTGGCCCTGCGGGAGTTGATCCGCCGGTTTGAACATCGTCATGCCATTGGCCACGCAGCAGCCGGTCTCCACCTGCACGCTTCCCAATTGCGTTTCGATCAGGTTGGGCCGCAGCGCCGCGGCCACCGCCAGGGGATCGTGCAAGGTGGGGAACTGGTTGGGATGGCCATCCTGCCAAAGCTCGATGAGCTTCGCCAGGAAGCGCGAGGCGGGATTTTCCGCGGCGCGCAGACGCGCCAGGTCGGCGCCCTCCAGCTTGCAGCGCGTGGTCACGTCCAGGCCCACGGCCGTGATGGGCACTCCGGACGAGAACACGATTTCCGCGGCCACCCGGTCACGCCAGATGTTGTATTCCTGGTAGAGCAGGTGGAATGCCCCGCCCATCAACACGATGCGCGCGATCTTGGGCCGGATGTCCGGCCCGAGTTTGAGGGCCAGTGCGATATTGGTCAACGGGCCGATGGGCACCAGCGTGATGGGGCGCGGCGAAGCCATCAACGTATCGATGATGAGGTCCGCGGCGCGGCGGTGCGCGGCCTCGGGCACCGTATCGGCCGCGGTGAGCACCTCGAACTGGCGCGCGCGCTGCGGGCGCACCGGATCGAGCAGCGGCTCGGAAGCGCCTGTGGCGAGCGGAATATCCTGGCGTCCGTAGAGACCCAGTTCTTTCCACGCCAGACGCGTACGCGTTTCGGTATCGTCGATGACGGTGGTCACGGCGCGCACGTCCAGTTCGGGAGATTGCAGCGCCAGGGCCAGTGCCAGGGCATCGTCGATGTCGTCGCCAATGTCGGTATCGAGAATGATCGGAATGCGTTCCTGCGCCCAGCACGCCGTGCCGAGCAGCAGGAGGAAGGAGGCCAGGAACTTTGGCATAGTCCCTTCCATTTTGCCAAAACGGCTACAATCGAAACGGAAGCTAATCTTGGCCGGTGCTGGGCGCGGGCTTCAAACCCGTCGTGCGGTACTTAGTATCGCGGGTGGGTTCGACCCCCACTAGCTTCCGCCAATATAAGCTAAACAATATAAACACATTATTTCCACGGAACTTGGCGGGGTCGCTGCCGCGAATTACGCGCGACTGGACATTGCCAACAATTTCAGCGGCTGCTAATGCGGGCGCGCAAAAGACGGCCGGGGCCGGCTCGATTCGCGTTGACCTGTGGCAGCATTGATCGTTGCTGGCAGGTTCCGCGGCCACCCGCGGTCGCAGCGCAAGACATTCGTTGCCGGACCGGGCCGGCCCGCCTCGCCCGCCGATGGGCATTGTTTAGGCCTTATGGTGATCGGCCATCGGGGCGGCGTGCGTCACCGTGGCGGCGGGTAGGATCTGACTTGAGACGGCGCGTCTGCGTATCCGTGACGCGCCACCGCGCGGCCACGCGCGGTCGTAGAGCGCATCGCCGGCACTCCCGAGATCCGTTCTTGCGCAGATAGAGGTTCTTTCCGGAGAGAAGATGGCCCCGAAAACACCGCTTACTTTTGAGGGCGCCGATGACGTTCAGTGTTTTAACGAATAATCCGTAGATCAACGGACACGTAACGATATCACCGCTTCACTGGCCTAGCCAGGCGCGACCCGGCTGCCGATCTGCAGGGTTTGACCCACAAAAATTCCCCCGGCGAGGCCCTTATTGGATGGCTTAGATAGCTTGGTCCCGCTTAACATTAGCTCAATTGCGCCTCCACTGGGGAGATCGGGAGTGTCCGGCACCTGAACGTTGATTTGGTATAGGCTTGGAAACCCAGGTGCCAACCCAACGCAGCCTAGCGAGACTTTTGTCGCGCCAACGGTTGCAAAAGAGGCAGACGGGTGTAAGCTTTATGGAGCCGGAATGCCAAAATGGAATTCTCGTTAAGATCTGAGAAAAGCCTAGTGGTTTTGAATTAGGAGGCCTGAATGAAGAGGTTTGCCGGAACCGCCGCTCTTGGTCTGTATCTTTGTGTGGTGCTTGCGGTAAGGATGCACGCGCAGAACGCCACGCCCACCTTCACCACTATCGACGCGCCAGGAGCAGGCACTGGCGCCAATCAGGGCACCGAGGCCCAGAGCATTAACACCGCGGGGACTATCACGGGAACCTACATGGACGGCAACAATGTGGTTCACTCCTTCGTGCGCGTTGCCGATGGGACGATCACCAACTTCGATGCGCCGGGCGCCGCGGGCACCTTCTCCCGTAGCGTCAACACGGCGGGAGCTATCGCCGGATTCTACTATGACGCGAACTCCGCAGCGCACGCCTTCGCGCGCTCCGCCAGTGGCGCTATCGTCAGGTTCGGCGCTGCAGGGGCCGGAGGAGACGCCAACCAGGGTACCTTCGCAGAGAGCATCAACACGTCGGGTGTGATCGCGGGATATTTTGGTGACGCGAGTAATGTGTATCACGGCTTCGTGCGTGCCGCCGGCGGCGCGATCACCAGCTTCGATGCTCCGGCAAGCACGGGCACCTTCGCCTTTGCCATCAACACGGCGGGAACTATCGCCGGATATTACTTCGACGCCAGCAATGTGATTCACGGCTTCGTGCGCACTGCCGGCGGCGCGATAACTACGTTTGATGCTCCAGGCGCGGGTACGGGAGGGAACCAGGGCACCCTCGGCGGTAGCATCAACACGTCGGAGGCGATCGCGGGATTCTACTATGACGCAGCCCTTGCGGCTCACGGCTTGGTGCGCGCCGCCAGTGGCGCCATAACGGACTTCGATGCCGCGGGTGCGGGTACAGGAGCAGACCAAGGCACCTTCGGGTATAGTCTCAACGCGGCCGGGGCTATCGCAGGAGTCTGTGCTGACGCGAGTAATGTGTATCACGGCTTGGTGCGCGCTGCCAGTGGCACCATAACGAAGTTCGAGGCTCCGGGTGCGGGGACTGGCGCATACCACGGAACCCTCGCGAGGAGCATCAACAAGACGGGGTCAATCACGGGATATTACGTTGATGCAAGCAACGTGTTTCACGGCTTCCTGCGGACACCATAGGTCCCAGGTCCACCAACTGGACTTGCCCGCCGAAAACTCAGCTTACCGGCGCATTAGCCCTCCATGCCTCGCCCCAATCCGCCAGGTGACCATAAGGTCGAGGTCCTGGCAGAGTGCGCCGAGCGGACCTGTGTCGATTCTTCGCTTGCTGTGCGGGCCGTCCAGAGCTAAGGTTTCCATATACGATATTGACCAATAAGAGGTTCTAAATGAACGAGTTAACCGTAGTCGACAAAGCAAGCGAATGGCGGCGGATGAAGAGCCTAGCCCTGAACAGCGTCAGCTCGCCGATTACGAAGCGCGTGTACAACATGGTCCTCGATGAATTCTTCGCCTGGTACGCCGAGGAGCCGCGGCCCGGATTCACCAAGGCCACCGTTTCCGCCTGGCGCGTAACTCTGGAGGTAAACTTGCGCTGGCGGCGTGACCGGAAGAATGACCGCCTCCCGCGTACACTTGAGCCCATGCTGGCGGCGCGGAGGGTTTTGTAGGTTTTGTAGGTGCCATGTTGCCCGGAAGTCTCAATATTCGCTTGGCCCAGACCCACCAGAATCGCGAGACAAGACTGTGCCCATTTTTGTGCCTACCCCACGCATAGAAGCGTTTCGCGCTGTTGCTAGTTCTACCGCGCGAACGACCCGGAAGTCTTTGAAAAATAGCAACTTGGCGCTACGAATAGCAATTATTGGCAATGCTGCTAAGTTACTGATATTGCGTGGGTTCTTGGTTCGGGACCAGGAGGTCGGTGGTTCGAATCCACTCGCCCTGGCCAACTATCTCATTCTCATCCCAGCTTTTCCCCTGCCTGACCGAACCCTGACAAAATGCCGAACCGGCACTGACAGAGCCGCTATATACTACCCGTGTGCAGCTTGGGACGCTCCATGCTCTCTCCGCGCGCCGGAGCCTGTCGCTTTTCCTGGCGGGCGTGGTGGGCCTCGCCGGATGGCAGGTGTGGCTCACCTGGCGGCTGATGGAGCAGGACCGCAACCTCGAAGTGGAACGCTCCCGCGAACGGCTGGAGCAGGCCGCCGATCTCGCCGTGGCGGAACTGGCCCGCACGCTGGGCGACTGGGATCTCGGCCTCCGCGAGACCCAATCCCTTCCGCCGTCCTCTAATTTCCTCGCGAAGCTGCCCCCCGGCGCCACTTTTCTGCTTCTCTCGCGCCGCTCGATTGCCGCCTACCCGCCCAAGCCCCTGCTGTTCGTGCCCGAGCCGCCGGTTCCAGCCGCCCCTGCGCCTCGCGTGTTCGACGCGGCCGACGAATTGGAACTCAGAGCCCAAGACTATCCTCGCGCTCTAGCCGCCCTGCAGCCCCTGATCAAGGATCCTGCTACGCGCCTCGAGGCGCTCCTTCGTACCGCTCGCATCGAGCGCAAAGCCGGCCGCGCGGACGCCGCGCTCGAAACCTATCGCCGGCTCGCAGACGAAGCTTCCGCCAACACAACCGCCGCCTCCAGCGGCGCGCCTTACGCGCTGCTGGCTGCCAACGCGCGCTGCCGCATCCTGCTCGACCTAGGACGCCGCGATCAGGGCTCGGCGGAAGCCCAGTCGCTCCGTGCCGCGCTGCTTCAGGGCCGCTGGCCGCTCTCCCGCGAGGTCTTCGAGTACCATTGGAGTGAACTCCATAGCCTCGGCATTGCCGGCGGTCCGCCGCCTCCATCCGCAGTCGAATTCGCAGCTCTCGTTTCCGGACTCAACGCCCGATGGCAAACCGCCATTCGCGCCGACTCCAACGCCGGCGCCCGCGAGCCACAGCCCGATTCGTCCCTGCTGCTCTGGAATGCCACCGCCGCCCGCCTCACCGCCCTGTCGGTGCCGCGCGGATGGCTGGACTCCGGTCTCAAGCTGGCCCAGAATTCGCCCGGCGTGCGCTCAAAGGCGATCTCCGCCGGCGTTCCCACCGCCGACGGCCTTCGCGTCGCCCGCTCGCTAGCAGAAGCGCAGATTCCCGGCCGCATCGAATTCTACAACTCCGAACCGGTGCGGGCCGACGCCAACCGCCGCCGCGGGCTATGGCTCACCGGCGTCGCATTGATGGTTTTGCTGGTGCTGGCTTCCGGCTACGCCGTCCATCGCGGCCTAAGCCAGGAACTGCGCGTTGCCCGGCTGCAATCCGATTTCGTTGCCGCCGTCTCCCACGAGTTCCGCTCCCCGCTTACTACCCTCCGCACCATAACCGAGCTGCTGGCCCAAAACCGGCTGCCGGACGAAGCCCGCCGCCGCCAAAGCTATCTTTTCCTCGATCGTGAAACCAATCGCCTACATCGCCTGGTCGAGGACCTCCTCGACTTCGGCCGCATGGAATCCGGCCGCAAGCAGTACCGTGTCGAGCCTCACGACGCCTTCCAGTTGGTGCGCGCCGCGGTGGCAGACTTCAGCGATGAGGCTGCCGCCCACGGCTTTCACGTCGAAGCCAGTTTCGGCGCGGGTCCCGCCACCGTCCAGGCCGATGAAGAGGCTCTCCGCCGCGCCGTCCGCAACCTCCTCGAGAATGCGGTCAAATATTCCCCCGAATGCCGGACGGTCTGGGTGGATGGGAACGTCGGGGACCATCGCGTGTCCATCTCCGTCCGCGACCACGGCATGGGAATCGACCCACGGGAACAGCGCGCCATCTTTCAGAAGTTCGTCCGCGGCAGCGCCGGGAAGAAAGCGGGAATCAAGGGCGCCGGCATCGGCCTCTCCATGGTGCGCCAGATCTCCGAAGCGCTGGGCGGCGAGATCCGCTTGGAAAGCAAACTGGGCGTCGGCAGCACCTTCACTATCGTGCTGCCGCTCGCCAATGGAGAAAGGAGGGCCAATGGCCAAGATCCTGATCGTCGAGGATGAGCCGGGCATCGCCTTCGCACTGGAAAGCGACCTCCAAACCGAAGGCTACGAAGTCGCCGTGGTGGGTGATGGCGCCCAAGCCGTGCACCGCGCCCGCTCCGAGGCCTTCGATCTGATGCTGCTCGACGTCATGCTTCCCACCAAGGATGGCTTCGAAGTCTGCCGCGAGCTGCGCCGCGGCGGCTTGAAGATTCCCATCATCCTGCTTACTGCCAAAACCCAGGAGGCCGAGAAGGTGATGGGCCTCGACGTCGGCGCCGACGACTACGTCACCAAGCCGTTCAGCCCGCGCGAGCTGCGCGCCCGGATTCGCGCCCTGCTGCGCCGCGCAGCGCCCGAAAGCCCCGGTGAAGTCTACCAGTTCGGCCCCTGCGAACTGGACCTCGGCCGGTTCGAGCTCCGCCGCAACGGCCGCCGCCTCGACGCCACCACCACCGAACTCAAGCTGCTCGCCGTGTTTGTCCGCCAGCGCGGCCGCGTCCTCACCCGCGACCGCCTTCTCGACGACGTCTGGGGGTCGGGTATTTCCGTCACCGATCGCGTAATCGACAACCACATCGTCTCCCTTCGCAAGAAAATCGAGGAAGAACCCTCCGCGCCCCGCTTCCTCATCAGCGTCCGCGGATTGGGCTACCGCTTCGACGGCTAATGGGAGTGAAAGACAATGCCATGTGTCAGCAAAACCAGATCGAATCCCCACGGTCGCCTGACACAATCTCCATACCGCCGAAGCATGTTTCGTGCATGCTAGGTTCGTTGCCGCACAGGAGGCGCCTTATGAACAAGACCACCCTCGAAAGACTCGCGTTCACCTTTGCCGCCGCTGCCTGCTTGTCGATTTCCCCGGCGTACGCGCAAGCCTCCCCCGGAGTGCGCCTCCAGGCCGGCATGGCGAAAGAAGATGTCGATGGCGACCTGAAGTCCGCTATGGACATTTACCAGAAAATCGCCGACGACCGATCGGCCCCGCGAGACGTGCGTTCCAAAGCTCTGCTCCGCCTCGCCGGCTGCTACGAGAAGCTGGGACAACAGGCGCGGAAGTTCTACGAACAGGTGGTCCGCGATTTCGCCGACCAACCCGCCGCAGCCCAGGCGCGCACCCGCCTTGTCGAGATCGATAAGGCAAGCCGTGCGCCCCTGCCCGCCGCTATGATCCAGCGCAAAATTGAGAACGCCGGAAAGAGGCTCCGGACTTCCGATACCGACGGCCGGCACGTGGTCTATCGCGACGATGCATCGGGTGAGCTGATCTACAGTGACCTGGACGGCAATCACAAGCGCGTGATCTTCAAGGCCAAGCCGGATGACCTGCCCGACTGGTTTCCCTCCAAAGACATGTCCCTGGTGGCGCTGCATTTCCC
>DATGGM010000164.1:0-7789 GCA_035308525.1 Bryobacteraceae bacterium
ATTTCGAGCCAGGTGGGTTGTCCGGTCGATTGCAGATTCTGCATGACCGCGCTGATGGGCCTGGAGCGCAACCTCACGGCCGGGGAGATCGTCGGCCAGGTGCTGCTGGTGGCCCGCGAGAACGGTCTCCTGGGTGAGCGCACGCGGCTCAACATCGTGATGATGGGCCAGGGCGAGCCCCTGCTGAACCTCGCCAACGTCGTGAAAGCCACCCGCCTGCTGACCGATCCCGAAGGTGTGGGAATCACGCCGCGGCGCATCACCGTCTCCACGGCCGGCATCATCCCCAAAATCGCAGAGCTGGGCCGCGAGCCTGTGCGCCCCAGGTTATCGATATCGTTGAACGCATCCACCGAGGAGATGCGCCGGGAGTTGATGCCCATCACGAGCAAGTATCACTTGCAGGATCTGCTGGCCGCCTGCAAAGCCTATCCGCTGCGTCCCTGGGAGAAGCTCACATTCGAGTACGTGCTGCTCAAGGGCGTCAACGATAGCGATGCCGATGCCCGGCGGGTAGTCAAGCTGCTGGCTAACCTGAATGCCAAGGTGAACCTGATCGCGCTCAATCCGGGGCCGGGCATCCCGTTCCAGACGCCCGATACCGAACGGGTGGCCGCCTTCCAGGCCATCGTGCGCCGGTCGATGGGTTGTTTCGTGCGTAAGCCGCGCGGGCTGGATATCTATGCCGCCTGCGGACAACTAAAGCGCAATGAGATTTTCATCGCTCCGCCGCCACCTTCTCCATGAAGGTGACCTTGCGCTTCCCCTCTCTGTATCGCCTGGCCGACGCCGCCCGCCACCGTTACCGTCTGCGGCACGCCACGCCGGAGCAGGCGCATGGCCGCCGCGGCGAGGATCTCGCCCATCGCTACCTGCGCCGCCACGGGCTTACCATCGTCGCGCGCAATTTTCACCAGCGCGCGGGCAGCGGTGAACTGGATATCGTCGCCTGGGATCGGCGGACGCTGGTCTTCGTCGAAGTGAAAGCGCGCGCCAGCGCGGAGTTCGGCAGCCCCGGACGCGCGGTGGGTCTCGACAAGGAGAGAGACCTCCGGCGGGCGGCCGGCGAATACCTGCGCCGCTCCGGAATCGACGCCGGTCTGGCGCGCTGCGATCTGGTCAACATTATCCTAAGTGAACCGCCTGAGATCGAATGGATTAAGGATGCCTTCCCCGTGAGCCTGAGGATATAATTACTGATTGCCCGAATTACGTAAGGACCCCATCACCAGCCGCTGGGTCGTGATTGCCACCGACCGCGCGCGCCGCCCTTCAGATTTTATTCGCCAGCCGGTCCCGCCGGCCGCCGCGGGACCTTGCCCGTTCTGCTACGGCAACGAGCCGAAGACGCCGCCCGAAGTGCTGGCCTATCGTTCGAGCGGCGGCCCGAACCAGCCCGGATGGAGCGTGCGCGTAGTGCCCAACAAGTTCCCGGCGCTGGGCATTGAAGGCGACCTGAACCGGCAGGGCGAGGGCATGTACGACAAGATGAACGGCATCGGCGCACACGAGGTCATCATCGAGAGCCCCGATCATGCGCTGACCATGGCGGCCATGACCGACCACCAGGTCGAAGAAGTCCTGTCGGCGTTTCGCGCACGCGTCAACGACCTCAAAAAAGATATCCGGTTCCAGTACATCGTGCTGTTCAAGAACCACGGCGAAGCCGCCGGCGCCACGCTCGAGCACCCGCATTCGCAACTGATCGCGCTGCCCGTGGTGCCCAAGCGCGCCAAAGAGGAAATGGACGGCTCCAAGGTGTATTTCGGCTTCAAGGAACGCTGCGTATATTGCGATATCGTGCGCCAGGAAACTTCCTCGGGAGTGCGCGTGGTGGCCGAGACGGATCGCCTGCTGGTGCTGCAGCCCTGGGCGCCCCGCTTCCCCTTTGAAACCTGGATACTGCCCAAGCGGCACGAGTCGCATTTCGAGAAGACCGAAGACGCCACGCTGCAAAGCCTCGCCCGGGTTTTGCGGACTACGCTGCGCCGCTTCGACCAGGTGCTGGAGCATCCTGCTTTCAACCTGATCATCCACAGCGCGCCGCTGCAGGAGAATCACCTGGCGCACTATCACTGGCATATCGAGCTGATTCCCAAGCTCACCAAGGTGGCGGGATTCGAGTGGCGCGCCGGCTTCTATATCAATCCCACACCGCCCGAGGAGTCCGCCAAGTTCCTGCGGGAATCAGGAGTGGCATGAACGCTCCGGCGGACGCCGGCGCTGTGCCCCACCGCCGCATTCTGGTCATCGTCATTGCGCTGATCCTTTACGGATCGCTGTATCCCTGGCAATTTCACGCCCGGCAGTACGGCGACAGCCCGCTGTGGATCCTGCTGCACACCTGGCCCAGCGGCGGCATCAACCGCTACCTGATCTGGGATATCGCCGTCAACGTGGCGCTGTATGTACCGCTCGGCATCTTCGGCTACCTGTCGATGAGCGGTCAAAGCTCGCGCCTGGCCCGCGTGCTGGCCCCTCTGGCCCTCGCGGTGACGCTTTCGGCCGGCATCGAAATGCTCCAGCTCTTCGATGACTCGCGCATGTGCAGCCTTTCCGATGTGGTTTCGAATGGGGCCGGCGCGGCACTGGGGATCGCCGCCGGCGCAATCTATCGCGATGCTCTGCGGCGGCTGCTGGAGCAGGAGGGGCCGGCATCTTTGCTGCGCCCTTCGGGAGCCGTACTGTTGTTGACCTGCTGGCTCGGCTACCAGGTGTTCCCGTTGTTTCCAGCCTGGGGACGAACCAACCTCTACCACCGGATCGCCGCGATGGGGCCGCTCGCCTCGATATCCCCGGCCGATACTCTGGTGGTCTTCGCCGAATGGATCGCGGTGGCGTGTCTGCTCGAGAGCATCTTGAAACGCCATACCACTGCCCTGCTGGCGGTGCTGTGGCTGCTGGTGCCGGCACGCTTGATCATCGCCGGACGCTCGCTCGCGTGGGCGGATGTCGCAGGCGCGGCCGCCGCGTACGCCGCCTGGTTCCTCCTGCCCCGCACGCCAGTGCGCCGCGCGGCGCCGGTGCTGCTGGCCGGCGCGCTGGTAGTGGCGGAGCTGGCGCCGTTTCGCTTCGGGTCCGGAGGCGCCTTCAACTGGGTACCCTTTCGCGGATTCTTCCATTCCACCTGGCAAAGCGGCTTCGTCATGCTCTTTCGCAAAAGCTTCCGCTACGGTTCGCTGATCTGGATCTGGCGCGGCGCCGGATGCCGTCTGACGACGGCCACAGCAATTACCGCGGGGGCATTGCTCGCTCTGGAAGGCGTGCAGGTGTACCTGCCGGGGCGCACGCCGGAGATTACCGACGCGGTGCTGGCCCTGTTGATGGGACTGTTGCTCCGGCTGCTCCGCGACGTGTGAGAATCCAAGTATGAAGACGATACTTCTGTTCCTGCTGGCTGGCGTAATCCTGCCCGCGCAGCATCCGGACAGCTACTGGTACGAAGGATTATGGCAAGGCTACGAAGGCGAGTGGACTCACGTGACGCGCCAGGTGCTGGCCCTGGCGGAAGCCACTCCGGCGGAGAAATATTCCTGGCGGCCCACCGCCGGCGTGCGCACCTTCAGCGAAGTCTACATGCATATCGCCATCGCAAATTTCGGCCTTTTGGCGGTCACCGGTCCCAAGACGCCGCCGGATCTTAAGCCGAATATGGAGAAAACGGTCACCCAGAAAGCCGAGGTGATCGATTGGCTGAAGCGGTCATTCGAGGCGGTGCAAGCCGAGCGGGCCAAGCTGACGCACGGGGACTTCGCGCGCAAGGTGAAGAACGGCCGCTTCGACGCGACGGTCGACGGCATGTACATGCGCATCATCGTGCATGCCAACGAGCACATGGGCCAAGCCGTGGCGTATGCGCGGATGGCGGGATTCGCGCCACCTTGGTCGAACTAGGCGCGCGTCAGGAAGATGGGCAGGCCCAGCTTATTGGCGTAATTCGGACGATAGCGGCGCGTATTGTACATGGTGTCGAGGTCCACTTTGCGCGGACCCAGCTTCGGGTCGGGTATGGGCACCGCCTGGTAGCAGCCGCCGGAGATGGCCATCATCACGCCGTGCTGCCCCTGCTGGATGCAATCCATGGCCATGCTGGCGAAGGTTGACGCCACCATCTTATCCACGAAATCCGGACTGCCGCTGCGCAGGTCGTAAGTCAGATCGCTGACGATGGTCTCTTCGCCGGTGGACTTCTTGATCTCATCGGCGAGATCCTCGCCCACGTTCGCTTTCTTCTTGTGGCCGAAAGCGTCGGCCTCCCCGACCTCCTTCACCTGGTAGCCTTCCCACTCAGCGCCCTCCGACAGAATGATCAGCGCATAGTTGCTGGGATTGTACTGTTTGTCGGTGATGAGCAGCTCGATCAGGTGCTGCAGATTGAAGCGGTGTTCCGGAATGCAGCAGCGCATGGAGGTGACGTAGGCCGTGTACAGCGCCGTGTATCCCGCGTCGCGCCCGAAGATGCGAAAGACGCCGATGCGTTCGTGCGAGCCGACCGTAGTGCGCTGGCGCTCGATGGCTTCAGTGGCGCGCGTGATGGCGGTCGAGAAACCGATGCAGTATTCCGTGTTGCGCACGTCGTTGTCCATCGTCTTGGGAATGGCGATGACCTTGAAGCCTTCCGCATCCAGGCGCGCCGCGTAGCTGAGCGTATCGTCGCCGCCGATGGCGATCAGGTAATCGAGGCCCAGCGTCTCCACGTTCTTCAACACGCGGCTGGTCATGTCAAAGACTACCGAAGTGACGCCCTTTTTGGTCGATTCGGATTTCGGGAACTCCTGGCCTTTCACCACCGGCGGCAGCGCCTTCATCTTGGCCGGATTGGTGCGCGAACTGTGCAGGTAAGTGCCGCCGGTACGGTCGATGGTGCGCGTGTTCTCGCGATTCAGCGGCAGAATGTAGCGGGCGCGGCTGGCCGGATCGTCCAGGTTGACATGCGTCAGGCCTTCCCAGCCGCGGCGGATGCCGATGACTTCGCAATCGATCTCGCTGCCTCTATAGACCACCGTTTTGATGACGGAATTCAGACCCGGCACGTCTCCACCGCCGGTGAGTATACCAATCCGCTTAGCGGGCATTAAAGCTCCTTCGAGTGGGGAATTTAACACCCTATTATAGTCTGGAGACGCGGCTCTCAATCACACCGCAGTGCGGTCAGCGGATCCACGCGCATGGCGCGCCGCGCGGGAACCAGGGCCGCCGCCATTCCGGTGGCTACAAAAACGGCCGCCACCGTGCCCAGCGTCACCGGATCGGTGGCCGAAATGTTGGCCGAAAGGAACGACGACAGGGGCTTGGTACAGGCGATGGCCAGCAGCATACCGATGGCCATGCCTGAGCACACCAGCATGGCCGCATCTTCCAACACCACCCGCAGGACGTTGCCGCGCGTGGCGCCCAGGGCCATGCGCACCCCGATCTCGCGTACGCGCCGGCTGACCGCGTAGGTCAGCACGCCGTACAATCCGATGCTCGCCAGCAGCAGACCGAGTCCACCCATGAAGCCCAACAACGCAGCGCCTATCTGGTTTGGATAAATGGCCGACGCGATATTCTGCTGCATAGTGGATACCTCCACCAGCGCCTCGGGGGCCACCGCGCGCATCGCGGACCGCACCGTCGAGACGGCGGCCGCGGCCGAACCGGCCGTGCGCACGTGAATGTGCGGCAGCATCAGCAGGCCCTCCTGCTTATAAGGCCGGTATAAAACCGGCGTCGGTCCCTCGCCGAGCGACGCATGCTTGGAGTCGGCCACCACGCCGACGATCAACCACGGATGCCATGTGGCGGGCTTTTCGCCGGGAATGCTCACAGTCTGGCCCACCGGATTCTGGCCGCGAAAATACTGCGCGGCGAAGCTATGATTCACCAGGGCGACATCGGGCGCGGCATTGGTGTCCGCCGCGGTGAACTCGCGGCCGGCCAGAACGCGGATGCCCATGGTCCGGAAGTATTGCGGCCCCACGGCGTTAGCCTGGACCGCGGGCTGCTGGTTGGGGTCGTCGTGAAGGCGCACGCCCGTCACCCACGAGTCGCGCGAGAGCGGCACGATCATGGCGGCGCTCACGGAGACCACACCCGGCGCTTTGGCCAGGCGCTCCATTATGGCGTCAGTGAGCGCGAGATTCTGGCCGCTGCCGGCGCCAGGACGGTCCAGGCGCGCACTGGCCACCACCTGGTTAGCGACATTGAATCCCGGATCAGCCTTCTGTACATCCCGCAGGCTGCGCACGAACAGCAGCGAGACGACCAGCAGCAGCATGGAAACCGCCACCTGGCCGGTCACCAGTCCATTGCGCATCGAGAACAACCTGCCGCGCGACGTGGCCGCGATCTCGTTCTTCAAGCCGGAGGATAAATTGGCGCGCGCCGCTTCGAGAGCCGGCGCTACGCTGCAGAAGATCGCCGTGAAAACCGCGATCGACAAGGCGTACAGGGCCATGCGCCAGTTCAGCTCCGGGCGCACGTAGAACGGAATTTCGATGGGGAGCGAGAGGTAGCGGATGCCGTTCGCGGCCCAACTGAATAGCAGGCCGGCGGCTGCCAGTCCGCAGGTTGCCAGCACTATGCCCTCGGCCAGGAACAGGCGCACCAGGCGTCCGCGCGATGCGCCGAGCGCCAGCCTGATGGAGACTTCGCGCCGCCGGTAGACTGCGCGCGCCACCAGCAGCCCGGCTACGTTGGCGCAGGCTATGGTCAGGATCAGCGTGGTAACCACGGAGAGAATGATGAAGAACACCAGCGCAATGCGGGGGCCTTCCTGGTCCTCCATTGCGTCGAACACGGAGATGCCGTACACCTTGACGTGGTCGAATGCGGGGTTGTCGGTGGGGTAGAGGCGCCCGAGTTCTCTGACCGCCGCCGTCATGGCCGCCTCAGCGCCGGCGCGGGTTTGGGCGGGCCCGGTCCGCATGATCAGATCCAACGGGTGGGCGCCGCGCTGGCGGTAACCCGCATCCATGGCGCTCGAGTACGGCACGTAAAATGGCGGCTCCATGGCGAAGCCGTGAATGGAGCGGTAGCCATCCGGAAGCACGCCAATCACGGTGAACGGCCGCCCGTTCAGACGCAGCGCGCGGCCCAGCACTTCGCGATCGCTGTGAAATCGCTGCTGCCAGAACGGGTAGGAGAGTATGGCGACCGGCAATTCGCGCTCGGGCGCTTTCTCCTCCGCGGAGAACCGGCGGCCGAGAAACGGCGTGACGCCGAGCATTTCAAAGTAATCGCCCGTGACGGCCTGGCCGGAGATCTTCTGGCGTTGGCCGCCCTCGTCGAGCGAGAACTCCGTGATCTCATAACCGGCGAGTTGCGCCACGGCACGGGCGTCCCGCAGGTCGTGAAGGTTGGGGTACGACGCGCGATTACTGCCTCCGATCCAAACGTGAAACGTGTGATCGGGATCGGCCGCCGTGACGCCGCGGAAGAACATGGACTCGAAAAGGCCGAAAACGGTCAGGTTCAGCCCGATTCCCAACGCCAGCGAAACGATGGCAACCGCGAACAAGCCGGGGCTCTTGAGAAGAGCTCGAAAACAATAACGTAGATCCTTGCCCATGCAGGTCCCCCTCCTGGCTTGGTCTTACGAGGGGGGAGCGTCGAATGTTCCGGCTATGTGCGCCGCGCCATCACTTGGCCAGTTCCTGCATGGCCGCCGCGATGCGTCCCGCGGCGTCCGGCCCAACCGAATTTTCTTCGCCATACCAGGCCTTCTTGGCGTTCTGCAGGTACGGCGCCTTCTCGTCCCACTCGGCCTTCGGGATAATGTAGCCGATCTCGTCATCCGCCAGGCCGA
>DATGGM010000165.1:0-13867 GCA_035308525.1 Bryobacteraceae bacterium
AGGGGCGACCCTAACCGTTTAGACAGGTTGATTGAAGGCTGGCGGCCCGCACCTGCCCGGCTCGGAAATCCGACTGCTTTTTCTTGCACGGGCTCCGTTCGGTCTATTTTCTGTAGTCTATTAAAAATTGATCGCACTTGCTGCAGAAGGGTGCATTTCGTTACAAATGCGTTGCAAGCGCTATTATTCGAGATGTCTTCAACTCGAGTATCCACAAGCTTTTGCACAACGCTGTGGGAAACCAAACTGCCCATACCCCTTCGCCCAGGCCGGATTCGGGCCTTGGCCGGAACGGCCATCCGCGGTCGCAGCGGAAGGGTTCAGCGCCGGACCGGGCTGAACGCCTGGCGCACTAACCGTGACGCAGAGTGCCATTACCCGGCCCCTCGCTACGGCCCCCATCGCCCGGTAAGAGATAATTGTTGCAAGCGACGCAATGACCGATCGGCGCGCGGAGCAAAGCGCCGGAGAGAAGAGGTGTACAGTGGCTCACGTTCACGAAGACCTGGTTCAGCGCATTAAGACCTTAGAGAAGGAACTCAACACGGCTCTTGAAGGAAAGGAACAGGCTTTTCGATATTCCTGGGCCAATGGCAAGGCGCGGTTCGAACATGAGGTCCTGTCCCAACATAGAAAGTTCAAGCACTCGCTCGTTCCGTACATTTTGCATTCCCGCTTCCTCGTGCTAGTCACTGCCCCGATGATTTACGTCGGCTTCATTCCATTCAGCCTGCTTGATCTCTTTGTGTGGATTTACCAAGCCGTTTGCTTTCGAGTGTACGGAATTCCCAGAGTGAAGCGCGAGGACTATCTGGTGTTTGACCGTGGCCAGCTCAGGTATTTGAACCTGCTCGAACGTGTTAATTGCATCTATTGCTCATATGCCAACGGCCTGTGCGCCTACGTAACGGAGGTGGCCGCACGAACCGAGCAGCACTGGTGTCCAATCAAGCACGCGCGCCGCATTCGTGCGCCCCACTCCCGCTATACGCATTTCTTCGATTACGGAAACGCTGAACAGTACAGCCGCCAAATCGAAACAGTACGCAATGACTTTGTAGATTTGAAAAGTTTGACCTCGAAACGTCCTTCTCGAAAAAGCAAAGAATAACGGAAAGCGCGGTCAACACTCAGTAGTAGCGGCCGCAATCATTGCCGTGGGTTTTACACGTTGTTTACAATATCAAAGCTTTTTTCTTATGGCTGCCCTGCGATACTGGTGCCGAGGAAACATGATCAAGAGATACGTCATTACTGTTTTTAAGGCCGCCCTGGTCGCAGCACCGGTCCTTCTGCGGGCTCAGGGTACGTTCAAGGTTGTGTCTACTCCCAATGAGCATCAGGGTGTCTCCAACAACGGCCTGTTGCGCGCGGCAGCCTCTTCGCCTACCGATATCTGGGCGGTCGGCCAATCGGCCATCCACTTCGACGGCACGAAATGGACTGCCTTCCCAACCCCCATGATCAAAGGTGACAATACCAGCAACCTGAACGGCCTGGTGGATTTTTCGCCCACCGATGCCTGGGCTGCCGGCATCATCAATATCGGCTTGGCCAACCCGAATCAGATCATCGAGCACTGGGATGGGACGCAATGGAGCGTCTTTCCGGGTCCAACCTTCGCTTCCAACCAGCAGCCTTCACTCTACGGAATGACCGCGACTGCGCCCAATAACATCTGGGCCGTCGGCGCCATGCTGACCAATAACCAGACCCTCTCCGCGCTGTTCGAACATTACGACGGAACCGCTTGGACGGCCACCGAAGGACGGTTTTTCGGCTTCTTCAACGCCGTGTCCGCCGATGCGCCCAATGACATCTGGGCTGTGGGCTGTGGCAATTTCTCCGAGCATTATGATGGCACAGCTTGGAAACTGGTCAGGGCTCCGAATGTGGGTACCGGTAAGAACTGCTTGAACGGAGTGCTGGCGCTGGCGCCCAACGACGTTTGGGCAGTCGGCTATTCCACGCCGACCACCACGCCGCCACCCGGCCAATTCGATGTCCCGACCCTCACCCTTACCGAACATTTCGACGGTACGAGCTGGACCGTTGTGCCAAGCCCCAATATCGGTCCAAAAAGTCAATACCAATCGAACCGGCTGCTCGGAGTAGTGGCGGTCTCTTCCACGGACGTGTGGGCCTTCGGTTCCTATTTCGCCGCCAGTGGTTCGAACGACCAATTGACGCTCGTCATGCACTGGGATGGCACGGCCTGGACGATTGTGCCCACGCCGAATCCCAAGCCGGGCGGGATGCCTAACGACATCTTATTCGGCGGAGTGGTCACGGCTCCAAGTAACGTCTGGCTCGTAGGATCGGAAAGCCCGTTCACTCAAGGTAAGCCGGTGACCGTGACTCTCGTGCTGTACAATCCGGCCGGGTAACAGAGTTCCGGCCGGCTAATCCTCGATCGGGTTGGTCGCCGCCAGGGCCCGTCTCCGCTTCACCGTCACCTGGGACGCGCCCAGGGATGGCGGCATACCCACTGTAAAGTGTGCCGGTCTTTCGACCGCTCGAAAACGAATGCACGGTAACGGGAGCGGTGGGAACATAAGGAGTGTGCCTCTATAGCAACATGCAGGCTTCATCAGCCAATGGCCGGGGTGCACGGGAGCGCTGGTGACCGGTAAAGGTTGGGGCCTGCTCATATTTCTCGCGCTACTGATCTTGATATTTCGATTTGCGGTCAGCGAGCACATTCTATCCATACTGCGCGGCGTGTACGCTAGTCTCTCGCCAGGCGCAATCATGGTGATCGTCCTGCTCTTTTGCGTGTGCGTCTGGGCATTGAGCAGCAAACCGAAGGCTCGTTAGCACCACCGAGCGTAGAGTGAGGTATTTGGTTCCGGTTCTGGAAATCTGCGTGGCTGGTTTGTCGCCCACATCGTGGAATGGCAGCCCTGGCGGCACCAGCAGGAATCGTCGGACATTTCCCAGCCAAGTCCTCGTCGAGCCGCATCCCACATGCTACTGGCACCGGGTCCTACGCGGAACAGGAAGCTGGCCAGAGTGCGGTGAATCGCCCAAATACCTGCTAATCCAACGGCCAGCCCAATCCAGACAGGACTCAGACCATCGCGCAATACTCTCCGGTAGACATCCGCTGGATGGGCACCCGGTAATCCAGGAAGTCTCGCCCTGGGTGCGGATGAGAAGGTATATGAAGCCGGACGGATAATGCGCCAGCGGCAAGTAGATCTGGGGTCCGGGCGGTACCCCCTTTAGCCATACTGTAGTGCAGTAGCGCTCCTTCACCGATCAACCCGCCAGAACGCGATGCACGAGTTGTACGACGACCGAACCTTCTCCCACGGCTGACGCGACGCGCTTGACGCTGCCCGAACGGATGTCCCCCACGGCGAACACGCCCGGGACACTGGTCTCGAACAGATACGGGCGCCGGCCAAGGCGCCAACCTGCTCTGTCCAGATCGTCCGCGGCGAGATCGGCGCCGGTCTTTATAAAGCCGCCGCTATCGAGAGTAACGCAGCCGTTGAGCCATGCCGTATTGGGGTTTGCGCCGGTCATGGAAAAGATATGCCGGATCGGGTGCGTTCCGGTTTCTCCGGTGTCCCGATTTCTCCAGGTGACCGATTCAAGATTTCCGGCGCCGTCCAGTCGGACGATCTCCGTCCGGAAGAGGAGCGTGATGCCGCGGCACTCTTCGATCCGGCGGATGAGGTACTGCGACATGCTGTCTGCGAGGCCTGAAGCGCGCACGAGCATGTAGACATGGTTCGCAATTGTAGAGAGAAACATGGCAGCCTGGCCTGCCGAATTGCCCCCGCCCACTACGATTACGTCTTCGCCTTTGCAGAGCTGCGCCTCCATAAGGGTGGCTCCGTAGTACACGCCGGCCCCTTCGAATCGTGCGAGGTTCGCAACCTGCAGTCTGCGGTACTCGGCGCCACAGGCGATAACGACAGCTTGGCCGCGAACGGGATCTTCGCGGTCACATTCGATGGGGAACGGCTGGCTATCGCATCTTATGGCCGTCGCCCGACGGGCAACGGCAATTTGCGCTCCGAACTTCTCGGCTTGCACGAACGCCCGGGCGGCAAGGTCCTGCCCCGAAATTCCCAATGGAAATCCCAGGTAATTTTCGATTCGCGAACTGGAGCCCGCCTGGCCGCCCGGAGCGATCGCCTCCAGCACCAGCACGCTCAGCCCCTCAGAAGCACCGTATACTGCTGCCGCCAGACCCGAAGGCCCCGCGCCAACCACGATCAGGTCATAAACCCGCTCGCCATCGATTTCAGCGTTAAGCCCGAGACGCGCGGCCAACTCCGCATTTGTTGGATTGCGCATCGGAGACTCATCGCGGCCTATGAGCACCGGGCAGTCTTCAGGAGCAAGATTAAAGCGCTGCAGCAGTTGGCCGGCGGGCGCATCCTGGCCCAGTTCGAAATATGTGAACGGATGCCCGTTGTGCGCGAGGAATTCCTTGAGGCGGAGCGTGTCGGCGGAATTTCGGGAGCCGATCAGGACTACGTCTCCCATGGCGCGGGAGATCATCGCCATGCGCCGGCGAACGAACACGCGAAGCACGAACTCGCCCAGTTCCGGATCGGTCTGAAGGAGGTTTCGCAGGCTGACGGGATCGAGTTCCACAACTTCTGTCGGATCGACCGTCCGAGCACGCACCAGGCTGGGGCGGCCCGAGAGCATATCGAGTTCGCCGGTAAAGTCGCCGGGCTGATGCAGGCGCAAGCGGACCTCACCCTTGGAGGAAGGAATCACGGCCTCGATAGCACCCTGCAGGACCACGTAGAAGCGGCGCCTGATCGTCCCCTGATCGAAAAGGATCTCTCCCGCGGGAACGCTCCGGCGAATGCCCACCCGCGAAAGCCGGGCAATCTGCGCGTTGTTGAGCTTGGGATAAAGCTCATCGGGTAGTTCGTTAGGGAATTCCGATTTGTCCATCCAGACCGCCTGGTTACGCCAAAAAGGTGCGTCTCACATCAGAGGGAGCACTTCAACTATTATGCCGCTCGCGCCGTCGCGGCGACACCCGCCTTCCTGAATGGCCGATCACCACAACGCACAGTTTGCCCGGAGGGCGGGCAATTTTGCCGGCGGGTGTATTTCAGGCGGATTGCAACCGTGCCAGCTATCCCACAGCGCAAGCAAATAGAACCAATACCCGCGTTTTGTTACCTTCGCAACAAAGGAATGGCACGTGCCCGTGAGAGATTGGGGGGGGGGGCCTCCTGGTGTTACTTACAACACATCCTGCGGAAGATCAAGTCTACGAAGTAGGAGAGTAAAACATGGCACGTGCTATTCGATTTGTGTTGCTCATAGCGATGATGGCCGCCGTCTCCGCCGCATCCTTTGGAGCGGTTCTTGTGTCTGTCACTATCGCCCCGCCGCTGCTGCCGGTCTACTTGCAGCCAGTATGTCCGGGCGAAGGATACATCTGGGTGCCAGGCTACTGGGCATACGGCGACTACGGGTATTATTGGGTACCTGGCACGTGGGTGCCGGCACCCTTCATCGGGGCGCTGTGGACTCCGGGGTATTGGGGCTGGGATGGTGGCGTGTATGTGTGGAATGAAGGCTACTGGGGCCCGCATATCGGATTTTATGGCGGAATCGATTACGGCTTCGGCTATTTGGGGGTTGGCTACGCGGGAGGATATTGGAATAACGGATCGTTTTATTACAACACCACGGTGAATAACGTGAATACGGCGATCGTTCACAATGTGTATAGGAAGACGGTGTTCAATAACGCCACGATCAGCCGCGTCAGCCACAACGGTGGAAATGGTGGGACGATGGCGCGGCCAACCGCGGTGGAATTAGCGGCAACTCGCGATCGGCATACTGCGCCGACGAGCGCACAGACACAGCTTCGGCGGTCGGCGAGTATTAATCGCGCGCAACTGGCGTCGGTGAACCATGGCCGGCCTGCAGTGTTGGCAACACCCAGTCCCGCGGCGTACAGTGCACATGCGAACCGGCAGCCAAGCAACCGTCCGGCCTCGCGCAGCACGCCGACAGGAAAGGCAGTGGCAAGTCACAAGGCTCCTCCGCCGCACTATAGCGCACGGAACAACGCCGTACCGCGGCCCGCCGTTCCTCCCAATCAGACTCTGGCGCGTCACACGACAACGCCGTCGCATTACAGCGCGCGGAACAACGCGCCTCCACGGCCCGCCGCTCACCCTAATCATGCTCTGGCGCAGCGCCCGGCTCCGCCGCCGTCGCACTATAGCGCACGGAACAACCCGGTACCGCGGCCCGCCACTCCTCCCAGTCATGCCATGGCGCAGCGCCCGGCTCCGCACATCAATCCGGAGCCACGTCACGCGGTTCCGCCGCCCTCGCATTACAGCGCGCGGGCTAACCCGCTACCACGGCCTGGCGCCCAACCGCAACACAGCGCTCCACAGCAACACAGCGCTCCGGCGCATGAAGGCGCCGGTAACCCACGAAGTCGAGAGAGCGGGCATTCGTGACGGGGGAGCCGAAGGCATGCGAGCACCACAGCTGCTCACAGCCTCTTGGAGCGCCGTTTTCGAGAATTCTGGCCGCGCCGCGAGGCTGGCGCCGCGTATGAGGCGCCCGCCGGATCTCGAACCGTTTGGCCCGAGCGCGAAATTCGATGGTCGCCCTACCCTTCATGTCACTTGCCATCGTTTGCAGGGGCGCCACTGTGGCGCGAGGTCCGGCCTCAGGTGCCGGTGTCGCGAACACACAACCCGCGATGTCCAATGAGACCGACATAACGGCAAGCCAGTTGCGTGCCACAAACGGCGGGAGCCACAAAATCTGGCGGAAATCTCTGAACAGCCGTGGTCCCTCGATTTGAAGGAGCAGTTGCGCGCGGCCAACCTCGGTTGCCGCCCTGTTACAACGGAGCCATAGAGAGCCTAGCGCGGCCGCCGGGTCCATCCGCGTTCCGATCCCGGCACTCGTGAGTTACGATAAACATGCCATGACCCCAAAGATGGAGATTGGTTGCGCGCTGGCGCTGGCTGTCGCTGGCGCCTGTGTCGCGCAGAATCAGGAGTATCGCGCAACGCTCGCCGTCGAAGGCGGCGCCCAACTTCCATCGACGCCGCTGTTCACCCCCGCGCCCGCCGGCCAGGATCTGCCTCCCTGCCATATTGTGAACGCTTTCGCCAGCGGGATGGTCATCTACACTGTTGTGGTAATCATCGATCCCGGGTCTGACTCAATGACGCGCCATTGGGACGATAAGTGTGCAGTTACCATCTGGCTGAAGGGTTACCGGAAGGCCAGCGTGACGCTGCATGACGGGGCGGTGATCGTTCTGCAGCCGATTGGCGATCCCGAAGGATCCACCGTCTCCGTGACCGCTCTGCATGTGCCCAAGGAGGCTGCCAAGGCCTACGACAAGGGCCTCGGGGCCATGAGCGATGGCAAGTTTTCCAGCGCGCAGAAGCAGTTCGAGCGCGCAGTCGCGTTGTATCCGGATTATGTCCAGGCCTGGAGTCAACTCTGCGAGGTACTGGAGCAGCAATCGCAACCGAAAGAGGCGGCCGAGGCCTGCGAGCAGGCGCTTAGGGCCGATCCCAAATACATCCGCCCCTACCTGCAGTTGATCCGGCTCGCGGTTGGCGGGAAAAGGATGGAGGACGCGGTGGCTATCGGCGAGCGCGCCATGCAACTGAACCCTGTGGAATTTCCGGGAATCTATTACTACGACGCCGTGGCCAACTACGAGTTGAAGCACGCGGATTTGGCCGAGAAGGGCGTCCGCAGAGCCATCGAGCTCGACAAGGGCCGCGATTATCCGGCCGCCGAGGCACTGATGGGCAAGGTGCTGGCCGACAGAGGCGATTCCAGCGGAGCCATGGACCACTTCAACAAATACGTGCAGCTCGCGCCAAAGGCCGACGATGTGCCCGCCATCCGTCAGCGCATGGCGGAACTTGAGCGCGGCGAGGCGTCGGCTAAATAGCCGCCGCACCGGGTGGAATCTCGGGCCACCTGTGCTTGCCTGCCGCTTAGATTAGTACTAATTTATTAGTGAGATATGACGCCCCGCACCGCACTGGCTATCGGTATGCTCGCTCTGGCCTCCTGCGCCCATCCTAATCGCGTCTCCCGCGGCCTCCTCCGCCGGCTCGCCCGCAAGCACGAGCCATACGTTCTGGTCTTCGGCTCTCTCGCCATGTCCGCGGATTCCACGGCGCGGCCCGCTATCCGCTTCGTCCACCAGTCCAACCGCACTGCTCCGGAGTATCTCCTCCAGGAAGTGACGGTGGCCGGCAACCACCGGTTTTACGCTATCCTCAATAAGCCGGCAGCCCTGGCCGTACTAGACGAATTCGAAGCCGCCGTTGGCAGCGCCAATACCGCTTGGGACAAAATCACCTATGTCCGGCTTCATTCGGGCGACGGCCCGCTGGCTTTCTATGTCGGCGAGATCAGTGTCACTCCGCCGCCCGCGCGTAACGTCCCCGGCCAGACCATGACCGTCGCCATCCGCGACGATTTCCAGAACGCCGCGCAGGAACTCGGGCGCCTCTATCCGGAGTTCACGGGCGCGATCACCAAGGCTCCGCTGTTCCGCGCTCCGGTCCCCGTACCCACGCCGCCGCGCTTAAAGTAGAGGTGATGATTCCGTTCTAAATGTCCAACTCTTCGGCGGTACTTTTGCGTAATGCCCCTTCGGTATTCCATCAACGTCACATCGGACGGGTGCGGCGATCATCGTGCAATGTTCACGGACGAAGATCTGCATCGTCACGCGGCCGAGAACCTCAACCAGGCCGATGCCCTGCTCTTTGGCCGAGTGACTTACGAAATGATGGAGGCAGCGTTCCGGCCGCCAGTGCGGACGGTAGCGAGGCCTGATTGGATGGAACCCTTCGCCCGGACGATCGACGCGGCAAAGAAGTACGTCGTGTCGAACACCCCGGACCGGGTCGATTGGGACGCGGAACTCGGGCGCGGGGATCTAGGGAGGGCCGTTCAGAAGGTGAAGCGGGAGTAGAGACGGCGATAACACCGCTGGTTCCGCATAGCCCGCTTCAAGCGCGAAACCTAGGGGCAGGGCACTGCTGAACAGACTAAGTCACCGCGCGTTGCTCTCTCTCTCCAAACGTTTGTAGTTGGCTTGGAAGTTCGCATCCCGAGGGCGTAACTCGGCCGCGCGGCGATATTCTTCAAGCGCCGTCGAAGAGTCGCCTACATGCTCCAGGGCCGTGGCAAGCAGGAAATGCGCCGTGGCTAAGCCCGGGGTTCGCTGGATGGCGATTCGTTCTTCGGCTATCTCGCCCTGCCAGTCGCCCAGGTGTCCGAGTGCATCGCCGAGGCCGCTGTGGGCATCCGCCAGGTCCGGCTTCAGCCGGATTGCCTCACGATACTCGCGAGCGGCGTCGCTCCAAGACTCCTTCCGCGAGTGAATGTATCCAAGCTGGGCGTGCGCCACAGCCAGGTCTGGATTGATCCGGAGGGCTTCCTGCTGTTCGCGCGTGTCCGAGTCCAGGTCGCCCAACTTGCCCAGCGCCCTGCCGAGGTGGTAATGGTTGATCGCCACGTTGGGGTGGAGACGGAGCGCCTCACCATACTGCGCGATGGCGTCGGTCGCATCACGGGTCCGGTTCAGAGCATCCTTCTGTTCCGCGGCCCGCGCCGAATTGCTTTTGGCAGCCAGACCTGCCAGGGCCGCAATCGCCGGCGCCCAGCCTGGGCGCAAGCGGGCCAACCGCTGATATTGGGCGGCGGCTCCCTCGTAATCGCCCTTCTTCATCAGGGCGGTGGCCTGACGAAAGATATCCTGCACTTGGGCCTTGTTCGCGGCATCCATCGGCACAGCGTCCAGGGCCGCCGCGATATCGTCCGCCGGATTGGCATCCTGATTTTCGCGGGGCTGCGCGGCCGGTGACTTCGCCGCGGGGGAAGCCGGGGCGGGCACCTGCTGTTGGGCGGGAGTTGGAGGCGGCATCGGCATGGGCATTGGCGCGTCTTGCGGCGCCGGCGCCCGGACCGACACTGGGGGTGTCGGCCGCGCAACGTGTTTTCGGCGCGATTCGAGATACCGGTTGCCGGCGATCGCAATCGCAATCGCGATCAGGGCCACCAACACGAAACGGGGTAGGCGGCGCGCTGCGAGTGGACTCGCCGCTTCGAGCGGCACTGGCCGCTCGGTGGCCACCGTGGGCAGGTCGTCTGGCGCACTGCCGCCGGCCCCGCCTGTCTCGAAGTTCTCAATCTGCGCGACCAGTGCCGCCCCGCTCGCCGGCCGCCGGCCGGGGTCTTTCTCCAAACATCGCATCACGACCGCGCCAATTCCCTCGGAGAGTTCCGGGCGCCGGGCGCGGATCGGCTCTGGCGCCGTGCTGATCTGGCCTATCAGCATTTGTACTTCCGACTCC
Source organism: Bryobacteraceae bacterium (assembly GCA_035308525.1). Classification (GTDB taxonomy): domain Bacteria; phylum Acidobacteriota; class Terriglobia; order Bryobacterales; family Bryobacteraceae; genus Bog-159. The sequence goes on from DATGGM010000165.1 coordinate 10,359, forward strand.
GCGCGGATGGGCAGATCGCCGGTCAACATCTCATACATCACCACGCCCAGCGAATAAAGGTCGGCGCGGCCATCCAGGCCTTCGCCGGTCTTGCCCATGGCCTGTTCCGGCGACATGTAGGCGGGCGTGCCAATCGAAGTGCCGGTCCGCGTGAGCGTCGCACCGCCGCCGGCCAGGTGCGCTTCCTTTATCTTGGCGATACCGAAATCGAGGACTTTGGCTAATTCCCCGGCGGCGCCGGCCGCGGAACGGGTCAGAAGGATGTTCCCAGGCTTGATATCGCGGTGGATCATGCCCAGCCGGTGCGCCGCATCCAGTGCAGCCGCCACCTGTTTGACGATCCCGCACGCGCGCGGAACCGGGAGCGGCGCCTGGTGCTGGATGACATCTTTCAGGCTCTCCCCTTCGATGAACTCCATCACCATGAAGGGCCGCCCATCGTCAGCTTCATCGATGTCTTCGACGCGCACGGCGTTGGGGTGCTGCAGTTTGCGCGTGAGGGCGGCTTCCTGGCCGAAACGCTTCACGAAGGACAGATCGCTGGCCAACTCCAGGTTGATCACTTTTAGCGCGCACACCTCGTCAAATCCCACGTGCAGCGCCTTATAGACGGTCGCCATACCTCCCTGGCCAAGCTTGCCCAGGATGCGATACTTGCCGCGAATCATGGTTCCCTCTGCCCACTGATTGGCCTCCGTCAGGACAGACCCATCGTGAGGGCAATGCGTGAAAGCCGCGGGATACGTGGCGTGACAAATCGTACAGCGCTTCATTTCCGGCCCACTTGAATATCTTGGTGCAAGTATAGCAGCGCCGGTTGCGGGAACTGCTGGCTGCTCTACTCGCCGATTTTGACGACAGTCGTGGCGCCGGTCCCCGCGGCAGCGTCTTCGGCGGCGTAGTCGTCCGAAGCCTTAGCGGCTGCACCACCAGCCAGGGCAGTGATCAGGCCGGAAATACAGACGCGCATGACGTTGATTGTCTCATCACCCTCTTGTCGTGGCGAGCGGCGCACGCCAGTCTTCGCATTAAGCGTGTAAAGCGTATTGTCGTTCCAGAGGTAGATTGTGCTGCCATCCGGCGAAACCGCCGGATTTTCACCACCTACAAATACCTTTACGGTCACCGGCGCGTTGAATAACCAGCCGGGGGCTATGTGTCCGTCGGGACGGCTGGCCAATAGCGGCACTCTCTCCATTAATAACGGGTCGACGTTGAATCTCACCACCAGCGCAACGGCATTACCGATGTGGCGCCCGGATAACTCCCGCCGCGTTGATAGCAGCAGGGACGGTGTAATGTGCACCCGGAACATCGAACGTCGTCATTGTGCCGTCGGTAGCACGCACAAAGACGTTGGCAATTCTAACGAGGGTCTGTCCACTGAAAGGGGGCATGTGCGGCCGGGATATGTTCTCACCGAACGCGGAAACTACTGGCAAATCGCTTTACTCTAGCCCATAATGGAACGACTGGGGTGATCTCGGAGGATTTTCCAGGTTGACGACTTACGAACGATGCCTGAATATCTGGGCGCTAGTAGCTCTAACCGGCTTGCCCGTGAAGGCGCAGTCCGTTCTGCTGCGTGGATCCACGTCCGAACCGCGTGAAATAGCCGGCGTCAACACTTATGCCGGCCCGGTCAGGGCTGTATTGGCCCCGGCCGAGCCCAACGATCAAGTGCTGATCGTGGTGCTGGCCGACACCATCGGCGCGGGCCAGCGGGACCACGTGCGCAGCGAGATTCTCTCGTTTTATCAGGACCCAGCCAACGCTGGTCCGGCCAAGAAGATGTTGCTGGGGGTACTGAAAGGCCAGGAACTGACCCAACTGGGGCCGTTCCGTTCGCGGGCTCAACTGCACGCGGTGCTACACAAATGGTGGAGTGAGCCCGAGACTGGCCTAGCGCCGAGCCAGGCGCCGAACGCAGCGATTCTATATTCGTGGCTGGCGGATTCCGCCGGGCAACTGGGATCGAATTGGAGTTCGGCGGTGCTGATCGGATCGCTTCCGGACGTGGAAGCGCCTCTCCGGGATTATGCGGCTGCGTGGCTTGCCAGCCGCCTGGCGGCGCAACGGGTGCGGACCAGTTACTGGAACCCGGAGGGTCCCGATCCCGGTTGGTTCACAGAAGTTTGTCAAGCCACCGGGGGGCTCTCGTACAGCGCGGGATTGGCTCCGCTGAGCGAGGTGTTGCACGAAGCTCAACCGGGTCTCGAGGTTTCCTGGCAGCCGCCGACAGCAGTGCACGGGTTCTTGGTTTATCGCGCGAAGCTGGTAACACCCACGGGCGCGGTGGCGGGCGAGATCCCCGCGATCGCCGTGCGGAACGGTGTCACACTCCCGGATTTGACGGGCTACGCCGAACTGCGGCAGCATGTCGAAAACGCACGCAAGCTGGCCGCGGAGGCGCACCCGACGCAGGAACAGACCAGCCAGATCCGCGCGGAGCTGGAGGCGGCCGTGCGCATCAATGCTTCCGATCCGGAGGCGCTACGCCTGGGAGCCGACTTCTATAAGCGATTCGACAACTATGCCACCGCAGCGCAATTGCTGGCGATACTCGTCGAAACGCAGCCCGCGGATGCCGCGCTGCTGGCGGAATTGGGACACGCGCAGTTCGCCGCACAGCAGTTTCCGGAAGCCGAGAAAGTGCTGTTGCGCGCGCGGGAGTTGGGCGGCGGCGATTCGAGGGTAGCCGAGGAGCTCGGCCGGCTGCATGTGGCCCGGCACGACGACGCGGGCGCGCTGCCTTTCATCGAGGAGAGCCTGGGCAAGGAAGGCGGGAACCAGCCGCTGTGGTTCCTGCGGGCGGACGTGGCAGCGCGGCTGAAAGACTGGAGCCGGGAAACCGCGTCGCTCGAACGGGGCATCGCGCTGGGCGGAGACACGCTGGCGCGCCGCACATCCCTGGTGCGGCTTTACCTGGATCATCAGGTCGCCGATAAAGCTCTAGAGCATATTCGGATCGTTACCGCGGCGTTGCCGAAGGATGCAACGGTGGGCCGCACTTATGCGGAGTTTTTGGATGAATTACACCGCTCCGACGATGCTTTGAGCGTGTGGCAGAAAGTGCTGGAAGTGGATCCGGGGTTCGAGCCCGCGCATTTCCGGGTGACGCGGCTGTTGATCGAGAAAGGCAATCTGCCGGATGCTTTGACAGGCGCCGACGCCGGCCTGGCGGCCGCGCCCAAATCGGCCCGCCTGTATGTGGCGAAGTCCGAGATCCTGGAGAAGCGGGGCGCGTTCTACGAATCCCGCGACGTGCTTCGGAGGGCGGCTGTCACGCTGGACGAACCTGCGCTACTCGCCCGCTTGAGCGAACTCGAGGATATTTCAGGCCGGGCCGCGGCCCGTTCCTACCTGCGCCTGGCGGAGGTGTTGGAGAAGAGCGCAACGGCAAACGCGGAATACAGGCGGGCCCTGGAGCGCGGGCTGGAGGTCGCCTGGCGCGACAACGATGCGGAAATCGCGATGAAGTGCGCCAATCTTCTGGCGGTCGGACAGAA
>DATGGM010000166.1:0-7203 GCA_035308525.1 Bryobacteraceae bacterium
GAGGCCTATTCCAAAAACCCCGCCGGCGACACCGAGGGAAACGCTTTCGAGCAGCAGCTCGCGCGCGATGCGCGCCCAGCCCGCCCCCAGCGCGGCCCGGATGGCTAGCTCCTGCTGGCGCCCTTCGGCGCGTACCAGCATCAGGTTGGCAACGTTGGCGCAGGCGATGAACAGCACCACGCCGATGGTGCCCATGAGCACCCACAATACCGTGCCGATGTCGCCGATCACATCCCCCTTGAGCAGCCGCACGCTTGGCCCAAAGCCCGCTTCCTTGAACATTTGCAGACTGATGCCCGGCGCGGGCGGAAACTTATCGAGCATCATGGGGAGCATCCGGGCAACGTCGGCGTTGGCCTGCGCCAGCGTGACGCCGGGCTTCAGCCGCGCCACGGCCTGGAAGCTGAAATTACCTATGAACACCTTGGCGCGGTCGATTTGCAGAGGCACGAGAAGCGCGAACGTGCGATTCATGAAGCGAAAGCTCTGCGGCATAACGCCGATAATCTCGCGCGCTTCGCCGTCCGCCACGATGCGCCGTCCGATCACCGAGGAATCGCCGCCGAACTTACGCTGCCAGTAGCCGTATGACAACACCACGGTTTTGGGGCTGCCGGTGGAATCGTCCTTTCTGGTGAACCAGCGGCCGCGAATGGGCTGCACTCCCAGGATAGGAAGCACGCCGTCGGTGACATCCAGGGCATCCACCCGTTCCGGCTCGCCACTGCCCGTAATGTTGACTGAGTCGCTGTGCCAGATCCCAATATCCTGCAACGTCCGGCTCTCTTCGCGGAAGGTGAAGTATGTGGCGGGCGATGCGTTCACTTCCGGCAGGCCCTGCAAGCGGGACGTTTCCCACACGCCGGCCAGGCGATCGGAATCGGGATACGGAAGCGGTTTCAGAAGGACGCCGTTCAACACACTGAAAATGGCGGTATTCGCTCCGATACCGATGGCCAGCGTGATCAGCGTGATGACGGTGAACATCGGCGAGCGGGCTAGTCGGCGGAGGATGGGTTTCATGGGGCCTCGAAAAGTAATACGCTCGCAGCCCCTAAACGTTCCCGAAAAGATTGAGGCGGCGCTCAGTGTGTCATGGCGTAAACCACGTAGTTCACGCCAATACGGATCGCCAGCGCGGAAAATTTCTCCGGATAGCGGGGCTCGTCGGCCCATTCCCATGCGTCGCCCAGGTCGGAGTTGTAGGAAATCGCCACCATGATGCGGCCTTTATCGTCGAAAATTCCGCGCCAGTGTGCGCCGATTCCGTTGTTTTTATACCCCAGGCGTAAGTGCGCGGCTCCGGGCACCTGGTAGCGTTCGTCCAGGTCGTAGACCGTGTGGAAGATGGCGTCCTTATCATCGATGTCGACGATGGGCCGGTCCGGGAACACGCGCTTGATGCGCTGTTCGAACATCTCCCACTCGAACGCGCCGTGGAAATCGTCGGCCATGAAGAAGCCGCCGCGCAGCAGGTATTCGCGCATCTCTTTGGCCTGCGTCTCACTCAAGCCCCATTCGCCCACCTGCACGGCGTAGAGCCACGGCCAGTCATAGGCGTCGCCCTCATCCAGGTTGACGGGTTGCTCGACGGAGCGCACCTGGATGCGCGTGAGACGGCGCAGCGCCAGGGAAAAGTGGCGGTCGGCGCGGGGATAATCCTGGGTCCAGAGCGAGAGTCCTTCGCGCCAGTCGCCGTCGAAGCGCCCGGCGTAGCCGTCGTTCGGACCCGGCGGGAACATGAGGCGCGCGAAGGCCCATTCGCCTTGCTGTTTCCAGTCCTGAGGAAGCTCGAAATTCTCGTATTCGACGCCCGCGAACTGGCGGAAGGGGCGCTGCGCGCACAGCGCGGCCAGAAAGGCGAGGCTGAATCCCGCTCCGCACAACGCCTTCCGGGTACCCATAGATGCGCCTTTTTCTGAGGATACCATTGGCGCGTCGGGGAGATATCAGGGTCCGGTTAACTCGATCCGGACGTTCTTAAAAGCACCGGTCTCATCGAACGAACCTGGACCGGTGCGGCCGGGACCCAGACTGCGGTCGGTGGCCTCCAGCGCCGGGAGTGTCTTCCCGTCGACCAGCACGCGCACCGTTCCGGTCACCGGTTCGTGCATCAACGCGACGTGATACCAGCGGCGGCCGGCCGCAAATGCTGCTGGACCGCTTTCCGCGCTGATGCGGACACGCTCGCCGCCATACACGTGAAAGATGCCGTTGTGCACCGGCTGCTTCGCCGCGGTATCCACCGAGAGGTGCGCGTAATCGAAATGCGCTTCGTCACGATAAGCGAATACTATGAGCAGCGAGCCTCCCAGCGGCATCACGTCGGCCTCCAGGCGAAGGCGGCTATAGCCGGACACGTCGGCCAGCGCGAACTGGATCGGACGGCGGGGACCCGGCAGCGGTTCGCGGCTAGTTGACAGTTGCAACACAGAGGATCCCTCGGATTCGGTAATCTTCCAGTCGGCCCGATTCGGGACGCTCCAGACGCGCCCGAATACATCCAGAGTATCGGCGCCGTACGCCGCGGCGGCCAGCAGCAGGATCAGCAGCGGCTTCATGGCCGGGCCACCAATGCCTCGATACGCCGCGAAAGCTCTGCTTCCGTCATGCGGGTGGGCCGGTACATACGCACCGCGCCTTCCCTGTCGATGAGCACCAGCGTCGGAGTCGAACTCACGCCATAACGCAGCATCATGGCATCGTTGACGGGATGCGGCGCGCCTCCCATCGCGGCATACGAGGTGTTCCACACGCGCTCGATCTCCTGATCCTCCTGCGCGGCGGTGGGGTGCTCGATTTTCGGCACCTCTCCATATCGGCGCGTGGGCGCGATTACCTGCAGGCCGCGCGCCTCGTATTTCTCTTTCAGTCGCGCGATTACCGGGGCTTGCGCCTTGCAGTCGCTGCACCAATGCGCCCAAAGGAACAGCAGCACAGGCTGGCCGCGATACTTCTCGTCCAACTCAGGCGCTTGCTGACCTTCGAGCGTCAGCAAGTTCAGGTTCTTGTGTATGCGCGCCGCGATCCACCAGGTGTTCCAGCGCGCCAGTTCGGATTCCAGCCGAGCAATCGCTTGCGGGCGGTCGCCGCGCGCGGCCAGGATCTGGGCCTCCGTCTCGATGCAGGCCCCCACGGCCGATTCCAAAAAGCTATCATCGTCCACCCGCCTGGCCTTCAACAGTTCCCCGGTCAGGCTCCTGGCCTGGTTGAGATAGCGCGCGGCCGTTTCCGTGCGGCCGAGTACCAACGCCCCGCGCGCCAGCCACGAGACCGCGGCGGCATATTCCGAGTTGGCGCCGTTGGCCCGATAATAATCCTCCACCAGCGCTTCGGCGCTCCATAAATCGCCGGCGGATAGTTTGAAACGTACGTCCGAGACCACTGCGGCGGAGGCCGGGAGGATGATAAGTAACATCAGGACAGGAGACTTCCGGAAGCGCATGGCTATTGAGGATAGCATTGTGCGGGCGGACACAGACCCGGCCATCCGGCGCGGGCGATAATTTAACAAGGAGGTTCGGGAATGAGGAAGATCCTTACGTTGATTGTTACGCTGCTGACGCCGGCTTTCGGACTGCTGGCGGAGACGGCACAGGAGAGACTGCGCGACTCGGCGGAGGTCTTTCACGACATCATGTCTACGCCTGACAAGGGGATTCCCCAGGATCTGTTGGCAAAGGCGGCTTGTGTGGTCATTGTGCCGGGCATGAAGAAAGGCGCGTTGATTGTGGGCGCCCAGTACGGCAAAGGATTTACGATCTGCCGCAGGGAGCACCAGGGTTGGGGCGCGCCGGCAGCCGTGCGGGTGGAAGGCGGCAGCTTTGGCTTTCAGATCGGCGGGTCGTCCACCGATGTGATAATGCTGATCATGAGTGACAGCGGTATGCGCAAACTGGATCGGGACAAGTTCACGCTGGGCGCGGATGCCAGCGTCGCGGCAGGGCCAGTGGGCCGCACCGCCGCGGCAGATACCGACGCGTACATGAGCGCCGAGATTCTCTCCTGGTCGCGCGCCAAGGGCCTCTTTGCGGGTATTGCGCTAAAAGGCGCCACACTACGCCCGGATATGGACGACAACAAGGAATTGTACGGGCAGCGCCTGAACAGCAAAGAAATCCTGATGACCGCAATGGCGCCCCCGGAAGCTGCTCACCCGCTGATCGCGGAACTGGACAGGTACTCAATGCGCAAGGAGGGTTAGAGCCTGCGCCACGCTAAAATCGGGGGCATGTCCCGATTCTGCGTACTGCTGCTTTGTTCCATTTCCCTGCTGGGCGCCCAGACAGCGCCGCTCGTCGGTCTGGACGAATACATCACGCACGCCATGCGCACGTTCGATGTGCCCGGCGTGGCCGTGACGGTGGTCCACAGCGGCGACGTTGTCCTGGCAAAGGGCTACGGCGTGCGGCGTCTGGGTGAACCGGCGCCCGTGGATGAGCACACGCTGTTCGGCATCGCTTCCAACAGTAAGGCTTTCACCACGGCGGCGCTGGCTATTCTGGTGGACGAAGGCAAGATCAAGTGGGACGATCCGGTAATTGATCATCTGGAATGGTTCCAGATGTACGATCCGTACGTCACGCACGAGATCACAATACGCGATCTGTTGACGCACCGCAGCGGCATGGGCCTGGGCGAGGGTGACCTGCTGTTCTTCCCGCCCTCCAGCTACACGCGCGACGAGATTCTGCACAAGCTGCGCTTCATGAAGCCGGCATCCAGCTTTCGCAGCCGTTACGCTTACGATAACCTGTTGTATCTGGCGGCGGGTCAGATTATTCCCGCGGTGACGGGCAAGCCGTGGGAAGATTTCATCCGCGAACGGATCTTCCGCCCGCTCGGCATGACCGATAGCAACACTAGCGTGGCCGATTTTCATCCGGGCGGCAACTACGCTACGCCGCATTCGCAGGTGGAGGGCAAGCTGACGCCGGTCCCTCCTGCGCGGATCGATAACACGGCGCCGGCAGGCGCCATCAACTCGAGCGTGAGCGACCTGGCCAAGTGGGTCGCGCTGCAATTGAATAAGGGCGAGATTCCGGGAGCGGAGAAGAAGCGCCTGTTTAGCGAGCGCCAGAGCAGGGAGATGTGGTCGCCGCAGACGATTCTGCCCACCGGCGAGCCGCCGCCGGCGCTGGCCGCCTTGCGCACCGATTTTGCCGCGTACGGCCTGGGCTGGAATCTGCGCGAGTATCGCGGGCATAAGCTGGTGGGTCACACCGGAGGGTTACCCGGTTACGTGTCGCAAGTGACTCTGATTCCCGATATGCAGCTTGCCGTGGTGGTGCTGACCAACCAGGAATCCGGGGGGATGTTCAGCTCGGTCACCTATCACATTTTGGACAGTTACATGAATGCTGAGGCAGTGGATTGGGTGAAGGCTTTTCATGACCTGTCCGAGCTACAGCGTGCCGCGGCCAATAATGCCGAAAAGAGCGCGGCGTCCGCGCGCGCGGCCGACTCTAAGCCATCGCTGCCCCTTGAAAAATATGCGGGCCGGTATGTGGACCCGTGGTATGGAGATATCGATATAGCCCTGGAGCAAGGCAAACTGGTGATGCGATTCAGCCACACACCGGCCCTCACGGGAGACCTGGAGCACTGGCAATACGACACGTTCAAGGCCAGGTGGCGGGATCGCAGCCTGGCGGCGGACGCGTTTGTCACGTTTGCCCTGAAACCCGACGGCTCCATCCGGCAGGTGAACATGGTCCCCGCGTCGGCGCTCACGGACTTCAGCTTCGACTTCCAGGATCTGTTGCTCACTCCGGCGAAATAACGGAGCGGCGGCCGGCTGTGCTAACTTGAAGGCAGAAATGCGATTCTATTCTTCGTTGAGAATCGGCGCGCTAATCGCCGGGGTGTTGAGTACCGCGCTCGTCCTGGGCGGGCAAGATCAAAAGACCGAGCCAAGCGCGGCGCCCAAGGCCGAAGGCATTCCGCCCAGAACCGCTCCCACCGACTACCAGTTCCATGCCCAGGCGGGCACGTTTACCGTGGCCGCCGAATTCACGGGACACTCGGTAGCCACGCCGGAGAGCACTCTTACTACGGACGATTATGTAGTGATCGAGGTGGCCGTCTACGGCCCGGCGGGCGCCCGTATCAAGCTCTCGCGCGAGGACTTCGCACTGCGTGTCAACGGCAAGAAAGCCGTCCTGCCGAGCCAGCCGTACGGACTGGTGGTGAAGAATCTCAAAGATCCGCTGCTGGAGCCCACCGCCAGCGAGAATAAATCCAAGACAAGTGTCGGCACTGGGGGCCAGAGCGACGCCGGCTCGACTCCCGCGCCGTACCGCGTCCCGGATGCCATCCGGCACGCGTGGGGACAGCAACTGCAAAAGCTGGCTCTACCCGAAGGAGACCGTGCTCTGCCGCGGGCTGGATTGATCTTTTTCACCTATCGAGGCAAGACGGATAAGATCGACTCCATCGAGCTGACCTACACCGGCCCGGCGGGACCGGCCACCCTGGCTCTGCAGCCTTAACGCTTCCCGGCGCGGCGCGTTCACTTGGCAACCAAGTAGAGTTGCCATAAACTGGCTCCAGGCGTTTCACTTGAAAGCCAAATGAAGATCAGGAACGCATGCAGGTGTTGCAAGGCACTCTTGACTTGATTGTTTTGCGCACCCTCGCCGTCATGGGCCCGAGCACGCTTACGCAATCACGGCGCGGCTGAAACAGGTATCCGAAGATTCTCTCGATTCGAACCAGGGCACCCTCTATCCCGCACTCGTCCGGCTCGAGCAACAGGGCCGGATCAAGGGGACCTGGGGCAAGACCGCCACCAAACGCGAGGCGAAGTTCTACGCCATCACCCGCGCCGGCCAAACCGCTTTTGACCCGGCAGACCAGGCGCCGGCGAAAACTCGCCGGTCTGGTGGAGAATCTGCTGGCTGAGGAATCCTGAGGGATGTGGCGCTCCAGACTGATCTTCGCGAAGTTGTACAGCCTGTTCCATCACGAGAGCGCAGAGCAGGAGTTCGCCCGGGAGGTGGCTGCTCATCTCGCGCTGATCGAAGAAGACCTCGAACGCCGCGGCATGCCTCCGGAAGAAGCACGCCTGGCGCCCGGCGCGCATTGGGCGTAGAGCAGGTGAAGGATCTTCACCGCCGCGAGCGCTCACATTTCTGGGCCTGGCGGCTTTTCTGATTATCGTGGCAGCCCTGGCGACCTTGGTCCCCGCGCGGCGCGCGCTAT
>DATGGM010000167.1:0-16646 GCA_035308525.1 Bryobacteraceae bacterium
CTTCCGCTCGTCGATTGCTTCGAAGGTGCGAAGCTCTGTAGTTTTGTGGCAGCGACGATACGTTAGTTCGGTTGGGGGACGATGCGAAGGTAAGGCTTGGGAGCCTTCCACCCGCCGGGGTATTTTTGCTTCGCTTCCTCGTCCGACACCGCCGGCACGATGATCACATCGTCGCCATGCTTCCAGTTCACCGGCGTCGCCACCTTATGCTTCGCCGTAAGCTGGATCGAATCCAGCACCCGCAGCACCTCGTCGAAATTGCGTCCCGTGCTCATCGGATAGCTCAGCATCAGCTTGATTTTCTTGTCCGGCCCCACCACGAACACCGTGCGCACCGTGGCATTGGTCGCCGCCGTCCGCCCTTCCGATGTATCCCCCGCGTCCGCCGGCAGCATGTCGTAAAGCTTGGCCACCTTCAGCTCCGGATCCCCGATCATTGGATACTTCACGCTATGGCCCTGGGTCTCCTCGATGTCTGCCCTCCACTTGCCGTGGCTGCTCACCGGATCCACGCTCAGCCCGATAATCTTGCAGTTCCGCTTGGCGAACTCCGGTTCCAGCCCCGCCATGTAGCCCAGCTCGGTCGTGCAAACCGGCGTGAAATCCTTCGGATGTGAAAACAGGATCGCCCAACCGTTGCCGATCCATTCGTGAAAATGGATCTCGCCCTGGGTGGTCTGCGCCGTGAAATTGGGCGCCTCGTCGTTGATACGCAATGACATGAAATGAATCTCCTCTCCTGCCGGTTCTCTATTGCGGAGCGAACAGGGGAGCCACCGAGATCATGGCCAGCCCCGATACAAACAGGAAGAACATAATAACAACCAGCGCTCTCACGCGGCTATCCGCGCCCTTGAATTCCTTCCACAACAGCAGGCCCCACAGCGTGCTGACCATGGCCGCGCCTTGCCCCAGCGCCAGGCTGATGGCCGGTCCAACCTGCACTGATTCCGGCGCGCTCGATCCTACAAAATTAGCGATCGCGCCCGCGCACCAGATCACCCCGCCCACCAGGCCCAGTAGATGCTGCTTAGGCAGGCCTTTGAAGTAGTCCAGAAACTCCAGCGGCTCGCCCTCCACCGGCAGATTCATAAAGAAAAGGTTGAAGACGAAAGTGGAGAAGAAAACGCCCAGCGCGAAGACGAATCCGATGGCGTACGGCCCCAGTCCGTTCTCTCCCGCCGTGCCGCCCCACTCGCTGGACTTCGACATCACCACCAGCGGATAGAACGAGCCCATCAGCACCCCGGCCGCCAGGCTCAGGAAAATTCCCTTCAGGTTGACTTTCCGCTTGGTGCTCCTGGCCCTGCCCGCCTGCGCGCGCGCCTCCGCGCGAATCTGCTCCATCCCTTTGTACGCCAGGGCATCCAGGATGATGGCCGCCACCACCAGGGCGCAGCCCGTAAACAGCAGAATGGCGTTGCCCTGCGGCCGGATCACATAATTCCAGGCCACGCCGATAATCAGCGCCAGCCCGATCCCCACCGGAAACGCCACCGACAGGCCCGCCACCGCGATGGCCGCCACCAGCAGCATGTTCGCCAGGTTGAAGATCATGCCCGCGCCGAAGCCGATGGCGGCATAGCGCTTGCCGCCGTTCATCATATCGTCGAGGAACGAAAACCCGTCGAATCCGAGCGAGCCCAGCGTGAACGCGCAGATCACCGCCGTGATCAGCACGCCGAAGGCATAGTCGAAATAGAACAGCTCGAATCGCCATTTGCCGGACATCTTTTGGGTGTTGGCCCAGGATCCCCAGCAGAGCATGCTCACCAGCAGCACCAGCAGGGTTGCGAGATAAGTGTGGGGTAGGATCATGTACGGCCTTGAATGTGAAACCTGAGCCTACAACGTATGGATCTGGCGGGTCAAGCGCAGCGCAGCGTCCTGCCCCTAGACGGCCGGAAAACCGCGAAGGTAATGCCTCATCTCATCGCGGACGCGGCGAAAAAGCGAGAGCCTCTCCTCTTCGGAGCCCTGCAGGGCGGCCGGATCCTCAAAGCTGTGGTGAATCATCACGGCCTTGTCTGGAAAGATCGGGCAGCTTTCCCTGGCGTTGTCGCATACGGTAAGAACGTAATCGAATTGCCGGCCGGCGAATTCAACCACACTCTTGGACCGGTGGCCGGAGATGTCGATCCCCAACTCCCGCATTGCCGCGATGGCTTCCGGCCGCACGCGGCTGGGCTTTGTCCCGGCGCTTTCCACCTCGAAGCGGTCGCCCGCATCGTGGCGTAACAGGCCTTCGGCCATCTGGCTCCGCGCCGAATTGCCCGTGCAAAGAATGAGGACCCGTTTCCTATCGGTCATGTGGGACAACCACCCTTGCCGCGTCTTTCGGGAGCGAGGGAACCAGCCAGCGAAACAGCGCCGTGGCCGCCGCCGCGCCCGCCAGTTGCGCCAGGATGAATCCCGGAGCATCGGCGGGCCGGATGCCGGCGAACGTATCCGACGCGGCCCGCGCCAGCGTCACCGCGGGATTTGCAAAAGACGTCGAGGAGGTGAACCAGTATGCTGCCGTGATGTAGGCCCCCACCGCAAACGGCACTGCCGAGGAAGACCGGAGCCGCGCGCAGCCCCAGATGACAAAGAGAAGGCCAAAGGTCGCCACGAACTCGCTGAAGAGCTGCGCGCCGCCGGATCGCACGTGGCGCGAAGCGAAAAATAGCGGCTCGGCGAACATCAAATGAGCCGCGGCCACGCCTCCAAAGGCGCCGGTAACCTGGGCGGCCAGGTACGCCGGCGCTTCGCGCCAGTTCAGGCCGCCCTGCCATGCATCGGCCAGCGTTACGGCCGGGTTGAAGTGCGCTCCGGAGATCGGCCCGAATGTGAGAATCAACGCGACCAGGGCCGCGCCGGTTGCAATTGTGTTCGCCAGCAGCGCAATCGCTGTATTTCCACCGGTCAGCCGCTCGCCCATGATGCCCGACCCGACCACCGCGGCCAGCAGGAACGCCGTTCCGAGTGCCTCAGCTACAGCACGCCGGACCACAACACTCCTTCGCGGCCGGCTTCACCGCACGGATAAAAGCGCTCATGAATTTGCCTTCGACTGCGGACGCGATGGCGTCCACGTCGACGCCTTGCCCGCTCAAAAACGCCCGCGCGTCCTCGATGTCGTAAATGCGCGTGGGCTGGATGTCTATGTCGTCAAACCCCGCCGTGGCAAGCTTGGCCGCGTATCTCCAATCTTCCAGCGCGCCGGCGATACACCCGACCCAGAGCAGCATATTCTGCCGCACGGCGGCGGGTACTTCCCCGCGCGTGACCACATCGGAAACCGCGAAACGGCCTCCCGGCTTCAAGACCCGGAACGCCTCGCGCAACACGCGGTCTTTGTCGCCCGACAGGTTGATGACGCAGTTGCTGATGACTACATCGACGGAGTTATCCGGCAAGGGGATATTCTCGATCTCGCCTTTCAGAAACTCGACGTTCGCGACCCCCGCCTTGCGCTGATTCTCACGGGCCAGCGCCAGCATTTCGTCGGTCATGTCCAGACCGTAAGCCTTTCCCGCCGTACCCACGCGCCGGGCAGAGAGCAGCACATCGATGCCGCCCCCGGAGCCCAGATCCAGCACCGTCTCGCCCGGATGAAGCTGCGCCAGCGCGGTAGGATTGCCGCAGCCGAGCGAAGCCAGCACCGCCTCTTGCGGCAGTTCGCCGGTTTGCGTGGCGTCGTAGAGGTTGGACGTGATCGGGTCACAGCAGCCGTCGAGCGCCGCCGAAGCACCGCAACAGGAGCTTCCGCCGGTCTTGACGCGCAATGCCGCCTGGCCGTATTTCTCTCGTACCTGGTCTTTCAGTTCCATAACGCTCTCCTACTTACATAATTGGGTGATCTTGGCCGGTTTAATGGCCTTGTTGCGGGTGCAGCACTCCGCGTAAAGAAACCCGAGCAATTCCTCCAACACCGAGGTATTGGCCGTGTATCGCAGATAAGTGCTCTCGCGGCGCACCATGATGAGCTCCTCATTCTTGAGCTTTTCCAGGTGATGCGACAGCGTGGAAGCGGCAATCCCCAGTTCGCTCTGAATCTCCCCCACCACCATGCCTTCGGGATGCGCCGCCAGCAGCACTCGCAGGATGCGCAAACGCGGCTCCGCCCCCAGCGCCGCAAACATGTCCGCATAGCCGGCCGTCCGATCGGTGTCGGACGGCTCCTTCACCCGCGATAATTCCATACTTCTATTATATTCGAATTATTGAAGGAGTCAAGAGATTTTTCGGCTGCGGGTTAAAACGGTTTCCCGGCGCGTAGCCACAGCCAGCTCGAACACGACTCCAACATTATCGGTGCAGCCCGCGATCATCGCTTGATTACTTTTGACGGTCTCTGCCGGCCGGAGGCCGCTTTGCGATCTTCATGCTCAAAGGCAGACGCCATGCGGTCGATCTCGCCCGGCGTGAGCCCGCGTTTCGAGGCAACCTTGCGCCACGTAGTGACAGCTTTCCCGACCTCAGCGGCAATCTGTCGCGCTTCGCCTGCAGCGAGCTCGAAATACCCGGCAACGTTCAACGCCAGCTTCAGAGACGCGCTGCCGTCGTCCAGATCGATGGCTGTGGTCAGAACTCTCGGCTTGATGTCGGCCGGCACAGGATTCAGATCGTAAGCCGGTGACAGCCGCCAGCCGGCGGGACCGGACCACAGGAATCCGTGATTGCGCAGGTGATCGTCCGTATTCGAGATCAGGATGCTGAAAACGATTCGCCGCCACAGAGCGTGCATGTCCGCCTTCGGCGCCGCGCCGTGCTGGCGGAGGATATCGACGAATTCCAGGTAGCTGCGGGCCTCGTTGTCTTTCGCGTCGAGCATGCTCATCGCGGACAGGAACGGCACGCGTGTGCCCTCTTCCCGATCAAACCGGCGCAGCAAGAGTACCGGCCGGCCGGCGACGGTTTCGAGCCGCCATTCGGGCACTGGAATACCGGCCTTCTCCGCGAGCGTCAGAGCCACGGCCTCCCACAGGACGGTATTCACCTCATCTCCTTTGTTCGGAAACTTGGCAATCGCCAAATGGCCGTCGCGGTCCCGGACCGAGGCTTTCGGACGGGCGCCGCCGAGCGATGAGCCGGGGGCCAGCAGCAGGCGCAAATCCTCCTCGCTATCCGTGTCACTCAAGACACGCTCCACGGCTGAAAGCAGTCGTGGCAGTTCTATCAACGGCGGGATCTTCGCCGCGCCGTGCTCGGCAAGAAACGGGCCCCCTTCGCGCCCGGTAAAGCGCAGCGCGCCCTGCCGGGCAGCATCGTCCACCATCAGCAGGTAATCGATCTCGCGGATGGTACGCGGCGTCTGCCCCATGCGTTCGGCGCGCCGTCGCTCGGCGCGTCGCATCAATACCCGGCCCCATCGATCAGGTGCGGAATCGCCGATGGCGCCGAAGAGCGGTTTATCGAACGGCGTATGAAACGGACCCGGCCCTACCTTGAGGGCAGGTTCCAGAGAGAAACGATCCGGATTGGCCAGCCAGGTCCGGTCGTATTCGAAGGTGGCGCTCTCCCTGTCCCTGCGCATGCGCGCCCACAATCGCCCGACAAGATGGGGCGTGCCTTGCAGATCGACGTATACGAGGACTTCCTGGTCCATGACTCAGGCCCTGGCTTTCAGGATTTCTCCGACTTTTTCGGGCGCGAGAGCCGGATGCGTTCCGGCAGGTGTTCCTCTTCGAGCTCCAGACCGACGGAGTCGTGCTTTGGGTCGGCCACGTCCGCCAGCCGCTCCACCATTCCAAGCGCAAAGAGGACGGTAGCGTATCCACCGAGCGAAGCGCGTGGGTCGCCCTTCTCGATCCTGTTTAAGGTCATCCGGCCGATGGAGGCCCGCTCGGCCAGAATCGCGACGGGAATACGGCGGCGACGCCGGGCGTCACGAATGTCGTGGCCCAGCTTTCGAAGGGCACGTGCAACCGGTATCGGCACGGCTGGCAGTGATGCGGATTTTTTCATGCTTAACGTCCCCTATAGGATACCTTATGCATGTTATGGTACCGTATAACGGATGTTAAGTCAATTCACAAGGTTAGAGGCGAGGTGCCGGAAAGGCAAGCGGCTGAGGCTGACAGGCGCGCGGGTGGAACCCTCTGGTGGGTCTCCGATGGGACCACGCCGGGTGAGGCACGAAACTTACGGCGTGGTTTCAACGCACGGCAGGCGGTGAAGATAAAGTCCGAATCGTGCCGCTTGCGAAAACAGGGCGCTGCCAGCACCATACGGCGAAATCTGAAATCCACAATCCTCACCATTGGAGTGAGCCAAAAACAACTTTCCCAAAAACTCGAAAGCCAGCCGATCTCCTTCAATCAGGACATATGCACTGTCCTGTGCCAGCGGCTTTACCGTGACCCGTACGCCCTGATCAGCGAATTCCGAACACACGGCGTCAGTACTCTGTGTCATATCTGCGGTGTTCCTATTGGCCTATTTTCGTCTATCTGACTTTTGCCTATCAGTCGCTCGTAAGAGGGGCGCTCCAGCGGATAGTGGGATAGCCATGTCCAATCCCACCCGACGATACCGACCGCCGCGCCCTACTCATACCGCAGCGCCGCGATAGGATCCAGCCGCGCCGCCTTCATCGCCGGCCACAACCCGAAGAACAAGCCAATACTCGTCGCCACCGTGAATCCCGCCACCACCGACCACAGAGGCACCGTCGAAGGCAGGCTCGGCACCAGCATCCGGATCGTCAGGCTGATCAGCCACCCCAGCGCGATCCCCATCAACCCGCCTGACGCCGTCAGCGCCATGGCCTCCAGCAGGAACTGCCACACGATATCCCGCCGCCGCGCCCCGATCGCTTTCCGCACCCCGATCTCCCGCGTCCGCTCCGTCACCGACACCAGCATGATATTCATCACCCCAATGCCCCCCACCAGCAGCCCGATCGAGGATATCACCACCATCACCAACCCTACCGTGCCGATCACCTGCCGGAACTGCCCGATCAGCGACTCCGCGCTCGAAATGCCGAAATTGTTGGGGTCGGAGGTCTTCACATGCCGCCGCCGCCGCAGGATCTCGGTAACCTCGTCCTTGGCCTGCTCCATCTTTCCCGGATCCGCCAGCACGCAAATGAAGTTGTCCTTGGCCTCCGGATAAATCTTCTTGAAGCTGTTGTACGGCACCAGGATGCCTTTATCGTTCTGGTCGTCGCCTAAAAATGACTTGAACTTGGTCAGCGTCCCGACCACTTCCAGGCTGTGCCCGTCCACCAAAATGGTCTTCCCGATGGGTTCTTCGTTATGAAAAAATCTTTCCCGCACGCCGTTGCCGATCACCGCCACGTCGCGCCGGTGCGTGTCCTCGGCGTCGGTAAAGAAACGGCCCACACCCAGCGTGGCGTTGATCAGCCGCAGATGGTCGGCCGTCACACCCACGAAGAGCGCGTCGTTCATATCCTGCCCCTTGTACCGAGCCGTCACCGGCGGCAGGCCGAAGTCCGTCATTTCCCGGAACAACTCCACCGAGACGGTCTCCGTCGACGCGCTTTGTTCCTTGATGGCCATGGCGTCTTCGTAGCTCAGCGGCCTGCGCATCCGCTCGTCGCGCGTCAGCATATGCGGCGCCCCCATCTGCAGCTTGTAAACCCACAACGTGCGCGTGCCGAATTGCTCCGCCACGTCCACCAGTTGCCTGTCCAGGCCCGCCATGATCGAGGTCACCGCGATCACTGTGGTGGTGCCCACCAGCACCCCCAGGATCGTCAGAAACGAGCGGAATTTGTGGGTGCGCAGCGTGTCCATCGCCAGCCACAAACTCTCACGCACGTGGTGTCGGTATGCTTGCATCGGATTCGCCCTAATTCTCCGTTCTCAACGCCTCGATCGGGTCCAGGCGGGCCGCCTTGGTGGCGGGGTATATGCCGAAAAACAATCCCACCGCCGCCGACAGCGTCACTCCCACCACCACCGCGCTGAAAGGCACCGCCGCCGTGAAAAATGCGTTCACCAGCCGCGCGATCAGAGTCGCGATCACCACGCCGGCGATCCCCCCGATACTCGCCATCACTCCCGATTCGATGACAAACTGCCACAGGATGTCGCGCCGCCGGGCTCCCATCGACTTGCGCAGGCCGATCTCGTGCGTGCGCTCCGTCACGCTGGCCAGCATGATGTTCATGATCACGATCCCGCCCACCACCATGAATACCGCCACAATCCCGATGGTCACCGCGAAAATCGTGCCCGTCAGGTTCTGCCACGCGCTCATCAAAGTATCCGACGCGTTAACGCCAAAAGTGTCGGCTTCGTTGTACGGCACGTGCCGGCGGGCGCGCATCAGCGCCGTTACTTCGTCTTCCAGCTCCAGCATGTGGTGGGCATCCGGCGCCTTGATGAAAACCAGCGGTTCCGGGCGTCCCACCCACATGCCGCGGAAAGTCGTCAGCGGAACCACCGCGAAATTGTCCTGGCTTTGACCGAACGTGCTACCGACTCTCTCCATCACCCCGATCACCCGGAACGGGATGCCGGAAATCGCTACTTCTCTATCGATCGGATCCACCAGTGGAAACAATTTCTCCACCAGGTCCTGCCCGATCACGCACACGCGCGCGCTGTGCAGGTAATCGGAGTCGTTGATATAGCGCCCGTTGGCCACCTTCTCCCGCCCGATGTCCACGAAGCTGGGCGTGGTCGCGCGCAGCTCGATCTCGTCGATACTGTTCGTTTTGTATCGCGCCGCGGGGCTGGGCTGGAGCTGCGTCATGGCCCCGATCTGCTGGTAGCCGTGCAGGGTTTCCTCCAGGTACTCGTAATCTTCCATCCGGATGGGCTTGTTGCGCCGCCGCGCCGTCGCGTACGTGTCAAACCCTTGTGCCCACTTGAACTGGTGCAGCACGAAAGTGTTGGCACCCAGATTGGCAATGTGATCGGCAATATAAAGGTTCATGCCGTTCACGATGGACATGACCACAATCAGCGTGGTGGTGGCGATCACCACACCCAGTAAAGTCAGGAACGAGCGCAATTTATGAGTGCGCAGCGCCTCCAGCGCCACCCAAAACGCCTCGCGGGCGGTCACCCACAGGGTCAGCCGTTGCTGTTTGATCATCTGCTCTTCCCATTATTGCGCGCCAGGCTTACCGCAAGTTGATATTGACACCCCGGCCCGTATTCTGCAAAAGTAGAGTGTAGGCGAATAAAAGGCGAATATGGCCGCCGTGGCGCTGGGTAGGGATTTCGCATTTCAGGTAGACCGGCCGGAGACATGTGCAACCGGTCTGGCGGAAGTGGATGCCATGTCGGGCGGGCTTCCGCGAGGATGTTTGACGGAGGTGTATGGGCCGGCATCCTCGGGGCGCACCAGCCTGACGCTGGCGGCCATGGCGCAATCCACGGGGCGCGGGGAAGTCTGCGCGCTGGTGGATGCGAGCGACGCTTTCGATCCGGCATCGGCCGCGTCGGCCGGCGTACGGTTGGAGCAGTTGCTGTGGGTGCGCTGCGGCGGCCGCGCGGAACATGCCTTGAAGGCCGCGGATCTGCTGGTGCAGGGCGGGGGATTCGGGCTGGTGGTGATGGATCTGGGCGATACGCCGGCGGCCACCGCGCGGCGCATTTCGCTGACTTCGTGGTTTCGCCTGCGGCGCGCCGTGGAGCATACGCCCACGGTGTTGCTGGTGGTGGAGCAGCAGCCTTTGGCCAAGACCTGCGCATCGCTGGTATTGGAGATGCGGCGCGAGAGCGGGGCATGGCCAGGTATGCCGGGATGCTCGCGGTTGCTGCGCGGTATCCGGGTGCGCGCGGAGCGGCGCAAGCCCGTGCCGGCGCTGGCGGCAGCGTTTGCATCGCGCTGGTGAGTTATGTTTGCCGCGATCCATGGCAAAGCGGACGACGCCGAAAAGCTGCTGCGGCTGGCGCAGGAATTTTCGTCGCGGGTGGAGCAGACCGCGGCGGATACGGTGGCGCTGGATGCCGGCGGGCTGGAGCGCATCCACGGCTTGCCGCAGCAGATCGCGGCGGCGGTGGCGCGGCGGGCGGCGGAGCGCGGCTTCGAGGGCAGCGTGGCTATCGCGGCTAATGTGGATGCGGCCATCGTTGCGGCGCGCGGGTTTACGGGCGTGAGCGTGATCCCCTACGGGGACGAGGCCAAATTTCTGGGCAGCCTGCCGCTGACGCTGCTGGATCCCACGCCCGAAATGCAGGAGACGCTGGAGCGCTGGGGGATCCGGCGTTTTCGCGATCTGGCCGCGCTGCCGGAACTGGGCCTGGCGGAACGGCTGGGCCCGGAAGGGCTGCGGCTGCACAAGCTGGCGCGCGGCGCAGGGGACCGGCCGCTGATACCGGTGGAGGAGCCGCTGCATTTTGCGGAAGAGATGGAGCTGGAATATCCGGTGGAGCTGCTGGAGCCGCTGCTGTTCGCGCTGTCGCGGATGCTACAGGGCCTGTGCGCGCGGCTGGTCTCGCGGGGGCTGGCGACCATTGCATTACGGCTGTGGCTGCAACTGGAAAGGAACGGGGAGCACATCCGTGCACTTCACTTTCCGGTCCCCATGCTGGATACCAAAGCATTCTTAAAGCTGCTGCAGTTGGATCTGAGTGCTCATCCGCCGCCGGAGCCGGTGGTGCGGGTACGGCTGGAAGCGGAGCCGGCCAAACCGCGCGCGGCACAGACCGGGTTGTTCATCCCGCTGTCGCCCGAACCGGAAAAACTGGAACTGACGCTGGCGCGGTTGCGGGCGCTGGTGGGTGAGGGGAACGTCGGGTCGCCCGAACTGCTGAATACGCACCGGCCGGGGGCGTTTCGCATGGAGAGATTTCGCGAGGGAACCAGTGGACGAGGGGGCGTGGAGGCGAAACGCCAGGCGTTGCGCGCGATGCGGCCCATGCGGCCGGCGCGCGTCCAGATGGCTGGCGGGCAGCCGGTGCACGTGCATGCGGAGGGTGTGCGCGGGCACGTGACGGCGGCGGCGGGGCCCTGGCGCACGTCGGGGGATTGGTGGACTGCCGATCCCTGGGCGCGCGATGAGTGGGATGTGGCTCTGAGCGATGGCGCGCTTTATCGGATTTATAGCGAGCAGGGGCGATGGTTCGTGGAAGGCAGTTATGACTAAGCCCTACGTGGAACTCCATGCGCGCTCGGCATTCAGCTTTTTGCAGGGCGCCTCGGTGCCGGAGGACCTGGTGGTATCCTGCGCGGACCTGGGCATTCCGGCCATGGCGCTCGTCGACCGCGATGGCGTCTACGGCGCGCCGCGCTTTCACATGGCGGCGAAGAAGGCGGGGATCCGCGCGCATATCGGCTCCGAGATCACCTGCACGAACGGCCGGCGGTATCCGCTGCTGTGCGAGAACCGCGCGGGCTATCGCAACCTGTGCCGCCTGGTGACGCGCATGAAATTGCGCGCCAAGAAAGGCGAGGGCGCCGCTATGCCGGATGAAATCGCGGAATTCGCGCAGGGGCTGATTTGCATTACGCCGGACATCGACGAGACGCTGGCCGGCATCTTCGGCAGGCACAACCTGTATGCCGAATTGCAGAGGCACATGGACCGGCACGAGGAAGCCCGCAACCAGGCTGTGGTGGAGAAGGCGCGGCGACTGGGAATTCCGCTGGTGGCCACCAACGGCGTCTGCTACGCCAACCTGTCGCAGCGCGAAGTGCTGGACGCGCTGACCTGCGTGCGCGAAAAGGTCACGCTCAAAACCGCCGGCCGGCTATTGGCGCCGAATGCGGAGCGCTATGTCAAATCCGGCGCGGAGATGGCGCGGCTGTTCGCGGACCTGCCGGAAGCCATCGCAAATACGGGGGAGATTTCGTCGCGCCTGGAATTCACGCTGGCGGACCTGGGGTACGAGTTTCCGCGCTACCCCGTGCCGGAGGGCGAAACCATGGCCTCGTTTCTGTGCAAGCGCGCGGATGAAGGCGCGCGGATGCGCTACCGGCCGTATCACGAAAAGGCGCGGCAGCAGATCCGGCGCGAACTGGCGCTGATCGAGAAGCTGGAGCTGGCGGGCTATTTCCTGATCGTGTGGGATATCGTGAATTTCTGCCGCGATCGCGGCATCCTGGCGCAAGGGCGCGGCTCGGCGGCCAACAGCGCGGTATGTTATGCGCTGGGCATCACGGCGGTGGACCCGGTGGGCATGGACCTGCTGTTCGAGCGCTTCCTCTCCGAAGAGCGCGGCGAATGGCCGGATATCGACCTGGACCTGCCCAGCGGCGATCAGCGCGAGCGCGCCATCCAGTACGTCTACGAGCGCTACGGAAAGCTGGGTGCGGCCATGACGGCCAACGTGATCACCTATCGCGGACGCTCGGCGGCGCGCGAAGTGGGCAAAGCGCTGGGCTTCGAGCTGACCACGCTCGACCGGCTGTCGAGCCTGGTGCGGGCGTGGGAATGGAAAGACCCCGACGACACGCCTGAGCGGCATTTCCGCGACGCAGACCTGGATCTGTCGAATCCGCGCGTGCGCAAATTTCTGGAGCTGTACAGGGCCGTACAGGATCTGCCGCGGCATCTGGGCCAGCATTCGGGCGGCATGGTGATCTGCCAGGGACAACTGGATTCCGTGGTGCCACTGGAGCCCGCGACTATGCCGGGCCGCGTGGTCGTGCAGTGGGACAAGGAAGATTGCGCGGATATGGGGATCATCAAGGTGGACCTGCTGGGGCTGGGGATGCTGGCGGCCATCGAGGAGTGCATCGTGCACATCCGCGAATCGTACGGCGAGGAAGTGGACCTGGCGCACCTGCCGGCGGACGATCCGGCGGTGTATGGCGCACTGCAGAAGGCCGACACCATCGGCATGTTCCAGGTGGAGAGCCGCGCGCAGATGTCGTGCCTGCCGCGGCTGAAGCCGGCACGTTTCTACGACATCGTGGTGCAGGTGGCCATCATCCGGCCGGGGCCGATTGTGGGGAAGATGGTGCATCCTTATTTGAATCGGCGGCAGGGAAGGGAACGCCCCGACTGTCTGCATCCAGCGCTCGAGCCGGTGTTGCAGCGCACGCTGGGGGTCCCGCTGTTCCAGGAGCAGTTGCTGCGCATCGCCATGATCGCGGCGGGGTTCACGGGGGGCGAAGCGGAGGAACTGCGGCGGGCAATGGGGTTCAAGCGCTCCGAAAAGCGCATGAAGGAGATCGAAACCAAGTTGCGCGAAGGCATGTACCGGAACGGCATTCGCGGCGCGGCGCAGGATCAGATCGTACTGTCGATCACGGCATTCGCGCTGTACGGTTTTCCGGAATCGCACGCGGCCAGTTTCGCGCTGATCGCCTACGCCAGCGCCTATTTGAAGTGCCATTACCTGGCGGCGTTCACGGCGGCGCTGTTGAATAACCAGCCGATGGGTTTTTATCATCCATCGATTTTGATTAAGGACGCCCAGCGGCATGGGTTGCGGGTGCTGCCGGTGGATGTGACGAAATCGGAATGGTTATGTAGTATCGAGCGGGCGGGCGAATTGTGTTTGCGGCTGGGGTTCCGGTATGTGCGAGGGATGCGGCAGCCGGTGGCGGAGGCGATGGTGCGCGCGCGCGCGGCGCGGCAATTTAGCAGTGTGGACGACCTGGCGCGCCGCGTGCCGGAGCTGCGCAAAGACGAGATGAAGATGCTGGCGGAAGTGGGCGCGCTGAATCCGCTGCACGAGATTCACCGGCGGGATGCTTTGTGGATGGCGGAGCGCGCGGTGCGTCCGGTGGGTCCGTTATTGGGAGAGCTGGAATCAGTGGAGGGCGCCTCGCCGCTGGCGCGCATGACGGTGGAGGAGCGGCTGGTGGCCGATTTCCACGGTACGGGAGTGACCATCGGCCGGCATCCGATGGCTTACCGGCGGGACGAGATGCAGGCGATGGGAGTGACTCCGGCCGCGCGTCTGGCGCGTGTTCCGAATGGACGGCTGGTGAGGATTGCGGGATCGGTGATCGTGCGGCAGCGGCCCGGCACTGCCAAGGGATTTGTGTTCCTGAGCATGGAGGACGAGACCGGGGTGATGAACGCCATCATCACGCCGGCTACTTATGAGCGATACAAGCTGGTGGTGGTGGGCGAGCCGTTTTTAATGATCGATGGCGTGCTGCAGAATCAGGACGGAGTGATTTCGGTGAAAGTGGGGCGGGTGGAGGCGCTGCGCGCGGGGGCGGCGGCGGAGCCGCATAATTTTCATTGAAGCATTTCCAGCCGCCGATGAACGCCGATAAAACGAAAAATCACGCACGGCATGCACGCCCCATCGGCCAACATTGCAGTTGTCCGATTCCCGTATTATGTCCGTATGATCCGTGCGTGCCGGATTCGGATCCGCGAATCGCGTCGGAGGTATCCTCAAAGGCCAGCGTGGCATCACAGGCGATACCGCGCTTCGATTGGCGCGTTACTTCGGCACCTTCTGGCTGTAGCCGAAGACGCGCTTGGAAAACAGGTTGAGCACGAAGTTCTTTCACGGGTGGCCGCTTGAATCGCCTTTACGCGCCACTAAAGTGACATGGGATAATAGGCTCTCGCCGCCGCGAAATACCATGGACTCGCTCGAGCAACGACTGGCCGAGGTCCGGCTGCGCATCGCGAGAGCGGCCGGGCGGGTGCACCGCGATCCGGCGGAGATCACTTTGCTGGCCGTCACCAAGGTTTTCCCCGCCCAAGTCATACGCGACGCCTACGCGCTGGGTTTGCGCGAGTTCGGCGAGAATTACGTGCAGGAATTTGAAGGCAAGCTGCCCGCACTCGTCGATCTGGCGGGCGCCCGCTACCACCTGATCGGCCATCTGCAAACCAATAAGAGCCGGCGCGCGGCGGAGATCTTCGACGCCATCCAGACCGTGGATTCACCCAAGCTGGCGCGGCGGCTGGACGAAGCCGGCAAGGCGATGGATATCATGCTGGAAGTCAAGCTATCGCCCGAGCAGGCCAAGGCCGGGGCGGCGCCCGAGGAACTCCCCGATTTGATCGGGGCGGTGCGCGGCTGCGCGAATCTGCGACTGTTGGGCCTGATGACTATGCCGCCCTGGTCGGACGACCGGGAGCAGTCGCGCCCCTACTTCCGGCGGCTGCGCGAGCTGGCCGGCAAGCATGGACTGAATCAGCTTTCGATGGGCATGTCGCACGATCTGGAGGCAGCCATCGAAGAAGGCTCCACCATGGTGCGGGTGGGGACGGCGCTTTTCGGGAGGCGCAGGAAGCCGTGAAGGTGGCCTACTACGCGCCGCTGCCGCCCGCCCGCACGGGTGTGGCCGACTACGCCGCGGCCCTGCTGGCGGCCTTGCAACGGCATGGAAATGTGGCGCCCGGCGCGCGGCATGCAGACATCGCCCTTTATCACGTGGGCAACAATCAACTGCACCGCGAGATCTACGAGCAGGCGCTGGCGCAGCCTGGAGTGGTGGTGCTGCATGATGCCGTGTTGCATCACTTTCTGCTGGGCGCGCTGGACCAGGCCGGCTACGTCGAAGAGTTCGTTTACAACTACGGCGAATGGCATCGCGCGCTGGCGCAGGAGTTGTGGCGCGGGCGGGGCAGTTCAGGTTTCGACCGGCGCTATTTCGATTACCCGATGCTGAAGCGCATTGCGGAGCGGTCGCGGGCGCTGATCGTGCACAATCCGGCGGCGGCGCGCATGGTAAGGCAGCATGCGCCCGGCACGGCGGTGGTGGAGATTCCGCATCTGTTCGCGCCGCCCGAACCGCCGGCCGGATGGGAAGTGATCCGGTTGCGGCAGAGTCTGGGCGTTCCCACCAGAGGGTTTCTATTCGGCATATTCGGTTACCTGCGCGAATCCAAACGGCTGTTCGTAGTGCTGCGCGCGTTCGCGCGTTTGCGGCGGAGCCGGCCGGATGTGTGGCTGCTGATCGCCGGGGCGTTCGCCTCTCGAGACCTGGCGCGGGCGGTGGGTCCGCTGCTGACGGCGCCGGGAGTGGTGCGCCTGCCGTATCTGGGCGAACGCGATTTCTGGCGCGCGGCGCTGGCTGTGGATGCCTGCATCAACCTGCGGTATCCGGCCGCCGGGGAAACATCCGGCATCGGCATCCGGCTGATGGGCTGCGGAAAGCCGGTCCTGCTGTCCGATGGGGAAGAGAACGCGCGCTATCCGGAGGCCGCATGCGTGCGCATTCCGGCGGGCGTGGCGGAAGAGGACTCGCTGCTGCAGCACATGTTTCTGCTAACATCGGTGAGAGAATGCGCGGGTGAAATCGGACTACGCGCGTCCGAGCACATCGTCGAGCATCACCAGGCCGTTCGTATTGCGGAACAGTATTGGGATACTTTGTGCGCCTATCGCCATTAGTTTGGTTGCCGTGCGCGGCGGCGTTGACCGCGGCGCCGGAACAAATCAACAAGAGCTTGGATACGCCGGTGGCCATGCGGGACGGGGTGCGTCTCTCGGCAAACATCTTCCGGCCGGAGGCGCCGGGGCGCTATCCGACGATCCTGGTGCGCACGCCCTACAACAAGGGACGCGATATTGCTCCGCACTATGCCGCATTCGTGGAACACGGTTACGTGGTAGTGGTGCAGGATGTGCGCGGGCGTTATGCGTCAGAGGGCGTGTTCCGGCCTCTGGAGCAGGAGCCGGCGGATGGCGACGATACGCTGAACTGGATCGCGCGGCAATCCTGGTCGGACGGCAAGGTGGGGATGCTGGGCGGCTCGTACCTGGGGATCGTGCAGTGGAAGGTGGCGGCGCTGAACAATCCGCACCTGAAGGCCA
>DATGGM010000168.1:0-9083 GCA_035308525.1 Bryobacteraceae bacterium
TTCCAACCGACGCAGTGCCTCTATCGAACCCGCTGGACGCTGACGCCACGGTTCGGTTTATCACTCCGCCCGGCACTCGCCTGGCGCGGCTGGCGCTGGTATACGAGCGAGTCCCGGGAACGGTGCGCATAGCCGGCACGCTGCACATCGAGCGGGTGACGCTGGATTTCGATCCATGACGCGCACGTTGGCGGCGTTGCTATTTGCTGGAATCCTGGTGGCATGGTCGCCCGAATTTTGGGCGCAGTCGCTAGTGGAGACAGGCGCATTCGTCTTGTGCGCGCTTTGCATCGCGCGCGGCGGGCGGCGCGACCAGTTCCTGGGATTGGTCCCGCTGCTGCTCCTGGGTGCGGTTGCCTTCGGGTGCCTGCAACTTCTCGCGGGCAGCACGGTGGATCGCTTCGAAACCCGCAAAGCGGTGCTGTACTGGTTGGCGAATCTGGCGATATTTGTGGCGGCTGCGGCTATGCTGCGCGACGTCCGCGCGCGCGCCTGGTTCCGCAATGCCCTCCTGTGGTTCGGATGCGCGGTGAACGTGCTCGCCATCGCGCAGGCGGCAACGTCGGGAGGCCGCGTGTTCTGGCTGTTTGCCACGGATTACCCGGAGACCTTCGGCCCCTTCATCTATCGCAATCAATATGCGGCCTTCGTCGAATTGTTGTTCCCACTAGCGTTGTACCGGGCGCTGCGCGACGGGCGCGGGTCGTGGTGGTACCTGTGCGTTGCTGCGGGATTCTTTGCTGGCGTGGCTTCGGCGGCATCTCGCGCCGGCGTCGCGCTGTTAATTCTGGAACTGGCGGCGATGCTAGGGCTGGCATGGGCCGGTGGTTGGATGCCGCGGAAGAAACTGGCACGGTCGGCGGGCGTCTTGCTAATTCTCGCGCTGCTCTTCACTGCGGCGGCGGGTTGGGAAAACATCGGATCGCGGTTCGCAGAGACTGAATCGTACCAGGTGCGGCGCAAGCTGCTGGCGTCGTCGGCGGCCATGATTCGCGAGCGGCCCTGGCAGGGCTTCGGGCTGGGAACCTGGCGCGTCGTGTACCCGGCCTATGCAACGTTTGACAACGGGCTGGTCGCCAATCAGGCCCACAACGACTGGGCCGAATGGATGGTGGAAGGTGGCGTGGTCTTCGTATTGTTACTGGCTGCGATTGCCTGGCGGTCGGCGGCCGGCGCCCTGCGTCACCCATGGGCATTGGGCGCGGCGGCGGTGTTTCTGCACGGCGCGGTCGACTATCCGCTGCGCGAGCCGGCGCTCGCTGCGGTGCTGTTTTCTCTGCTGGGAGCTCTGGCTGCGGCGCGGGCCGATGAGGCAGACACCTTAGCGCAAAGTGGCGCAAACCCCGGCCCTATAGCCTGACCGCTGGCCCGCCGATTACTGCCCTGAGAGTTCGGGAACGACGGATTCCGCCAGGCTGAAAGCTCGTGGCATCCGGCGGCACGCGGCCTGGCATCGCCCTTCTTCCGATTACGGCAATCCTACGCGCTTAATGTGGTTGTGTTGCCTGTGCTGTGGGTGGATCTGGGCCCAGGCACCGGCTGAATTTTCCGGTTCCGGCAGTCCGAACTTGCCGGCCCAGGCCATTGGTCCTGACGATCTGCTGGCGATCGCGGTCTATGATTCGCCGGAGTTGACGCGAAGCGTGCGCGTAGGCGCAGACGGCGATATCCGTCTGCCTATGCTCGCGCGGCGGATCCATGTAGATGGACTGTTGCCGGTCGAACTGGAGCAAGCGGTCGCCGAGGCGTTACGCGCGGAAAAACTGCTGGTCAATCCGATTATCACCGTCACCATTGCCGAATATCACAGCCGTCCCATACGCGTTGCCGGCGCAGTGAAAAGGCCGCTGACATTTCAGGCGTATTCCAGCGTGACCCTGCTCGATGCCCTGACCCGGGCTGAGGGGCTGAGTCCGGAAGCGGGTGCGGAGATTCTCGTGACGCGTACGCGCCCTGGGGAGAACGGGGCGCCCTCCGGGCTTACGGAACGAATTGCAGTGCGGTCGCTGATCGGCGGCGCCAATCCCGCCCTGAATCTGAAGCTGGTGGGCGGCGAGGAGATACGGGTTCCCGAAGGCGGTCGGGTCTACGTGCTGGGCAATGTGCACAAGCCTGGAATGTACGTGGTCAAGGATACGACGGACACAACGGTGCTCAAGATTCTGGCCCAGGCCGAGGGGCTGGCGCCATTTGCGTCGAATGAAGCCTACATTTACCGCCGCGAAACCGATGGCGGAGCAAAACACGAAATTCCCATTGCGCTGAGCCGCATTATTGAGCGCAAGGCGCCCGACGTGGCGCTGACGGCTGACGATATCCTCTACATTCCCGACAACAAGAACCGCCGGCTGACGGTCTCGGCGCTGGAACGTATCGCCGGGTTCGGCGCTGCCACGGCCTCAGGAGTATTGATCTGGAGAAGATGACACCCCGATTCGTCCATGACGTAGCCGAGCGCTTGCCCGCGCCGGTCGAACCCAGCCGCACGGTGCCGTGGGGATCGTATGCCGTTTTAGAAACCGAGCCTGAGGAGCCCTCAATTCCGCCGTCGCATTATTTGTGGCTGCTCAAATGGCACCGCTGGAAGATTCTGGCATTCGTTCTGGTGGTGACGGCCGCGACGCTGCTAGTCTCGCTGCGCCTCACACCAATCTACGAATCGACCGCCACCCTGGATGTCGACCGGCAGGCGCCGGCGGGAGTGATCGGGCCCGAGGCGGTGCGCGAGAGCCACAACGACGCGGACCAGTTTCTGGCGACGCAGATTAGTCTCATTCAGTCCGATTCCGTGCTCCGCCCGGTGGCGCGCCAGTATCGGCTGGTGGAGCTGGAGAAACAGTTTCAGAGCCTGCGCGGACTGAGTTTTTTGCAGCGCGCCGAATGGGCTCCCGAATGGGCGAGCGAGGCGCCTATTCTGCTCAAGCGGCTGAGGATCGTCCGGCCTCCCAATACGTACCTGCTGCAGGTAAGCTACCGGTCGCCGGATGCGCGTCTGGCTTCTGAGGTGGCCAATGCCGTGACGAGCTCCTATCTGGAGCATGCCTACAATCTCCGGCTGCGCTCCTCCACCGATCTGGCTACCTATATGGAGAAGGAGATGGACGGCTTAAAAGCCAAGATGGAGTCGTCGACGGAACGGCTGGTCCAATGGGAACGCGAACTGAACGTAATCAATCCGGAGGAAAAAACCAATATCCTCTCGGCACGCTTACTGCAGCTGAATACCGAATACACCGCAGCCCAGGCGGACCGCGTGCGGAGGGAGGCCGCGTATCGCTCGATCCGCGACGGGTCACTCGCCGCCGCCCAGGCCTCGACCCAAGGGGAGGCGTTGAAGCACCTGTCGGAACGGGAGAACGAAGCGCAGGAAAAATTTGCCCAGGTGA
The DNA here is from genome assembly GCA_035308525.1 of Bryobacteraceae bacterium. Classification (GTDB taxonomy): domain Bacteria; phylum Acidobacteriota; class Terriglobia; order Bryobacterales; family Bryobacteraceae; genus Bog-159. Next base: position 3,387 of record DATGGM010000168.1, read on the forward strand.
AGGAACATTTCGGCGCCAATCATCCCGAGTACAAGAAAGCCGGAGCGCAGTTGGCTGAAGTGCAGATCCTGCTCGACCGCACCCGCCAGAACGTGGGCCAGCGCGTGGAGATCGAGTATCGCGAAGCGGCCAGTCGCGAGGGCATGTTGGAACAGGCGGTCGCAAAAGCCAAGAACGAGTTTGACCGGCTCAACGCCCGCTCCTTTGAGTACCAGGCGGTCAAGCGCGACGCCGAAGCCGATAAGAAGCTCTATGAAGAGCTGGTACGGAAAATTCGGGAAGCCGGCATCAACGCCAGTTTCCAGAGCAGCGCCATCCGAGTGGCGGATCCGGCGCGTCCGGCAGCTAAGCCGGTGTTTCCGCGCGTGCAATTGAATCTCGCGTTTGCCATCCTGCTATCGAGCCTGATCGCCGCAGCAGCGGTGATCATCGCCGATGGGCTGGACAAGACGGTGCGCGATCCCGAGCAGGCGGCGCGGGTGCTGAAGACGGAAGTGATTGGCAGCCTGCCGTCGGTGAAGCGTTGGCGCCGCAAGCAGGGAGCCGGTACGCCGGACAGAGGCAGAGCAAGTCTGGCATTGGCCGGCGCTGCTAGTCTGGGCGCGGGCTCCCTGCGCCACCGTGGCGTGTCTCCGGATGAGGACCCAACGCCTGCGCGCCGGCAGGAGGCGGACGACGCACAGGCCTCAGGCTACGGCGAAGCCATCCGCACGCTACGGAACTCGATCCTGCTGACCGGCTTCGACCGGCGCGTACGTTCCCTGCTCGTGACCAGCGCCGCACCCGGGGAAGGCAAGTCGACCATCGCTGCCTACTTGGCTACCACCCATGCCGGCCAGCGGCGCAGGACGCTCCTCATCGATGGCGATTTGCGGCGGCCGACGGTGCACAAGCGCTTTCACCTGCCCGGCTCGATGGGCCTGTCCAACGTGCTGGCCTCGGAGTTGGCGTGGCGAGATGCGCTGCTCAAGGCCCCCATTCCGGAATTGGATATTCTGCCGGCCGGGCCGCCTTCGCGCTTCGCCTCCGACCTTATCGGCCGGGGCTTGGTGGAATTGCTGGAAGAAGCGGCCGCCGAATACGACCTGGTAGTCCTGGACGCGCCACCCCTGTTAGGGTTTGCCGAGCCGTTGCAGATGGCGACCGCAGTAGACGCAGTGGTGGTAGTGGCGCGCGCAGGCGAGACCGATCGTAAAGCAGTAGCCAGCGTACTGGCCACACTCAGCCGGTTGCGCGCCAACGTGCTCGGTCTGGTTCTCAACGAAGTGAATCAGGAAATGAGTTACCACTACCAATACGGCTATCACGGCGTTTATTCGGTCGAATGCAGCCAGTTGCGCGCTGGACAATCGTCGGCATGAGCGGTCGGGCTGCCGGCGTCGGCTTGCGGCGCAACATTCTTTACGGGCTAGCTGGTTGGGCCGCGCCGGCGGCTGTGGTGCTGGCCAGTTACGCGGTGCTGATCCGCCACCTGGGCGCAGCGCGCTTCGGTATCTTCGTGCTGGCGGGATCGATGAGCGGCTTGCTCGCGTTTCTGGACTTTGGTTTCGCCGCCGCGACGTTAAGATTTGTCGCCGAGGACCAGGCCCGCGGCAATCTACGGGCGGCCGGGGAAGTCGTCGTCAGCTCGCTTGCCTTCTACGGCATGCTGGGTGCAGGCGGCGCGGCTACGCTGCAATTTCTGGCGCCGTGGCTGGTGAAGATGCTGGGCGTCGAGACCCATGTCGCGCCCGAAGCAATCGAGGCGTTTCGCCTGGCCGGATGGCAGTTTCCGGCCTTCCTCCTCCTGGCGGTCTTTGTATCGCTGTTCAAGGGTTTGCAACACTTCGCGGCTGCGGCGCTGACGCTTGCCTCGCTCTCGACACTGGCTTACGGAGGAGCAGCCGTCGCCGCCGGCTTAACGCGGGCGGGATTGCGGGAAGTAATGGCCATCAGTCTGGCGGCCCATGTGTTGGTTCTAGCGGCTGCCGCAGCGGGGGCCTGGCGTCTGTGCCATGTCCGGGGCATTTTTTTGCATCGCGCCCGGCCCACGCGCGCGGTTTTCCGCCGCATGTTCGAATTTGGCTGGTTGATGACGGCGAATGCTTTCGCCGCCATCTTCCTGTATCAAATCCAGCGCTATCTGGTCGCTGCGACGCTGGGACCGGCTGCGGTCGCGGTCTACCAGACGGCCGGTGCCGGGCCAGCCAAAGTGCACCAGGCGGTAGCGGCGGCAACCGAAGTGCTGTTCCCGGCGGCCAGCGCCGCGGCGGATCCGCGCACGCTGCGCTCCATCTACCTCTGGATGCTGGCAGGCAGTGGCATGGCCGCCGCCTCGGCGTTGCTCCCTCTGGTCTGGCTTGCGCCACGCATTCTCGGCCTTTGGCTCGGTCCGGAGATGGCTGCTCAGGCATTGCCACTCTTGCCCGCGTTTGCCGCCGCCTATTTTTTCATCGCATTTTCGCCAGCGCCGTTTCATCTGCTGAATGGGCTGGGCAAACCTTGGCTGAACACGGCTTTTACGGCGCTTGCGGCGGCATTGAACGTGGCGTTGCTCTGCTTTCTCTGGGTCCGCGGCCTCAGTCTGCTGGGATTCGCGTGGGCGTTCGCCGGATCGAGCATTGCCGCCACCCTGCTGTTCCAGGTGGTCGTGGAGATCCACATCTGGCGGCGCGGGCTGCTCCGCGTACGGCAGCGGCCCGTCGCAGGCGCGGCCGACGACCAGATGGAGTGGGCATGAATCTCGTCATCGTCACCTTGTCGTTCAACCAGGGAAGGTACCTGGCGCAGGCGATCGAGTCAGTGCGAATGGCCGCGCCGGGAAGGCTTCGTTACGTCATTGTCGATCCAGGCAGCACCGATGCCTCGCGGCAAATCATCGAGGACCATCGCGACCGGTTCAGCCGGATCATTCTGGAGCCGGACTGCGGCCCAGCCGACGGCCTGAACAAAGGCTTCGGCGGGTTTTCCGACGACGACATTCTGGGTTATCTCAACTCCGACGATCGCTTCACGCCCGGCGCTCTGGACGCGGTGCTGGCCTATTTCGAGAGCCACCCGCAAATCGATGTTCTTTTGGGCGCGATCAGGATCATCGATGGACGCGGCCTGGCCAGCGCCCGATGGCGAACTCCGGATCGAATCGATCTGCGCCGTTACGCCTTTGAGGTGTGCTTTTTCTGGCAGCAGGCCACGTTCTTCCGTGGTCGCGCCTTTCGGAAGGCGGGAGGCTTCAACGTGAACAACCGCACGGCTTGGGATGGCGAGTTGGTGGTCGATATGGCGCTCGCCGGCTGCCGTTTCGGTTATCTCAACCAATGCCTGGGCGACTTCCGGGTTTATGACTCGATGACCCTGGGCTCGGGGCGTCTGCCTCAGGAGCGGATCGCGGACCGGCGTCACATGCGGGAAAAGATTCTGCGGGCGGGGGCCCGGCCGGCATCGCGCTTTGAGGCCCGAGCCATGAAGATCCTCTACAAATGCAACCTCAGCCGGCATCTCTCTTATCTGCTGTGCGGCGGGATGCCGACGGCGCCCCAGGCGGTCCGCGGATGAGCCGTCTGCGGGTTGCCACGCCGCGTTCAGCGTGGCTCGATACCGTTCCCGCCGGCCCCTGCGCCTGGACGGCACTGGCGGTGGGCCTGGCCAGTCCGGTCGCGATCCAGATCGTGGGCGTGGTCTATCTGCCGGAGATCCTGCTGGCTGGAATCGCTCTGTGGGCGCTGCTGAGGAGTTTTTCCCGCAAGAGATTCTGGCAGCCGCCCTTCTCCACACTCTGCCTACTGCTGGCCCTCAGTCTGGCGGGTTATATCGCCGCCGACCTGGCATGGCAGACCGATAGCGGGCGTTGGCTGCGCGGATGGGCGCGCATCGTGTTTCTGGCAAGCAATTTCGTGGGTCTCTATTTTCTCTGCCGGCGGCGGCCGCGCAATTTCCTGTTGTACTGCGTCGGATCCGCGGCGGCTTCCGTGCTTGCACTCCTGCTCGCGGGACGCTTGTTTACCGACTGGAAGTTTGGCGCCTCAGTTCCGGTCACCCTGTTAATGGCGTGCTTAGGTTCGCTGGCTTCTCCCCAACGGTGGCTGGCGCCGGCAGCCGGCTTGGGCGCCCTCGGCATTCTGCACATTCTGCTGGACTCGCGGTCGCTCGGCGGCTGCTGCCTGGCGGCCGGTCTGATGCTATTGGCCCGGCACCGTGCGCAAACCGAGCCGCGGCCGCTGCGAGGCTTGGTCCTGTGGGTGGCGGCGCTCGCCGTGCTCGGCGTCGGTATCTATGCTTATGTCTGGAGCGATCAGAACTTCGGCCCGCGGCGGCTGCAGTCGATCGCCTGGCGCGCGGCGTCGCTTGCTACGGCTTGGAGCGGAGTTGCGGATTCACCCTGGATCGGCAACGGCTCACAGGCCAACGACTTCCGCTTTCAATCCGAATACGACGGGCGCTTCGCTGCCTCAAGCGGCATGCGCTATGTGGGTCTGCCTACCGACACCTCCACCTTCACCCCGCACTCCCACATCCTACAAGCCTGGTTCGAAGCCGGGATTGCGGGGGCTGCGTTCTTCATGTTTTTAGCTTGGCGGATGGGCGGGGCTCTGCGATCTTGCGTTGTGAGCTGCGCCGGCGGTCCACTCGTCCCTCTCTTCGTCGTGGTTCTCCTGTGTTGCGAGTGGCACCTGCTGTTCAGTCCGTTTGCGGGCGCGGCGCGCCTCGAAGTGGCTGCCGCCGCGGTCGTCATGTGTCTTGTGGAGAGGGAGGCGCAGGATAGCTCCCGCCGGAATGCCACCTTACGCCCGATGCCGGGCACGCGTTGGCTGGTGAAGATCGCATGATGCGGCCCCTCCGGATTCTGCAATGCGTGGGGGATATCGATCCGGCGATGGGCGGCAGCGTGGAGGCGGCTCGCCAACTCTCGGTCGCGCTGGCTAGGCTGGGACACGCTCCTGAACTCGTCACCCTGCGTCCTGCTCGACCCGAATGGACGGCGAACTGGAGCGGGACGTCGCATTGCGCCGGTCCCGCCGACACGCGTTATCTCTACAGTTCCCGTCTGCCGGCCTGGGTGCGTGAACACGCAGCTGGTTACGACGCGGTGCTCATCCACGGTTTGTGGCGATACACCAGCGTCGGTGTGTGGCGCGGCTTGCGTCAATCCGGTGTTCCCTATTTTGTGTTTCCCCATGGCATGCTCGATCCTTACTTCCGCCGTGCGTGTCCGGGCAAGCATCTGCAAAAGCTGGCGTGCTGGCTGGCCGCGGAGCGGTTCGTCCTGCGAGACGCGCGCGCGGTATTCTTTGCGTGCGAACGCGAGCGGGTTCTGGCGCGGGGCACTTTTCGTCCCTACGCGTGCCGCGAGAAAGTCGTGGGCCTGGGGATCTCCCCGCCGCCTCCGCCGGGCGCCACCCGCAGCACGCTATTTGCGCGCTTTCCAGAGCTGCTAGGCAAACGCGTAGTGTTATTCCTGGGACGCCTGCATCCCAAAAAGGGCTGTGATCTGCTGGTGCAGGCATTCTCCCGGGTGGCGAATTTGGACCGGCGGTTGCATCTGGTCATGGCCGGCCCGGACCAGGGCGGCTGGCAAGCGCGGTTGCAGGCCGTGGCCCAAGGGTGTGCCATCGCCTCGCGCGTCACCTGGACCGGCCCGCTCTACGGCGATGGCAAATGGGAAGCGATGCGCGCCGCCGAAGTTTTTGCTCTGCCCTCCCACGCGGAGAATTTCGGCAT
>DATGGM010000169.1:0-2505 GCA_035308525.1 Bryobacteraceae bacterium
ACATGGCCTGGACCCGCGTCAACAAGCCGGACGATATTCTCAGCGCGGGCCAGGAACTTCAGGTGAAAATCCTCAAGATCGATCCCGAAACGAAGAAGATCTCGCTCGGCCTCAAGCAACTCCAAGCCCAGCCATGGGAGACCGCCCCCGAACGCTACCAGCTCAATCAGCGCGTTCGCGGCCGCGTCACCCGCGTGGCCGAGTTCGGCGCGTTCGTTGAACTCGAGCCCGGTGTCGAAGGCCTCATCCACGTCTCCGAGATGTCCTGGAGCAAAAAGATGCGCATCGCCAGCGACATCGTCAAGCCGGGCGAAATTGTCGACGCCGTCATCCTCGGCATCAAGCCGGAAGAGCGCCGCATCTCGCTCGGTCTCAAACAGACCCTGACCGATCCCTGGACCGAAGTTACGCACCGCTACCCTGTCGGCTCGCAGATTGAAGGGCCTGTCACCAAGATCATGGCGTTCGGTGCTTTCGTGCAGGTCATCGAAGGCGTCGAGGGTCTCGTGCACATCAGCGAGATCACTCCCGACCGCCGCCTGCACCATCCCTCCGACATGCTGCGCGCCGGACAGGTGGTCAAGGCGCAAGTGCTGGCCATCGACACCGAAAGGCGCCAGATGAAGCTCAGCATGAAGCAACTGGTGCCCACCAGCATTGACGAATATATTGCGGAGCACAAGGTCGGCGATCGGGTTTCCGGCCGCGTGGTCGAAGAGTCGCCCGCGTGGATCGAACTTGGCGAAGGCATCCGTGCCGCGTGCCATGCATCGGCCACGACGGCCAGATCGGCGCCTCAGCCGGCAGCTCAGCCAGGTAAAGCCGACCTCTCCTCGCTTTCGTCCCTGTTGCAGGCGCGATGGAAGGGGAGCGCTCCGGCTCCGGCCGCCGCGCCCGAGCCCCTGCAGACCGGCCAGATCCGCAACTTCAAAATCGTGAAGATCGACCCCGCCACCAAAACCATCGAAGTCGAAGTTGCCTGAAATGTCCGCGACCCACGGTACACGGCCCACAATCTACAGATACGTCTCGTCCACGTAGCACCACTTCCAGTCCTCGCCGCGCTCCGCCGACTGGATGATCGGATGGTGCGTGGAATGATAGTGGGCCCGCGCATGGCGGTTCTTTGAAGAATCGCAGCACCCCACATGGCCGCATTCCAGGCACATGCGCAGGTGTACCCATGTGTCGCCGGTCTGCAAGCATTCTTCGCACCCCTTGGTTTGAGGTTTCACTTTCTTCACGTGGTCCTTAACATGTGTGCATTGCGCCGCCATCTCGTCCCCTCCGAATAGATAGACTCGCTCTACTCATTACACCACCCGGTACTGTTCGGCCAGCGCCGTAAACTCCGCCACCTGCGCCTCCACCCAATCCTCGCCCCGGCCCAGTTCCCGCGCCATCAGCCGGGCCGCTGCCGGGGCCATTGCCATGGCCGCTTTGGCATTCAGAAACAGCGCCCGGGTTCGCCGCGCCAGCGCATCCTCCACGCTGCGCGCCATCTCTGCGCGCGCGGCCCACACGATCTCGGCGCCAATGTACGGCAACTCCTCATCCAGGACCGCGCCCAGCACGGGATCGCCCGTCACCAAGCCGCGAATCGCCTCCGCATCCGTCCCGTACACCGCCAGCGCTTCGAAAGCATTCCGCCAGCCCTCGATCTCCGCCCCGCTGCGTTCCCGCTGGCTTTCCAGGTAGCCATGAATCCGCAGGTTTCGCGTCCTGCACGGCTCATCGCGGAGCCGTCCCAGGGTGATGCAGTGGTCCACGCAATCCTCGGCCATGTGCCGGTAGGTCGTCCACTTGCCGCCGGTGATCGTGAGCAGCCCCGATGGATCTACGTGGATCACGTGATCGCGCGACAGCGCCGACGTCTTGCCCTCGCCCTTCACCAGCGGCCGCAGCCCCACATACACGCTCAGCACGTCGGTCCGCGTTGGCGGCCTGGTGAGGTACCGTCCTGCCGTCTCCAGGATGAACTCGATCTCCTCCTCCAGCGGCCGCGGCTCGAGGCAGGGCGCATCGAGCGGCGTATCGGTCGTTCCCGCCACCGCGTGCCCATGCCATGGAATCACGAAGAGCACCCGTCCGTCGCTGGTCCGCGGAACCATCAACGCGGTATCACCCTTGAGAAAGGATCGATCGAACACCAGGTGAATCCCCTGGCTGGTCACCACCATGGGATCGGCCAGCGGATCGGCCATGTGCCGGATCGAATCGGTAAATACCCCCGTCGCGTTCACCACGATCCGCGCCCGAAGCGCAAATTCCTCGCCCGTCTCGGCGTCGCGCGCCGTCAGCCCATTCACATAGCCGTCCTCGTCGCGCAGCAGGCTCGTGGCGGGACAATAATTCACCACGGTCGCGCCGTGATCCGCCGCGGTCATGGCGAGGTGAATCAGCAGCCGCGAATCGTCAAACTGCCCGTCGTAATACACCACCCCGCCGCGCAGCTCTTCCGGTTCCAGCGCCGGCAGCCGTTCGAGGGTCTCCTCCTTGCTCAGC
>DATGGM010000170.1:0-6615 GCA_035308525.1 Bryobacteraceae bacterium
TGATCGCCCTGATCCCGCACATCGTGCGCCGGCCCGACTACAGCGATGAAGAGCTGCGTAGCGTGGCGGTCGGCAACGCCACAGTCGTGAAACTGAATTACAAGCCGCAGCCCCCCGGCCCCGATCAGGCGCCCAAGGGCGCCGCGCCCGCGCCTCCCGGAACGCCGTCCAACCCATTGGTCACGCCCCCGGCCGCCGCTAATCCTCCCGCCGAGCAGCCGGCCGCCGCGCCCCCGCCGCAGGCCACCGCGCCTCCGTCCCCTGCGCCGCCGCCGCCCGCTCCCGCCGCCGCGCCCCAGACCACCGCCCAGGTCTCTTTTGTGCCTGGCCAGATCCAGACCACTCTCGGCGGATCGTTTAATGTAAGCCTGGTGATCGCCAACGCCACCGACCTGTTCTCCGCGCCTTTGCAGATCAAGTACGACCCCAAGGCGCTTAAGTTGAACGATGTGACCCAAGGCAACTTACTGTCGAGCGACGGCCAGCAGGTGACTTTCACCAAGAACATCCTCAACGACACCGGCGAGGCTGACATCACCCTGAATCGCTTGCCCGGCACCGGCGGCGTTACCGGTTCCGGCATGCTGGTTACCCTGTCGTTCACCACCCTGGGGCGGGGCAGTAGCGCCGTGACCGCGCCGGCCTTCAGCCCCAGCAACTCGCAAGGGCAGCCGGTCTCCAATTCTTCCCCGCTGCTGACCGTCAATGTGATGTGAGGACCTCCGTGCGACGCAGGAATCAGAGAGGATTGACGCTGGTAGAGCTCATCGTGGCTTTTACCATCATGCTCATCCTGACCACCATGGCGGTGCCGCTGGCGCGCTCCCGCGTCCGGACCGAGCGCGAAAGGGAATTGCGCATCGCCGAGCGGGAAATCCGCACCGCCATCGACAAATACAAAGACTACGCCGATGCCGGATATCTCGGACAGCAGAAGCTGGATTCCGATAACTACCCGGAAAAACTGGAAGTCCTCGTGGAGGGCGTGAAATTACAAGGCCAGGTGGACAAGAAGATCCGCTTTCTGAGACGCATTCCCAAGGACCCCTTCACCAACTCCACCGACTGGGGCATGCGCAGCACCCGCGACGATCCTACCTCCAACAGTTGGGGCGGGCAGAATGTCTTCGATGTCTACACCAAGACCACCGAAAAGGCGCCTGATGGAACCAATTACTCGGACTGGTAAAAACACAAATCTGCGCCGGCGCGGCTTCACCATGGTGGAGTTGATGATCGTCATGGCGATCATCGTCATCCTGATTTCCATCGCCATTCCGCAATATCAAAAAGCCATCGTCCGGGCGAAGGAAACCGTGCTCCACAACAACCTGTTCACCCTGCGGCAGGTCATCGACGAGTACACCTACGACAAGAAGAAAGCTCCGCAATCCCTCCAGGATCTGGTGGCCGCCGGCTATCTGCGCGACATCCCCATCGACCCCATGACGGGAAACAATCAGTCCTGGCACACCATCATGGAAGACGCCCTGCAAAGCGTCGACCAGACCGAACCGGGCATTTTCGACGTGAAAAGCGGATCGGATAAAACCGGTCTGGACGGCACCCCTTACGCCGACTGGTGAGCCGCCTTACTCCCGCTCCTCGACCTTCAAAAACTGATCCGCCTTTACATCCGTCAGCCGCTGCCCCCCCCCGCGCGGCCAGCGGATCTCAATCGAGCTGATCTTAGTTTCCGGCCCCAGCCCGAAATGCACCCGCTTGTCGCTGGATGACATCAGCCCCACACTGATCGTCACCCGGCCGTACAGCACCCGTCCCGCCGCCGTCGTAACCTTCACCGTGGCTCCCACGGCATCCCGTCCGCTCGACCGTCCCGTCAGCTCCAGCACCAGCCAGTGATTCCCGTTATCCGCTGAATTCAACAGAATGCGCGGCGCCTCGTTGAGCGACGTCACCACCACATCCGGGAAGCCGTCGTTGTTCAGATCCCCAAACGCCGACCCGCGTTGATATCCCGTGCGCAGGAAATCCTTCCCCATCTCCGCCGACACATCCTCGAACCGCTTCCCGCCCACGTTCTGAAACATGGTGTCGTGCTGCCGCCCCGCCGGGTCGATATTCTCGATGTCTCCGTTGGCGGAGTACAAATCCTTCCATCCGTCGTTGTCGTAATCGATGAATCCCATGCCCCATCCCGAAAGCGGCGCGCTGAGCTGCCGCAGCCTGGTTTCGAGCGAGACGTATTGGAAGGCATCGCCGCGGTTCCGGAACAGTCCCCAGACCTGCCCCATCAGGTTGTTGTAAACAATATCCACGCGGCCGTCGTTATCGTAGTCCTGCGCATCGCTGCCCATCGATGAAACGGCTTTGGCGCCCTCGTCGTAGGCCACGCCCCATTGCAACGCCTGGTCTGCGAACGTGCCGTCGTGGTTGTTGATGAACAGCGAATTGGCTTCCGTGTCGTTGGCGATGAAAACATCCAGCCACCCGTCGCCGTTGAAATCCGCGATCGAGATCCCCATCCCTTTTCCCGGCGCGCGCCCCATCCCGGATTTCTCCGTGACATCCTCGAACTTGCCGTGCCCCAGGTTGTGGTAAAGCCGCGGCGGCACGCTGGGCGAGTAGAGCCGTGGATCGCAGTAGTAATCCACGCCCTCCGCGGTGCACCGGTGATCGGTCCGCGGATTCCACACCGTGTAGTTGGCTACGATCAGGTCCGGCCGCCCGTCCCGGTCGTAATCGAACCACGCCGCTCCCACGCTGATGGTGCCCGCCGGCTTCGTGATCCCCGATTCCCGTGTCACATCCGTGAACGTGCCATTCCCATTGTTGTGGTACAGCGCATTTCGCCCCGCGCTGCACACGAACAGGTCTTCGTATCCGTCGTCGTCGTAGTCCCCTGCCGCGACCCCGAAGTTATAATCCAGATTCTCGCCCGCCAGGCCCGCCTTTCGCGTCACATCCTCGAAGGTGCCGTCTCCTTTATTGCGCAGCAGGCAGTTATAGAACTGCGGGCCGCTCTTCTTCAGATCCGGCAGCTTCGCTCCGTTGGTGAAGAAGATATCCAGCTTGCCGTCGTTGTCGAAGTCGAATACCGCCACCCCGCCGCACAGCGGCTGCGGAAAGTATTTGCGCGGCGATAAGTCGTTATGTGTGACGTATGCGAACTTCGACCGCGGCGCAATGTCGGTGAAGTGCGGGCGCTTTTGCGCGGTGGACCCCGGCGCCGCCACCCAGACTACGCAGCCGACCCCGCACAAAGCCGCCAACCACACCCGGCCCGTCATCTATTTATGACTGTCGTCCGCGCCCGAGATGTTCTTGTGCAGCGCCTTGGTGTTCGCGTTGATCTTGTCTGAGGTGCTCTTCTGCAGCCCGAATTCGCGCGCGGCATCCTCTTTGCGTCCCATGCGCTGATACGCGGTTGCCAGCGCGAAATGCATGGTCGGATTATCCGGCGCCAGGCGCGTGGCGGCTTCCAGCGGCGCCACCGATTCCGCCGTCTTGCCGGAATCCAGCAGCGCCCGCCCTTCGCCGAACTGCGCCTCCGCAAAGGCCGGCGCCAGCTTCGTCGCGCGCGAAAAATGTTCCACCGCTTCCGGCAGGTTCTCCGCCCGGCGCGCCATCTCGCCCAGATAATACTCCGCGCCGGCGTTTGTCGGATCGATCTTCAGCTCCTCTTCGAACTCTTTGCGCGCGTCACCCTCGCTGCCGGCTTCGCCCGCATGATCCAGGAGCAGGCCGCCGATGCGATAGTGAATCCCCGGCGTTCCGGGCGCCTTCTGCAGCAGAACGCGATATTCCCCGATCGCCTTTTTCGCATCGCCGGTCTTCTCGAAGTTCTCGGCGTTCAGCCTCAAAACCTCGGCCGAATCCGGCGCCACCTTCATCAATTGTTCCGAATTGCGGTAAGCCAGGTCCGAATACATGTGGACTGCCAGAAATAGAATATCGGGATCATTGGGAAACTCCTGCTGCAAGTGCGAGAGAAAGGTGGTGGCTTCGCCCTGCCGGTCCAGCAGCATGGAGCAGCGCACGCCGAATTTGCCGGTCAAACGCCGCGTATCTTTATCCGTGGACTCCTTGGCCGCCTGCTTCAGCAGCGGCATCGCTTCATTGCAGCGCCCGGTGAGCGCCATCTGTACCGCGCGCTCGGCCAGCGTAGGCTGCTGCTGCTGGCCATCCGCCGCCGCGCCGCAGACCGCCAGTGCGATGCCCGTCCAAAATATCCTTGTAGCTCTACCCTGCATTCGTGCCTACATCTTACCAGGGGCGCACCGTTATAATCACACCAATGGACCGCCCTCCCGCTCCGTACATTCGTCTCCACGCGGTCAACATCTTCGTGCGCGATCAGGAGCGCAGCCTCCGCTTCTACGTCGATCAGCTCGGCTTCGACGTGGCCTTTGATGCCAGGATGCAGTCCGGCGAGCGCTGGGTGGCCGTCTCTCCTCCCGACGGCAGCGCCGTGCTCGCGCTGGTGGCCCCCAAGCCCGACTCCCGCGAGCACAAACTGATCGGCCGCGCCACCCAAATCGTCTTCATGGCCGAAGACGTGCTCGCCACATATCACCAGTGGCGCGCCCGCGGCGTCCAGTTCTCCCGCGTGCCGCGATTGTGGCGCGTCAAGATTGGTGCGCCGGGCGAAGCGCCCGCCTGGGGCGGAGTGTTCACGCGTTTCAAGGACTTGGATGGAAACTCGTTCGCCCTGATGGGCATCGACGTTTTCACCCGTCAACTGGAAGAACAGCGCCGCGTGGCGGCTGCCAGGGCTGAAACCGAACGGCGCGCCGCGCAGGAAGTGGAAATCGCCAAGCAGGTGCAGGCCCGTCTCTTTCCGCAGATGCGCCCGGCCCTGAAGACCCTCGAATACGCCGGCATCTGCATTCAGGCGCGCCAGGTCGGTGGCGATTATTACGACTTCCTCGATCTGGGCCGCGAACGCCTGGGCCTGGTGATCGGCGATATCGCGGGCAAAGGCATGGCGGCTGCGCTTCTGATGGCCAACCTCCAGGCCAACCTGCGCAGCCAGTGCGCGCTGGCCTGGGATCAGCCCCAGAGCTTCCTGCGGTCGGTCAACCAGCTCTTCTATGAGAACACCGTCCCCAGCGCTTATGCCACCTTGTTCTACGCCGAGTATCAGGACCGTGTACGCCGCCTGCGCTACGTGAATTGCGGACATCTCTGCGGTCTCCTGCTGCGGCGCGGCGGCAAGGTGGAGCGCCTGGCCTCCACCTGCACCGTGCTGGGACTCTTCGAGGAATGGGACTGTGCCATCGGCGAATGCCGTCTCCATCGCGGCGATATGCTGGCGCTCTACACCGACGGCATCACCGAAGCTCTCAATGCCAAAGGGGAAGAGTTCGGAGAGGCGCTCCTCGCGCGGGCCCTCGAGCGCCGCCGCGACATGCCTTCCGATCTCCTGGCCGCGTCGATCGTCGATGAGGTCCGCCAGTTCAGCACCGGCGAGCAGCACGACGACATTACCCTCATCGTGGCCCGCTGCCCCTGACCCGCGCTAGACTGGGCCCATGAAGGTCATCGCGGATCTGTGCGTGGTCCCCATCGGCGTCGGCGTCTCGGTTTCCAGAGAGGTAGCCGCCTGCGAGCGCGTCCTCGCCGAGGCCGGCTTGAAAACCAAACTCCACGCTTACGGCACCAATATCGAAGGCGAATGGGACGACGTCTTCGCCGCTATCAAGCGCTGTCACGAAGTCGTCCACGCCATGGGAGTGCCCCGCATCACCTCCACCCTGCGCTTCGGCACCCGCACCGACCGCGACCAGCACATGGAAGATAAAGTCCGCAGCGTCCAAGAGAAGCTAGGTTGATTTCTCGGCTGCTCCGATACCTTGACCTTCGACCTATCCGGGATGTATGCTCAATGGTAGAAGGTTGAGGTATCGATGCCGTCTCCGCGTTTCCCCCTCCCGCAAGGCACGCTCGACATGCTGATCCTCCAGATCCTCTCGCTCGAGCCCGCCCACGGCTACGGCATCGCGCAGCGCCTCGATCAGATCTCCCGGTCCGTCGTCCATGTCAACCAGGGCTCGCTCTATCCAGCCCTCCACCGCCTGCAGCAGAAGCGCTGGCTGCGTGCCGGGTGGAAACCGTCAGAAACCGGCCGCGAGGCCAAGTTCTACTCCCTTACGCCCGCCGGACGCCGCCAGCTTGTCGTCGAGAAGGATAGCTGGGCGCGCTTGTCCGGCGCCGTCAACCTGATCTTTGAGGAGGGCAGCCGATGATCCAGCTCGTTAACTGGTTCCGCCGCGCCTCGCGCGAGCGCGGCCTCGATCGCGAGCTCCAATATCACTACGACCGCCGCGTTGCCGACCTCACCGCCGCCGGCATCCCTGAGCCCGAGGCCCGCCGCCGCGTCGCCGTCGAACTCGGCCTCGCCCAAGTCCGCGAGGAAGTCCGCGATGTCTGGCTCACCCGCTGGCTCCGCGATTTCCTCTACGATCTCCGTTTCTCCGCTCGATCGTTCCTTCGTAGCCCCGGTTTCACCGCCACGACGCTGCTCTCGCTCGCCCTCGGCATCGGCGCCACCACCGCCATCTACTCGCTGGTCGACCAGGTGACCCTGCACGCGCTTCCGGTTCGCGATCCCGAGCGCCTGGTGCTGGTGGATTGGAATGGCGACGACCTCAT
>DATGGM010000171.1:0-114435 GCA_035308525.1 Bryobacteraceae bacterium
GCGTGCGACCGCTTACGCGAAGCTCGCGGCCTGCTGCGGAAGCACCCCGGGCGCACGGTGCGCGGCGTGAGGCTGGTCGCGGATGGCGCTATCCGCAGTCACACGGTCTCTGAGCTCTGCGCAGCCGGTGCGGATGCGGTAGTGCCGGGATCGCTGATCTTTCAATCGAAGGATCTGGGAGCTACGTTCGGCTGGCTGCGCAGTCACTCGGCGCCGGCATCGGCATAAGGCACCCACACTTCCATGCGCGCTTCGCCGCGATTGGCCCACGCGTAGTACGGAATGAAGACCAGCACCACTTTCCTGCCGGTCCGCTCCTTTCTTTCCGCGTACGCCCGATAGAGCGGCTCACTGCTGAAAGGCTGGTCGACCACCGTGCCGTGATGTTTGATTACCATGATCCCGCCTAACAGTTCCGGATGAAGCTCGCTGACGAAGCTCGATCCGTCGATCAGGAGGGAAGCATCAAACAGGTTGGATCCCACCTGATCCGGCTGTTCCAGGCAATACACCAGCGGCCCGCGCTCCAGCGCCACGCGGCCGGCGTTCTCGCGCACCAGGGGATTGGATCGCACCAGGCGCGGCACCATGTCGAAATCGATGTGGACCTTATCGCCCGGCTGCCAGCGGCGACGGATTTCGAAGTACTGGCCCGGCTTCGCTTCATCGCGGCGGGCGGCGAATGGTACGGGCGCGCCCATGGAGACTTCGGCGCCCTCCGACCAGGCCGGAATTCGCACGAAGACGCTGAACTCCGCCGCATGCGCGGGAGTGATGGTGAGGTCCACCGTTCCTTTCCACGGGTAGTCGGTCTGTTCGGCGATCTTCAGGCCGGTGCCATCCTCCAGATGCCAGTCGAGCGTCGAGCTGTGGAACAAGTTGACGTAGACGCCCTGGGGGCCGGTGGTGTAGAGATAGCCCGGCAGCGAAGCCAGGATGCGCTCCAGGTTCGGCGGGCAGCAAGTGGTGTCGTACCATTCGTTGCGGATCGTCTCGCCGGACGACTCCAGCGGGTTGCGGTAACAATAGAGAGTGCCGGAGAGCGACATGCCTGAGTTGATGCCGTTGTAGAGGGCGCGTTCGATCACGTCGGCGAAGCGCGCCTCGCCCAGCGCCAGCAGCATGCGCCAGTTCCACATCATGTTGCCGATGGCCGCGCAGCTTTCGCCGTAGGCCTGCGCGTTGGGTAGTTCGTAGGCCTCGCCGAAAGCCTCGCCGGACTCCCGCGATCCCACGCCACCGGTGATATACATCTTGCGGTTCACCAGGTCGCTCCACAGCGTTTCCAGCGTCTTCCGATAGGCGGCATTGCCGGTCTCGGTGTAGTAGTCGGTGGCTCCGCACGAAGCATACATAGCGCGGACCGCGTGCCCTTCGAACTCCGTGCGCGAGGTGAACGGCTTGCCGCTGAACATGTACTGCACCTGGTCGCCGGTAAGATGCAGGCGCTCGCGCTCCACGCCGCTCAGCAGGTAGCCGGCGAAATCCAGATAGCGGCGGTCGCCGGTGGTGCGGTAAAGCTCGATCAACGCCATCTCGTATTCCGGGTGTCCGGTCAGCGCGGGACGCTTGGTGGGCCCGAAGTTCTCGATCATGTAATTGGAAAAGCGAATGCCGACGTCCAGCAGCTTGCGGTCCCCCGTGGCGCGGTAATACGCGATAGCCGCCTGAAGCAGGTGCCCCATGCAGTACAGCTCGTGCGAGCGGTACATCTCGGTGAAGCGCTTGGGCGTGCGTTCCTCGCTCCAGTAGGTGTTCAGGTAGCCGCTGGGCTCCTGCGCCGCGGCGATGATCCCGGTCAGGCCATCGAATTCCGCGCGCAGTTTGGGCTGATCGCCCGACTCGATGGCGAAGGCCGCCGCCTCCATCCATTTGTAGAGGTCGGAATCGGTGTAGAGCGGGCCGCGCCGCGGCACATTCTTCTTGCCCTCCAGGCGCAGGAAATTGTCCACGATGCCGTGTTGCTCCAGTTCGGCCAGCATGCTGGGGATGCTTTTGTCCAGGTTTGTGGCGCGGCGTACCGTCCAGAAGCCGTCGCCCATCTTTACGGCGCGGACGGGCACGCCGTGCATCTTGGCATAGGGCGAATGCGAGACGTCCACGATCTGGGCCTGGAGCAGAATAGGAAGCAGGAACAGCGGCATCGAGCGCATAGGTTCTCCAACTAACGCTTATATAATAAGCTCGCGCGGATTTCGGAACAAACCGCGTGGCGGAGCGTCCAATCGAACATGCGCTCCACGCATATCGTGCTGATTGTGTCTCTCGCGGCCCTGGCCGGATCCGCCGCCACAGACCCAAAGAAAGCCCCGGCCAAGCCTGCGGCGGCCGCGGAGGACTGGCTGGTATGGGGCGGCAAGAACCGCGACTTCATTGTTAATTCTTCGGGCCTGGCCGATTCCTGGCCGGCGGCAGGCCCCAAGAAGATCTGGAGCCGCCCGCTGGGCGATGGCTACTCCGCGGTTGCCGAGGAGAACGGCGTCCTGTACACTGCATTCCGCCGCATGTCGCAGGACGTGGTCACGGCGCTCGATGCGGCCACCGGCAAGACGCTTTGGGAATATGCTTACGACAACCCGTTCACCAACGCCTATTCGGAAGCCGTGGGACCCGGACCGTACGCCATGCCGCAAGTGATCGGCGACCGCGTGGTGGCGGCCAGCGGCACCGGCAAGATCCATTCTTTGGACAAGAAGACCGGCAAGGTGAAGTGGTCTCACGATCTGTACGACGAGTTCCACGCCTCGCATCTGCAATTCGGCTACTCTTGCCACGCGCTGCCTTACAAGGACATGCTGATCTATCAGGCGGGCGGCCAGGGTGACGGCGTGATTGCGTTTCGCCAGAGCGACGGAGCGGTGGTTTGGAAGGCGCTGCAGTTCACCAATTCGCACTCGTCGCCCATACTCATCAACGTGGACGGTCAGACGCAGGTGGTGGTGCTGGCGGCCAACACCGTGTTCGGCTTTAATCCCGATAATGGCGCGCTGCTCTGGAGCCACGAGCACAAGACCAACTATGGCCTGGCCGTGAGCACGCCAGTATGGGCGCCCGGTAACCTGCTGTTCGTGGCTTCGGCGTACGGCACGGGCGCGCGCACCCTGCACCTGAGCCAGTCCGGCGGGAAGACCAAGGTGGACGAGCTTTGGTACGATCCGCACGTGCAGCTCCACATCGGCACGGCCATTCAGCGCGACGGCTACGTGTATATATCGCGCGGTTACGACGGGCCGGTGTTCATGACCGCCGTGGAATTGAAGACCGGCAAGATCATGTGGCAGCAGCGCGGCTTCGCCAAGGCCCAGTTGCTATGGGCCGACGGCAAGCTGATCCTGGCCGATCAGGATGGCACGCTGGCTCTGTGCCGCGCCACTCCCCAGAAGTTCGAGGTGCTGTCCAAGGCGTCGGTGCTGCAGAGCATTGCCTGGACTCCGCCGACGCTGGTGGGCACGCGCCTCTACCTGCGCGACCGCCATACTCTGGCGGTTTACGATCTGGCGCGTTAGGGAACTTTCCGCCAGCCGTTCAGGTCTAATGGTCTGTGCTAGAGGTGCGCGCGCTCACCAAGCGATATCCAGGCGTCCTGGCCGTCGACAGCGTCTCGTTCACCGCGCTGCCCGGCCAGGTGACAGGCTATCTCGGACCCAATGGCTCCGGCAAGTCCACCACCGTGAAAATGATCACGGGCTTGCTCGAGCCTACCGCGGGCGAGATTCTCTATCGCGGCCGGCCCATCGGCGCGGACCTCATCGAGTACAGGCGGATTCTCGGCTACGTGCCCGAAGAGCCGTACTTGTACCCGCACCTGACCGGCGCCGAATACCTGGAACTGGCCGGCGAGCTGCGGGATTTGCCGGCGGCCACACTGCACGCTAAGATCGATGCGCTGCTCGGGCTGTTTTCGCTGGCGGGCGACCGCCACTCGCCCATATCGTCTTACTCCAAAGGCATGCGGCAGAAGATCCTGATCTCAGCCGCGATTCTCCACGATCCTGAGCTGATCGTCCTCGACGAGCCTTTCTCCGGCCTGGACGTCCAGGCCGCCCTGGTAGTGCGCAGCCTGATCCGGTCGCTGGC
The DNA here is from genome assembly GCA_035308525.1 of Bryobacteraceae bacterium. Lineage (GTDB taxonomy): Bacteria > Acidobacteriota > Terriglobia > Bryobacterales > Bryobacteraceae > Bog-159. The sequence goes on from DATGGM010000171.1 coordinate 4,078, forward strand.
GGGCTCGGGCAAGACCGTGCTTTTCAGCTCACACGTGCTGGAGGTCGTGGAGAAGGTCTGCAGCCGCGTGGTGATCCTGCACAAAGGCCGCGCGGTGGCTAACGATTCGATCGAGCACCTCCGGGATTTGATGGAACTGCCGACGCTGGAAGATATCTTCGCCCAACTGGTCACGGAACAGGACCCCGACGCCACCGCGCGGCAGATCGCGGAGACCATCCGGCGGTGAACCAGCGCCGCCAATTCCGCGCGTTGACGCACCTGTTCGCCTATCGCTTCTTCGATACGGACATCGTGTCGATGCGGGGGGACTTGTCCGCGCTGCTCTCGCAGCTCGCGGCTTTGCTGGCCGCTCTCAGCGTGGCCCTCGTGCTCATCGTGGCGCCCAAGTATGCGGGCCTTTATCATCATTTGAACGCCCGCCAGATTCGCGCTGCGGCGTGGAGCGATCCGGAGTTTCTGATCTCCACGTCCATGGCGGTCATCGGCGTGTTCACCCTGTTGCTTTGGGACGCCTTGTTTCCGGACCGGCGCGATTGCCTCATGCTGGGCGCCATGCCGGTGCGCGTGCGCACTCTGTTCGCCGCCAAGCTGGCCGCCCTGGGGGCCGCGCTGGGGATGGCGATCGTGGCGGTGAATTCCGCCAGCGGCCTGGCGTGTCCGTTCCTGATCGTGCCGGATGCCACCGGCCCGCTGAGCGCGGCGCGCGGCTTTGCCGCTTACTGGACCGCTATTCTGCTGGCATCGCTGTTTGTCTTCTGGCTGCTGCTGGGCTTGCAGGGCCTGGCGCTGCACCTGCTCCCGCATCATCTCTTTCTGCGCTGGTCGAGCCTTATTCAGACCGCCGCATTCTTTGGAGTGCTCACGTTATATTTCCTGACGCCGCCGCTGGCCACTCCGCAAGCGCTGGCCGCGCCCCAGAACCGGCTGTGGTACGCGCTGATCCCGTCCTACTGGTTTTGGGGCCTGTTCCATGTGATGGCCGGGTCGGCGAATCCGGCGCTGGACGCGCTGGCGCGGCGTGCCTTGGCAGGCGAACCGGCGGTGGCGCTGATTGCGATGGCGGCTTACGCGCTGGCGTATGCCCGCCAGTTGCGCCGCACGGTGGAGCAGTCGGGCATCGCTCCCGCGCGGCGCGCCGTGCTGCCGTGGACCGCACTCGCGCGGCTCTTCGTCCGACGCGCGCCGGAACGCGCCATTTTCGCATTCATCGCCCGCACCGTCGCGCGCAGCCGCCAGCATCGTTTGCTGCTCTCGATGTATATCGGATTGGGATTCGGGTATGTTTTCAGCCAGATCGCATACGTGCTGTATCACTATAAGGCCGTCCCCTACGGCGATAGCGAGGGACGCGCCCAGACCGCGCTCGGCATTCCTCTCATCCTGCTCTTCTTCGTCGTCATCGCGTTGCGCGTATCCTTCTCGATCCCCGTGGAACTGCGCGCCAACTGGCTGTTCCGTCTGACCGATTCGTTTGCCGGCGGCGCCTATCTGGATGCCACCCGCAAGGCGCTGCTGTTGTTCGCGCTGGCGCCGGTCACCGCGATCGCCGCGCCGGTTTATCTGGCCCTATGGCCGTGGCCGCGAGCCTTGGGACACATCCTGTTTCTCGCCGTGTTCGGACTGCTGATCATCGAACTGGCGCTGCTGCGCTTCGCTAAAGTGCCGTTCACGTGCTCGTATCTTCCAGGCAGGGCCAATCTCAAGATCATGTTCGGCGTCTATTGGGGAGTGCTCATCATCGCATCGGAGCTGATCACCGACTTCGAACACCGCGCGCTGCAGCATCCCAAGAGTTACGCGGCGTTGATGGCAGTCACTCTGACGGCCTGGCTCATCGCGGTCTGGCGCACTCGCGGCGCGCGCGCCGAGGTCCCCACCCTCAGTTTCGAGGAGCAACCGGAACCGGCGGTCGTGGCGCTGGGGTTGGCCGGCCGGCTCAACTGACCTGCCGCGCAAGCGCCTGGTGTTACCATAGAACAGTACCTCTCGCCCGAAGCGCCCCATGTCAAACGGAACTCCTTCAATTCGCAACATCGCCATCATCGCCCACGTGGATCATGGCAAGACTACCCTGGTCGACGCCATGCTGAACCAGAGCGGCATATTCCGCGAAAATGAGGTGCACGTCGAGCGCGTCATGGATTCGAACGCGCTGGAACGCGAGCGCGGCATCACCATCCTGGCCAAGATCACCGGCGTCCGCTACCAGGGCGTGAAGATCAACATCGTCGATACCCCCGGCCACAGCGATTTCGGCGGCGAGGTGGAACGCGCGCTGAAGATCGTGGACGGCGTCATGCTGCTGGTGGATGCCAGTGAAGGCCCGCTGCCACAGACGCGCTACGTGCTTTCCAAGGCGCTGGAGGCCAAGCTGCCGCCCATCGTGGTCATCAACAAGATCGACCGGCCGGATGCGCGCGTGCCCGAAGTGTTGAACGAAATCTACGACCTGTTCATCGATCTGGACGCTGCCGAAGACCAGCTCGACTTTCCGGTGCTCTACACCGTCGCCAAAACCGGAGTGGCTAAGACCTCGCTCGAAGACGACTCCACCAATCTGAAGCCCCTGTTCGACGCCATCCTGCGGCACATCCCCGAACCGGCGGGCGATCCGGAAGGCGTGCTCCAGATGCTGGTCGCCAACCTGGATTACAGCGACTACCTGGGTCGGCTGGCCATTGGCCGGGTGTTCGAGGGCACCCTGCATTTCGGCGACACGGTGTCCATCTGTAAGCTGGATGGCTCCCAACACAACACCCGCATCACCAAGCTGTACTCGTTTGAAGGCCTGAAGCGGGTGGATGAAACCGTGGGCCGGCCCGGCGACCTGCTGGCCATCGCGGGCGTGGAAGGCATCACCATCGGCGAGACGGTGACCAGCGCGGAAGATCCGCGGCCGCTGCCCCAGGTGCAGATCGACGAGCCCACCATCGCCATGACGTTCACCATCAACACCTCGCCCTTCGCGGGACGGGAGGGCAGCTACGTGACCTCGCGCAACCTGCGCGAGCGGCTAGACAAGGAGTTGCTGACCAACGTGTCGATCCGGGTGGAAGAGCTCGGCCACGACACGTTCAAGGTGATGGGCCGCGGCGAGTTGCAGTTAGCCATCCTGATCGAGATGATGCGGCGCGAGAGCTATGAGCTGATGGTGGGTAAGCCGGAGATCCTGACGCGCTCCATCAATGGCAAAACTCACGAACCGGTGGAACTGCTGGTGCTGGACATTCCCGAATCGTTCCTGGGAGTGGTGATCGAGAAGCTGGGCGCACGCAAAGGCAAAATGGCCAAGATGGTGAATCACGGGTCCGGGCGCGTGCGGCTGGAGTTCGAAATCCCGTCACGCGGGCTGATCGGATTGCGCAGCGAAATCCTCACGGATACGCGCGGCACCGCTATCATGAACTCGCTGTTTCACGGGTACATCGAGTGGCAGGGCGAGATTCCCACGCGTCCCACCGGATCGCTGGTGGCCGACCGTTCGGGCAAGGCGACCGGTTACGCCATCTTCAATCTGCAGGAGCGCGGCGAGATCTTCGTGAGCCCGGGCATGGAGATCTACGAAGGCATGATCGTGGGCGAGAACGCGCGCACGAAGGACCTGGACGTGAACATCGTCAAGGAAAAGAAGCTGACCAACATGCGGGCATCCACGGCGGATGAAGCCATCCGCCTGGTGCCGCCGCGCATCCTGAACCTGGAGCAGGCCATCGAATTCATCCGGGACGATGAGTTCGTGGAAGTCACGCCGGCGTCTATCCGGCTGCGCAAGAAGGTCCTGAAATCCAACCAGAGATAGACGGGACCCGCGCAACCGGATGTTATCCTGACTATTTGGAGCACAACGAGTGAGCCGTATTCTGCTAGCTTTCCGCGCCTTCTTCGCCATCCTGTTCGGCCGTCCCCTGCCTCAAGAGATCAAACCCGCGGCCCCCAAACCGCAGCCCGCGGCGCCCGCGAAGCCCAACCCCGCGCATGCATTGCAACTTCTGGCCATTCTGCAGCGCGACTCGCGCCTGCTCGACTTTCTGATGGAAGACATCGCCTCGTTTGAAGACGAGCAGATCGGCGCGGCCGTGCGCAGCCTGCACGATCAGGCGCGCGATTCGCTGGCCCGCTATCTCAGCCTGCAACCTGTCATCGACGGCGTCGAAGGCGCATACACCCGCCCAGCCACCGCGGATCCCGCCGCCGTGAAGTTCATCGGCAACGTGCCGGCCAACCGGCCCGAAGGCGGCACGCTGCGGCACAAAGGCTGGCGCGCCGCCAAAATGGAGCTGCCCGCCCTCAACCCCAAGCAGGATGCCTCGATCATCGCACCCGCCGAAATCGAGATCGAATAGCGCCTCCGCATAATGGAACCTCGCTACATCATTGGCATCGACCTGGGGACCACCAACTCCGCGCTTTCCTATGTGGAGAACCGGCCGGATGGCGATCCCTTGGCGCTGCCCAAAGTCGAACTGCTGGCCGTCCCACAGCTGGTGAACCCGTCGGAAGTGCGAGACGAGAACCTGCTGCCGTCATTCCTGTATGTTCCCGGCGCCGCGGATTTTCCCGCCGGCGCGACGGCATTGCCTTGGGACAACCAGCCCGAAACGGTCGTGGGACGACTGGCCCAGAAGCGCGGCGTCGAAAACGCCGGCCGCCTGGTGTCGTCAGCCAAGTCGTGGCTGTCGCACGGCGGCGTGGATCGCACGGCGCCCATCCTGCCTTTCCGCGCGCCCGAGGGCGTGCCCAAGTATTCGCCGGTGGAGGCCAGCCGCCGCTACCTGGATCATCTGCGGCAGGCGTGGGATTACAAAATGCCCGACGCGCCGTTCGCCGCGCAGCAGGTCTTGGTCACAGTGCCGGCGTCGTTCGACGCGGTGGCTCGCGATCTCACGCTGAAGGCTGCCGAACAGGCCGGATACCAGAACGTCACGCTGCTTGAAGAGCCGCAGGCCGCTTTCTACGCCTGGATCGAGCGCCACCCCGACTGGCGCACGCGCGTGCGCGTCGGCGACCTGATTTTGGTGGCCGATATCGGCGGCGGCACCACGGATTTCACGCTGATCGCGGTCACCGAGCAAGGCGGCGAGTTGAGCCTCGATCGCGTCGCTGTTGGCGAACATATCCTGCTGGGCGGCGACAATATCGATCTGGCGCTGGCCCGGCTGGTTGCCGGCCGACTCGCCGAGCAGGGCACCAAGATCGACAACTTCCAGCTTCAGGCGCTCTGGAATAATTGCCGCACGGCCAAGGAGAAACTGCTCGAACCCGGCAATAAGAAGGACGAGGCGCCGGTCACCATTCTGGGCAAAGGCACGGGCGTGGTGGGCGGGTCGATCAAAGCCAAGCTGCCGCGCGCCGATCTGGAGCGGCTGCTCAGCGACGGGTTTCTGCCGGCTGTGACGAGCCAGGAGATGCCTGCTCGCCAGGTCCGCGCGGGCTTACAGGAACTGGGCCTGCCTTATGCGGCGGATGCCGCCATCACCCGCCACATGGCTCGCTTCCTGAGGCAGCAGGCCTCCAGCGCGGAACATGGCGGCGTGCGGCGCGGCCCCAGCGGCCTGGCCTGCCCGACTCATATTCTGCTCAACGGCGGCGTGCTGAATTCGGTGCTGATCCGCGAACGCATCCTCAGCGTGCTGAATGCATGGCTCGGCGGTGAAGGCTTTCCGCCGGTGCAGCCACTGAGCGGCGAAGACCTGATGCATGCCGTTTCGCGCGGGGCGGCTTATTACGGGCTGGCGCGGCGCGGCCGGGGCGTGCGCATCCGCGGCGGCGTTCCGCGCACTTATTACGTCGGGATTGAAAGCGCCATGCCCTCGGTGCCCGGCTTTGCGGCGCCCCTGAAGGCGCTGACGGTAGTGCCGTTCGGTATGGAGGAGGGCACCGAGCAGCGCATTCCGAACCGGGAGTTCGGCCTGGTGGTCGGCGAGCCGGCCGAATTCCGCTTCTTCACCTCGGCCGTGCGCAAGAACGATCAGGCCGGCGATCTGATCGAGGACTTCGGCGACGACCTGGAGGAACTGGCGCCCATGGAAGTGAATCTGGCGGCCGAACAGAGCGCCGCCGCCGATGTGGTGCCGGTGTCATTTGAAACGGTGGTGACCGAGACCGGCATGATGCAATTGTGGTGCGTGGCGCGCGACGGGCGGCGCTGGAAGCTGGAGTTCAACGTACGGGAAGTGCGAAGCTAACGCGAAGTTCTACAATGTGCCTATGCGTTTCTGTGCGGCATTACTGGCGCTGGCCGGCGCCACGGCGGGCCTGTCCGACACCCTCACCCTGCGCGACGGGCGCGTGGTGCAAGGCACCTACATGGGCGGGACGGCCCGCACCATCAAGATGCAAGTGGACGACTCAACCAAAACCTTCGATGTGACGGAGGTCGCCTCGCTACAGTTCACCGCTCCAGCCGCGGCTTCCGAGACGACAAAGCCGGGCATGGAGGGGCGCGCCGACAGTTCCGTGCGCGCGGTGATCTACGAAGATCTGCAGTGCCCGGATTGCGCCGCTTTCCGCCGCATGTTGGATGAGACGCTGCTGCCGAAATATGGCGGCAAGGTCTGTTTCGAGCACCGCGACTTCCCACTGGCGAAACATGCCTGGGCGCGGCGGGCGGCCATCGCGGCGCGATTCTTCGCCGAGCGCGACGCGGCTCTGGGCCTGGAATACCGGCGCGAGACGATGGCGGGACAGGAGGCGGCCACGGCTGAGAATTTCAACCAGCGGCTCACCGCCTTCGCCCAGGCGCACCACATCGATCCGGCCGAAGCCATCGCGGCGCTGAGTAATCCGGCCTACGCCGCGTTGGTGGATCGTGACTATCAGGACGGCGTGGGGCGCGGCGTCGTGCATACCCCCACCGTATTTGTAAACGGCAGACCGTTCATCGAGACCTTCACGGTCGACGAAATCTCCAAAGGCATCGACGAAGCGCTGGCGCAAGCCCGCTGAGCGCAACCACCACAAATCAGCCGCAAATAATGCCTCTCCTGGGGGGCCTTCTTCGTATTGGCTAGTGAGGAAGGAAACACCATGAGAATCGCAACGATTGCCCTGGCGGCGGCGGTGCTGCTCCCCGCCTGGGCGCAGGAGATCAAGATCCCGGTCAATCTGGATGCGCTGGAGCAAAAGGCGGAGGAGTCCGTGTCGGTGACCATGGACAAATCCATGCTGAAGTTCGCCGCCAAGTTTCTGGATGGGCATGAAGACGCGGAAGTCCGCGGGCTGCTCGCCGGGCTGGAGGGCATCTACGTCCGGAGCTTCCAGTTTGGTCACGAAGGCGAATACAGCAAGGCCGATGTGGAGGCCGTGCGCAGCCAGTTACAGGAACCGGCCTGGGGACGCATCGTGGGTGTCAGGTCCAAGCGCCGCGATGGCGACGTGGATGTCTTCTTCAAGGACGACGGCAAGGGGAAACTAGGAGGCATCGTGGTGATTGCCGCGGAACCGAAAGAGCTGACCGTCGTGCACATCATCGGGACGCTGGATCCCGAGAAACTGGCGGAGCTGGGTGGTGAATTCGGCATCCCGCGCCTGGAGACGTCCGGGGCCAGGAGGGTGCGATGAGCGCGAGAGTGTTGGGGCTGTGCTGGCTGGTGGCGGGCGCCGGCAGCTCCCTTTGGGCTGGAAGCGACACCGCGTTTGACCATATCGTAAAGGCGATAGAGAGCCATTACGGGACGAAGCAGACGCATATTCCGTTCATGGGCCTGGCGAGCTTCATCGTGAAGGTGGCGCACCCGGAAGGCGCCACCGGATTCAAGCTGGCGGTCTTTGAGGATCTGAAGTCGCCGGATATCCGGCAATGGCGCGAGCGCGATAGCTTCATGAGCTCGGTGGGCGGCCCGCGGCTGCGTCCCATGGTGCGGGTGCATTCGCGGCGCAACGGCGAAGCCACATATATCTTCATGGACGTGGACGGTAAGTCGGCCTGGATACTGGTCGCCACATTCGAGCGCAACGAGGCCACCGTGGTGGAAGTGAAGGCCAACACCGACAAGTTGATGCAGTTGGTAGACGAACCGGGGCACGCCGGCCACCTGCTGCGCGGGGACCAGCACGACCGCGATTCCGAAGAGTAGACCGGGCGCAAGTTTGTTACGATTCTCACGTGAGATTATGCCTTCTGCTGGCCGCCGCCGGTCTGGTTTGCGCGCAATCGAAACCGCCCAAGCCATTTCACTCCGACGCATCATCCGCGATCGACTATGGCAGCGCCGCGGATGGCTCTGAGACTGTCGTCATCCAGAACGTCTCGTATGAAGTGTCGGGTACCGGCGTAGTGGGCCGGCCCGCGGACGAACGCCTGCTGCTGCGCAAGACCATCCGCTCGCGTGAAGTGTTGGGCGACATCGGAGTGGAAGCCAGCGTCACACTGGATGCCTGGCGCTTCGGCGACGATCTCAGCCAGAAGCCGCTCTACACGTTCACCGTCGAGGGCACGGACGGCCACACCATGGATAACGCGCTGTTTGTGGCGGCGCGCGGCCTGGAGGAAGTTGAGTGGTGGTCGGTTTACCGGCTGGGCTCCGGCCAGCATCTCTTCGATACGGATGTGCCGCTGGTCAGCTTCTCGATCTCGCGCGAAACCGTGAAGACCAGATATGTGGGATTCGCAGCTTCGCCGGATGATTCAACCGATGCGCGCCTGAAGCAGCCCAATGTGGTCGGGGTGATCACTTATGCCGCGGGGGACCGCGTTGTGCGTGAAGCACTGATCACCTGCGACGACCCCAATCAGGCTGCGTTGTTGCGATCGTATGCGGATGCCAAGCGCACGCTGGCGGCGGCAGATCATACGCTCAAGCTGTCGTTCAGCCGGAACTATCCGTCGCCGGCCAACGCAGTGGAAGTGCGCATTCCGTTGCGGGGCGATGACCTGGATCTGGCGCATGCGCAGCTCGCGCCCAAGCTGCACATCACTGCCTGGCGCCGCTAGCGGTTACCTGCCCGCGTTGAGATGGCTGTAATTCATCACGGCGTTGAACAGCAGAAAGTAGCTGCCGGAGGTTTCATTCCGCCACATGGGATTGTTGGCGAACAGCACGATGTGTCCCTTACCGTGAGGCACGTCCACTACCGCGGGCTTCTCGGCGAGTTCGGAGCCGCCATCCAGCAGGCCGCTGACCAGTAAGTTGCCCGCATCGGCAAAACGCAGGATCACGCGCGGCAATTCGGCGGCCGGCGGAATGCGCCAGCTCAGATAGGCGCGGGCTTCCTCGGGCACGTACAGTTCCCGCTCGCGCGGCGTCCGCTTCGGTTGCTTCTCCGGCGGTGCATACGCGCGGCCCTGGATCACGTCGGGATCGGTGGCCGACCCGCGGCCGCTGCTGCGGCTCTCGCCGGCGTCGGCGCCGCCGCCAAAACCCAGACCTACGTTGATGACCGGATTCTCGCTGTAATACACGTAGAGCTTCTCACCGTAACCATAAGCGATGGGGCTTTTGGCATCTTCCACGTTGGCCAGCAGCACGTCGCCCGGACAGACCAGGCGCTGGGCCCTGCGCAGCGAAACCGCGCGCGTCATGCCGCCCTCCACGGGCAGCGCCGCCGACTCGCCCACCGCGACCAGCAGGCCGCCATCCTGCACGAAGCGCTCCAGGCCGGCGACGCCGGAGTAGCCCAGGCCGCCGCGGATATCGCCGGTGGAATCCAGCCCCGGCGCGAAGAAATTGGGGGTTTCGGGCGTACTTTTCCAGGGCATGGGATTGCCTTGCATAGGAATCCCCTGGATGGCGGAGGCCAAATCGCCGATGAATGGAGGGGCCACGATCACGTCGAACCGGTCGCGCAGCTTGGGGGTCTCTCGCACCTCGGTGTCGGCCAGGTAGGTGTAGGGAATCTTGAGTTGGTCGAGAGTGATGCGAAACCAGCCATCCTGCTGCGTGTTGGTCCAGTTGTGCAGCAGGGCCACGCGGGGCGCTTCGAGCGCATGCCGCGCCACGCTCAACTTAGCGTCCGTGGCGAAGACCGTCAGCCCCAAGTCGCGGGCGGCGGCTTCTATCTGGCTGCGATCCGCCCGAGGGATTACGAAAGTTCCGCGGTTGAATTTGCGGCCCTCGGCCTCGAAAGGCTCTTCGGCGGCTTCCATGGGGACGCTGGCGAAGCGGAAGCGGAAAGTGGCCAGCGCGCTGTCGGCATTGTTGTTCACCAGGTAGGTGGTGTGGCCCGCGCCGCGCAGACTACCCGCCGGGTTGATGGTACCGCCAACTTTAGACATGGGCACGTCGAGCACGGCCGCATCCATCACCCGCACGGTCCGGACGTTGGCCAGCGCGCCCATCGTCCAACCAGTGTCGTCGTAAGGGCGGGGATCCTTGGTGCTGAAGTACTGCGTGTCGAGCAGCGTGTCAGCCAAGCGGCTATAAGGCTGATCCATGCGGATGACGTAGCTGCCTTCCGCGAAATTCAGGGTGGTAGTGGGCGCCGGCTTTTCCTCGAGCTTTTTCTCTTCGGCCGGCTTCTTCTCCTCGGCTGGCTTTTTCTCATCGAGCTTGCCGGGGCCGCCGATGGCGGGGCTCTCGGCGTTCAGCACCGGCGCCGAGAAGGCTTTGCCGGCGCGCGAGATTTCGATGCCTTGCGACATCAGGACATTCAGCAGGCGCGCCTGATCGCCGGGCCGCGGATCGTCGGCGGGCAGCACCCAGGCCGCCGGTCCTTCTGTACGCGCCTTGGCCACCGCCCGCAGGCTCTTCATGTAGAAGTTGCCCAGAAACTCCCGCCCGTGCGTGGCCACGTTGTACAGGCCCAGCAGAAGGCCGCTCTGCTGCAGGTTGATGTTGTCGCGCGCCGACCACTTCACCTTGGCCAGCGGCGGATTGGGACGAAACCATTCGCGGCTGGTGGCGTTCGGCTGCAGCGTGCGCACCTGCGTGTCGGCCCCGCGATTGCCGAAAGTCTCGTAAAACCGGCCGATGGCATTGTGGCCCGTAGCGGCCCAGATCAGATAGTTGGGCGCCCATCCGTCATAGAAGCCGTGCGTCCAGACGCCCACCACCCCGCGCCGGGTCAGCTCTTCCACTTCGTAGAAAGCCAGGCGCTGCCACTCGCTGGTCACAATGGGATCCAGCCACGCATTATAGGGTCCCGTACCGGTCGAAATATAAAGGTACGGGACGGATTCGTGCAGGTCGTGCATCACGGTGGCGTGCCAGTCCAGATAAGTTCGCGTGACGTTTCTCGAAAGCGCCAGCGACAGCGTGATGCCGTCGCGATTGTTGTCGTGCGAGACGTAGTGTCCCCACCAGGTCAACGGGTACACTGCCGCGTCGGGATGATGTTTGGCGTGCATGTAAACGTCCACGAAACGGTCGCGGCCATCGGTTTCGATGACGGGAGTCAGCAGGACGATGGCATTCCGGCGAATCGCTTCGATGAACGGCGTCTCTTCCACGGCCAGCCGGTAGGCCAGCTCCATCAGCATTTCCGGCGCGCCGGATTCGGGCGAGTGGATGCTGCCGTCCGCCCAGTAGATTGGCTTGCCTTGTTGAATCAGCGCCTGCGCGTCGTTCTCGCTTAAACCGCGCGGATCGGCCAGGCGGGCGGTGATATGGCGGTAGCGGTCCAGGTCCCGGATGGCGGCTTCGTCGGCCACGGCCACCAGGATCATCTCCCGGCCCTCCTCGCTTTTACCCATCGAGAAGACCCGCACGCGTGGGCTGCGGCTGGCCAGCAGGCGCATGTACGCGTTGATCTGCTCCACGTGATCCAGCACGTCGGGCGCGCCGATGATGTGGCCCAGAAAAGTATCCGGCGCGGGCACGCACGAGCTCCAGGGCAGGTGGTCGACTAACTCTGTGGAGAAGTAGGTCTCCGTGGTGGCCTTGCGAATGGCGGCGGTATAAGCGGCGTCATCCTTAATCTCGCAGGCTCCCGCGGCTTGTCCGGCAGGGAGAGGCAGAGGAGATGCGGCCATAGCGAGAGCGGCCAGGCAGGATAGCAGCACAGATCGACTGGGCATAGATTCCTACCTATATCACAGGGGCGCGGAGAGGATGCGGCTACGATCCGCCCCAAGCGTTGGCTGCCAGCTTTTCGATTTTTGGCAGATTCTCGCGCACTATCGGAGCGTCGCCGGCGTTAGGCGCCATCTCCAGATACTTATGCAACCATCTCGCCGACTCTGCGTACTGCTTCTTGTCCATCAGAATGAGGCCCAGCACATAGTTCAACCGCGGGATCTTCTGGTCCTTGTCGAGGCGCAGGCCTTCGCGCACAGCACGCTCGGCTTCGTCGGGCTTGTTCAACCGGGCGTTGGCCACCGCGTTCAACAGGTAGGCGCCTGGGAAGTCTTCCGGATCGAGTTGAATCCACATCCGGGAATACTTTTCCGAATCCGCCCAATTTCCCTGGCGGTCGGCCAAAACCGTCAGGTTCTCGTAGAGCTTGATAAACTTCGGATCGCTGCTCTGCGCTTCCTTAAAGGCCGCGATAGCGCCCGCGGCATCCTTCCGGTTTTGCTTCACCAGGCCCAGTTGATACCAGGCCGTGGCGTACCGCGGATACAGTTTCACGGCCTTGTTGAATTCGGCCTCAGCCACGTCCCACTTTTGCGCCCGGGTGGCCTCCAGGCCCTTCTGGTAAGCTTTCTTCGCATTGGAAGGCGCGGCCAGACTGACGGCGCTTACCGCAAGGGCGCTGGCGCGCGACAAAGGATGCATGATAATGGTGCCCAGGCGGGTGCTGTCCAACATGCTCTTGATCGACAGGCTCACGCGGTCAGCCTGGTAGCCCGCGAGAACCGCTTGCAGCTCACATCCTTTCAACGAGCTGGTGACGGGCGTCGAATACTGGATCGCGCTGGCATTCATGGGCTTGTTCATATCGGCGGCTTGCTCGGTGGGGCGGCTGGCGTCATCCGTCGAAATGTCGTTCTGCGTGTTCTCGATCTTAAAGCTGAACCCTCCTTTTTCATCGGTCCAGGCGGCGAAAAGCGCGCGGCCATTGCAGGTCCGCTCCAAGCGCACCGGGTCGGCGGGTGGTGATCCATCGTCCAGCATTACTTTGCCGGAAAAGAAAACCACGTGCTCGGAACTCTTTTTGCTGAGGTCGGGCATCCCCGCCGCACGGGCAGCCGGAGATTGGCTCCTGGCCGTTACCGCGGCAGCCAGCATGATCCCCGCCCACCCCAATGTTCTGCAACCCATAACGCCTCCTGGTGCTCTGCATCAATTATGCACCTCCGGAGGCGGGCTGGCGAGCCTGAGGTTTCGCCGGGGCAGCCTACCGGACTGCGTGGCACATTGACACGCAGTACCGCGGGCAAACGTCGGTATCTCAAGCAATTGTTTTGGCAAACTACGTGCAACCTGGGACACCGTGCTGATCAAGGCGTTGCTGTGCTTGGGCCTGCTGAACGCGAGCGCTGCCTGGGCTGCCGCTCCCGGCTTTCTGCTCGGGATGGACTACTCGGAACGATTCGGCTTCGCAGGGCAATCCGTCGTCAGTCTGGCTACCGATGGATCGGGCGCGGTCTACCTGTTGGCCAGCACCTATGACACTACTCTGCTGACCCCTACCACGGCGCTAGGGCCGGTGGGCGGGAACGGTTCCTTCGTAGCGAAGCTGTCGTCCGACGGAAACCGGATCGTTTATCTGACGATCCTGGGGTTCGAGGCCAATGCCATGGCCGTCGATCAGGCCGGCAACGCGTACATCGCGGGGCCGGGCGGCGTGGCCAAGCTGAACCCCACGGGCACGGCTTGGGTCTACCAGGCGACCATCGGCACGGGGGTGCTCCCGATAAGCGTGGCGGTCGACCAGGGAGGCCATGCATTTGTGCTCGGCTTCACAACCACGGGTGTCATCCAGACCAGTTCCAATGCATTTCAGCGAACCATCCCCAATACGAGCTATAGCCATGCATTCGTGCTGCGGCTGAATGCCGCCGGCACGGCGTTCGACTACGCCACATATTTAACCGGCACGTACAGTGACCAGCCTTCGCAAATCGCCGTGGATGGGTCGGGCGCGGCGGTCGTCTCGGGACTCACGACATCCACGGACTTTCCGGCCACGCCCGGAGCGTATGTCGCAGCGAACGATGCCTCGCGGCCGACGGTGTTCCTGGCGCGACTGCTGCCGGATGGCTCGGGCCTGGTCTACTCGGATTTGCCGGCGTCGGCGTTCGCCCCATCGACCATGGCGGTGGACCCGAATGGGAATGCCGCGATAGCTCCCTCAGGCAACCTTCTACATTTCAATCCGGCCGGCGCACTCACATTTTCCGGGAGCACCGCGGGGCTAAGTCCGGTGGCGATGGATTCCGCGGGAAATACCTACGCTTTCGGCTACAGCACAAACGGGGGAGCGGCAGTAAGAAACAGCCTGTTTACCTGCCAACAGGACGCCTCGAGCTCTCTAACGGTTTACGATACGGACGGAAACATCCTGCAAGCGACTTATCTACCTCCGATCGGTTCCGCGAGTTCCGCGGCGCTGGGGCCGAATGCGGAGATATACGTGCTGGGCGGGACAAACATCAATTACACACCTACGCAGTCTCTGTCCGGCATGTCGAACATCCCGTTCTCCCTGACGCGCCTGGCGCAGCATGCGGGCGCATCGACGGTTCAACTGGCCTGCGTGACGAACGCGGCGAGCTATTACCCCGGGCCAATCGCCGGCGGCGAGATCGTGTCCCTGTTTGGACAAGCGCTCGGGCCGCCGCAAGGCACGGCGCCACAGGTGGACCTGCAAAATGGCTTCCCCACCCAGGTATCCGAGGTTCGGGTGACCATCAACGGATCGGCCGCCCCGCTGTTGTATGTCCAGGACGGCCAGGTCAACGCGATTGTCCCGTGGGCCCTGGCAAGCGCTTCCACGGCGCAGATCTGCGTCTCATACAACGGCTCGCAAACCAACTGTCTGCCATGGGCGGTATCCGGCGCGGCGCCCGGCGTCTTTACCGTGGATGGGGTTCATGCCGCCGCGCTGAACCAGGACGGCACCATCAACTCGGCGGAGAATCCCGCGGCGCCCGATTCCATCGTCTCGGTATTTGCCACCGGCCTGGGAGCCATTGGTCCGCCACAGAACGATGGCGCCATCGTGGCGCCCCCGCTTCCGGTGAATGACCTGCAATTCGTGGCGGCCGGCCGGGTAGGCGGTATCGTGTTCGTTTACGCGCCGGTGCCCACTGAATATGCCGGACCGGCGCCTTACCTGGTTGCGGGGGCCAGTCAGATCAATTTCACGGTCACAAACAGCGATCTGCGCCTGCAGACTGCGCCGGGTTCATCGGCGGACTTCTCCAGTCAATCGTTTACCGTCTATGTAGCCGGGCAGTAGACCGCGCACCACTCAATCGCGGCGCTCGCCTGCCGGCGGCTTGGACGATCCGTTGGAAACCTCGCGCAAGACGTCCGTCACCACTCCGTCCGCCTGGCCGGACTTCAGTTGATCCTGCATGCGGCGCAGCGCTACGCCCACGATGTCGCGATGGTGCAGCTTGGAGCCCAGCCCTTTTTCGGAGAGCTGCAGCCAAAGCTGATGCAGCAGGTCGATATCCTCGGGCCACAGGCGGGGCGGGTGCGGGCCAAGGTTGAAGAAGATGGATTCCTCTTCGCCCGGCACTACGATCTCGAGCGAGAGCGATGGCCGCGGCTCGGGCAGATCCTCCCACTCGCGTCCTACGGTGGCGCCCTGCTCGGCCGGGGTCATTTTCGGCGACAGCCCCATCACGATCCGCGAGGACTGCACACGCTCGGCTGTCTGCACGATGGCCGCGTAGGGATTGCCTCCCGGCACCACCATCAGCTCCACATGCTTGCCGGCCTTCTCCGCCAGGTTGACCACCTTACTGAAGACCTCGGTTTCATCCGCCGAAAAGATCTGGCTCAACTCCAGGCCATGCTCGCCCGAGCCGGCCTGGGTGACCTGGCGGACAGAGAGCACCACGATGTCGATGCGGCGCGTATCGGTCTTCTCCAGTACCCGCTGCAGATGTTCGAGGCGATTGGGGTTGCGCACTGCCACCAGGACGTTGCCGGACCGCACCCGCGCCGTGCCCGGCGTCAGGTCCTCTTCCGTAGTCAGGTTGAACTTCTCCATGTCCTCGGAGTGCGCCGCCGTGTGACTGCGATTGTACTTTTCGGAGAATTCAAAAACGATGAAGAAAGCAATCGTGAAGGTGACGCCGGAGATGGTGGCCACTTCTTTGGTGACCACGTTGATCAGCGCCAGGGCGAACAGGGTTACGGTGATGAGAAACAGTCCGACCGGAATCTCTGTGCCGCCGATGCGGAAATTCAAAGGCACTTTCCAGCCGCGGCCATGCGGCTGTTTATAGCGCAACACCAGCACCGACAGAGCCTTCATGGCGAAGCTCCAGACCACGCCGAAGGCGTAAGCCTCGCCCAACATGTAGACATCGCCCCGGCTGATGATGATGGTGATCAGTTGCAGGATCACGATCAGGTTGATCAGCCGGGAAGAGGTGCCGTATGTGTGATGCGGATGGCGGAACCAGTCGGGCAGCACGCCGTCCTCGGCCACCCGGTTGAGGACTCCGTTGGAACCGATGATGGCGGTATTCACCGCGCCGGCGAGAATCAATGTGCCCACCAGCACCACAAACGCATGGAACAGCAGCCGCAGCGACATGGGCCCCACCAGGTACATGGAGAGGCCCCCGATCAGGTTGTTCAGAAACTGCTGCCGCGCTGCGTCCGGAATGATCATCACCGCGAAGAAGGAGACCAGCGACGTGAACAGCATGCTGTAGATGAAGATCACGAAGCCGGCGCGTTCCAGGTTCTTCAGCTTGGGATGCGCGATCTCGCGGTTCACCTGCGCCAGACTCTCTTCGCCGCTCATGGCCAGCAGCGAGTGCCCCAGACCCACCAAAATAGCGATGAGGGTGATGGAAGGCGCCGCGGTTCCCCGCAGCCAGCCCAGTCCTTCCTTGCTGAAATGCAGGTTGGCCAGCGTGGGCAGCGGGACGGGCTGATAGCCGCCCTTAAAGATCGTAATGAGGCACCACGCGATCAGCAGGACCACCATGACCGTGGTGATCTGCATGATGCGCAGCGCCTTTTCGCTCGACTCGTGAATGCCGATGATGTTCTTGCGCCAGAAATAAACGGTGACGGCCGCCGCGAAAACGGCGGCGAAGTAAGGCGGATATACGTGGAGGCTGGGAATTTTCAGATACTCGCCGGTCTCGTTGATGAGGCCGCCCAGGTACAGTCCCGCGCTGACACCGCTGATGGGGCCTGTGAGCACGTAGTCGAACATCAGGGCCGAGACGGAGAATTTGGCCAGAGTGCCGCCCATGGCCTCGTGCACTACTTTGTATACGCCGCCGCGCACGAACATGCTGCAGCTCTCGATGTAGATCGCGCGCACCGCATACGAGAACAGCATGATGGCCAGGATGAACCAGGGCGCCGCCTTTCCGATGGCCTGCTCGGCGATGCCGCCCACGTAGTACGCGGAGGAAGCCAGGTCGCTCAGGACGATGGCTGCCGCCCTCCAGAAGGAGATGAACGACAGCATGACCGTGGTGGCGACGACGACATTAACGGCACGCGGCCGCTGGGGCTGGGTCATGCGTGGGGTACTCGGGATGATGTTGGCAAACACATGTTAACACGGGGTCCCGCACACGTATACACGCGGCGCGGCGGTGCGCTGCGCTTATATTAGGAATTGGCGATGACCTCCGAAGAACTGGCCCGCTCCATCGTCGCGCAGTTACGCTCCGCCGGGCACCAGGCATACCTGGTCGGCGGTTGCGTGCGCGACATGCTGCTCGGCCGCTCGCCTGAGGACTTTGACGTTGCCACGGATGCCCGGCCCGACCGGGTGAGCGAATTATTCGAGCGCTCCGAACAGGTGGGGGCGCACTTCGGCGTGGTGCTGGTGCGGGAGAACACTTCGCAGGTGGAGGTGGCCACCTTTCGCAGCGACGCCAGCTACAGTGATGGCCGCCGTCCGGACGCCGTGCGCTTCGAAAGCGACCCGCGGCGGGACGTGCTGCGGCGCGATTTCACCATCAACGCGCTCTTGCTCGATCCCGCGACGAACGAGGTGCTGGACTTCACCGGCGGCCGGGAGGACCTGCGACGCCGGGTGATCCGCGCCATCGGCGATCCGGAAGAGCGCTTTCGGGAAGATCATCTGCGGCTGATTCGCGCGGTGCGCTTCGCGGCCCGGCTGGGTTTCACTATCGAGCCTGCCACCATGGACGCGCTGGCACGCTTGCACGCGCTGATCCTGAAAGTTTCGCCCGAGCGCGCGCGCGACGAAATAGCGCGCATTCTGACCGAAGGCGGCGCACGGCGTGGTTTCGAGCTGCTGGACCAGACCGGGCTGCTGGGCGATATCCTGCCCGAGGTGGCGGCCATGAAAGGCGTCGCGCAACCGCCCGAGTTTCATCCGGAAGGCGACGTGTGGACCCACACCCTGCTGCTGCTCGAAAAGCTGCATCACCCCACCGTGACGCTGGCCATGGGCGCGCTGCTGCACGATGTCGGCAAGCCTCCCACATTCCGCGTGGCGGACCGAATCCGCTTCGACGGCCACGCGGAGGAGGGTGTCCGCATGGCCCACGACATTCTCACGCGGCTGCGTTTCTCCCACGAGCAGATCGAGCAGATCGAAGCGCTGATCGCCCACCACATGCGCTTCAAGGATACCGGCCATATGCGCGAAAGCACCTTGAAGCGCTTCCTGCGCATGGAGAATTTCGCCGAGCATCTGGAGCTTCATCGCCTGGACTGTCTGTCGAGCAACGGACGCCTGGACACCTACAAGCGCGTGCTCGCGCGCCGGGAGGAGTTGGGCGAGGAAGAGTTGCGGCCCAAGCCTCTGTTAACCGGGCGCGATCTGATCGAAGCGGGCTACGCGCCCGGACCGGCATTTTCTAAAATGCTGGCCCTGGTGGAGGATGCCCAGCTCGAAGGCCGTCTGCGGAACCGCGAGGAGGCGCTGGCCCTGGTGCGCGCGGAGTTCGGGCAGGGCTGACAGCGGCGCCTCATTTCAGCTGCGCATCGAAAAACTTCACGGCCGCGTGGTACGCCTCCAGCCAGTGTGCTTCGCGCAGGAAATCATGGATCTCGTCGGGAAAGATCAACTGCTCCACGTGCACGCGGCCGCGTAGCGCCTCCACCAGTTCCACGGTCTGCCGGAAATTGACGTTGCGATCGTCGTCGCCGTGAATCAGCAACACGGGCGAGCGCCAGTCTTTCACGTCCGCCATGGGCGATGAGTTGAACGCCAGCCGCCCCGGCGCGTCGTCCTTGCCGATGCCCAGTTCCTCGGTCCAGTCGTGCACGCCGTGCAGATCCACGCCGGCGGCGAACAGGTCCGACGCGCGCGCCAGGCCCAGCGCCGTCAGGTAGCCGCCATACGATCCGCCCCATAGCCCGATATGCGCCGGGTCCACCGCCGGGTGGCCTTTCAAATAGAGCCCGGCGCCCAAAACGTCGTTGAACTCGCTCGCACCGGTGGGACCGTAATTCAGCGCCTCCCGGAACTTCATCCCGTAACCGATGCCGCTGCGATAATTCACCGAGAGCACCACATAGCCCCGGCTCGCCAGGTATTGATTCATGGCGTAGGCATTGTTGTAGTAATACATGTAGTGCCAGCCCAGCAGCATCTGCCGCTGCGATCCACCGTGAAAGAACAGCACCGCCGGGCGCCGGGCGCCGCCCGCCATCTTTGGGAGAAACAACTGGCCGTGCAATTCGATGCCGTCCGCGGACGAGAAGATCACCTGTTGCGGAACCACCAGCGCGTCGCGCGGGAAGTCCGCGGGGATGGCGTCGGGCGCCAGGTCGCGCACTTCGCCGGATGCCAGCCGGATGGCGGGCCGCGCCGGACGTTGCGTATCCGCATGAATGAACACGACGGCGCCACCGCCGGCGGCGGCGGGCGACCACTCCAACCCGGTGCCGCTGGATATGGCGGTAGGCGTCCCACCGGCCGTAGCGACTCGCCAGATGTGCCGCCGGTCGATATCGTTTTGGTTCGACGAATAGACCAAGTCTCGGCCATCCGCCGTCATCGCCACGTGTTCCGCCTCGGATGCGCCCGGTGTCAGCAACGTAGCTTCTCCGCCCGCTGCCGGTACGGAGTACAAATGCGTCCACCCATCGCGTTCCCAGGGAAAGACCAGCCGGTCGCCGGCCCAGAACAATTGCTGCTCGGAGCCCAGTTGGCGGAAGGCGCTGCCATCGCCCTCGGCCGCCTTCCATACTTCCTTGCCGGCTCCGTCGCCCGCGGCATCCGCTACCCGTATGGACCACGGCGGCGCACTGCGCACGGCAGCGAAGTATCGACGCTCATCCACCGAAGGAATACGCAGAAAGGCGACGTGCCGGCTGTCAGGCGACCAAACCGGTTGCTCGTCGTGTTCCACGCTGGGGTCGAGATAACGGACGGTCTTGCCTGCCACATCGTACACGCCAATGAGGCTGTGATTGGCGCGCCGGCTGACGAACAACAGGCGCGACCCATCCGGCGACCAGCGCGGATCGCCGTTTTCCCCGCGCGCGTGGATCAGCTGCTCGGGTTTCTGCCGGCCATCGAGCGGCGTCCACCAAATCTGCCCTTTTCGTACGAACACCAGGCGGCCGCCCTGCGGCGCGACCGCCGGCTGCGCACCTTCGCCGATGAGACGCGGCGCGCCGCCCTCCAGAGACACCACCCAAACATCCTGTTCCGCTCCCCGCGGATCGCTGGTGGGATTGGGGTATTCCCCGGCGCCGTTGGCGCCCTCACCGCGAACGTACACAATTTCACGGCCGTCAGGAGCCCAATGCAAATTGGAGACCTCCTGCCCATCATCCGCGGTGTATGCGGTGAGGCTGTGGCCGCGGTAATCCGGAGGCTCCGCCACCCAGATGTTGCGTACTCCGCGCGCATTGTAGACCCAGGCGATGCGGCCGCCGCTGGGCGACATGGCCGGCGCCGACGGAAACGGCGCGCTGAGCACCTGCTCGAGCGTAAAGGAGTTCTGCGCGCACGCGCAGACGGCGCCCAGGAGCGCCGCGAAGAGCAACCCGGGAATTCGCATCCCTATAGCTTACAAGGTGGCGGGTACGCCGCAGGCGGCCTGATTGGGGAGACTCTGTGTGACGGAACATACGAGTCGACCAGCCGGACCTCCACCGGTTAACCAAAGAGAAGGGTAATAGACTAATTAACCAGCGTTAGCCTGGAAACAATATCGAGTACTTATCACTCCTCAGAGGAGGATTTACGATGAATATAACATCCGAATTGCGGGGAACTGTGCTGATCGTGGACGATGACCCCGCCGTCCTGGTCCTGATCCAAGCCATTTTGTCCGCCGCCGGCTATCGCGCGTTGTCAGCTACCACGCGCGCGGACGCCGTGCGGCTGACCGCCCAGAAACACATCCATCTTGACCTTGCTTTGCTTGATGTATACATGCCCGGAGTATCCGGCACCGCACTGGCGGACGAAATCCTTTCAATTCGTCCGGATATCCGTGTGCTCTGGATGTCCGGCTTCGTCAAAGACGAGTTTATTCGCGTCAAATTAGTCGACGGATACGCCGGATTCCTGCCAAAGCCGTTGCGCCGCGACGGTCTCCTGCGCGCGGTCGAGCAGGCCATCAACGGTGTTCCCGAACAACGCCCGGCCCAGGCTGCCCGAGCCGGCGGCGGCTCCGCGTAGCTTACTTCCCTCTCTCCTGGTGCGTGTATCTTGGTACCAGGGAGCCCGTCTTGAACGTATTTGAACTGACCGCGCTGGTAGGCGCCATCTCAGTGGTTGCCGGCTTCCTGGGTGCTCTGACAGGCCTGGGAGGCGGCGTGGTCATCACCCCCGCCATGGCGCTGCTGCTGGGGATCGATCTGCACTACGCCATGGGCGCCACGCTGATTTCCGTCATCGCCACTTCCTCCGGCGCCGCGGCGGCTTATGTGCGCGAGGGCTTCTCCAACATCCGCATTGGCATGTTTCTGGAGATCGCCACGACGGTGGGCGCGGTATGCGGCGCGCATGCCGCGGCGCGCGTTTCCCCATCCGGGCTGGGCGTGGTGTTCGGCGCCGTGCTCCTGCATGCTGCCTGGACATCCACGCGCGGCCATCCCCCGCCGCGTCCGGGGGAGCCCGACGATTCGCTGGCGGCCCGCCTGCGGCTCAATGGAACCTACCCCACGCCGCAAGGCCCCCGGCCTTACCAGGTCAGCGGCGTGAAATCCGGGTTCAGCCTGATGTTCCTGGCAGGCGCGGTTTCCGGCCTGCTCGGCATCGGGTCCGGCGCATTAAAAGTGATCGCCATGGACCGGGCCATGCGAATCCCCTTCAAGGTATCCACCACTACCAGCAACTTCATGATTGGCGTGACGGCGGCCGCCAGCGCCGGCGTTTATCTGAACCGTGGATACATTGATCCTGGGCTGACGATGCCGGTGGTGCTCGGCGTCCTGGCCGGCTCGATGCTGGGCGCGCGCCTGCTGCCCGGCGCTCCGACCCGTACACTGCGCTGGCTTTTTGCCGCGGTGGTGGGCGTCTTGGCCGTGGAGATGGTTTACAAAGGCGTCACGGGTAGACTGTAATGCTCACAGACCAGCAAATGGATATGATTATCGGCAGGCTGCTGCAGTTTGGCGTGGCGTTGTCCGCGTTGGTGGTCATGGCCGGCGGCGTCTGGTATCTCGTGCAATACGGCGCCACCCCGCCGGGTTACCACATCTTTCGCGGCGAGCCCGAGTATTTGCGGCATGTACGCGGCATCGTGAGCGGGGTGCGCGGCTTTCATTGCCGCCGCATGATCCAGCTGGGACTGTTGCTCCTGATCGCCACACCCGTGGCCCGCGTGGCTTTTTCGGTCGCCGCCTTCACGCTCCAGAAGGATCGCACATATGTTGCGATTACTTTGTTGGTTCTGGCCATCCTGCTAGTGAGTCTCACCGGCATAGGAGTATAATCAAGCCTCTGAAGCAGCAATCGAACGGCGGAGTAACATTGAAAACCACCAGATTAGTAATGGTAAGTTCAGTACTCGGACTGATGTCCCATGCAGCTTACGCACAGACAGCCGCGTGCACCAGCTTCCAGCACACTGTAACGGTTACCATTTCCTCGGCGAACGGCGCCGCGACCGTCTCTCAGGATCCGGCATGCGTGGCCCGCGGCGGCAAGATGTCTTGGACCGCCACGGAAGGCGACTCCTGGAGCGCAGATTTCACCGACGACTCCCACTCCCCGTTTGCCTCCGGCAAAAAGCACCACGGGGCCAAGGTCGCAAAGACTAGCGGCGACAAGGTAAAAGCCTGCTCGAAGAGCGACTCGAGTTACGACGCGGCAGCCGGTGGATGCGTTTTCAAATTCAAGGCGACGCATGTAAAGGGCGGTAAGTCTTGGATACTCGATCCCCAGGTTGTAGTGCAGCCGGGCACCTGACGCTGACCTGAATGATCGGCGAGCAACTCGGACATTACCGGATTGAATCCAGGCTGGGACAGGGCGGCATGGGCGTCGTCTACAAGGCCCATGACCTGCACCTCGACCGGCCGGTGGCCATCAAGGTCCTGAATGCGGCGGCGGTATCCGATCCCGAGCGCAAACGGCGCTTCGTGCAGGAAGCCAGGACGGCATCGTCCCTGAATCATCCAAACATTCTGCACATTTACGACATCGACCAATCCGGCGGCGTCGACTTCATGGCGATGGAGTTCGTGGCAGGCAAGACCCTGCATGAACTGTCCGGCCACCACGGTCTCCCGCTAGCTGAAGCGCTCAGCTACGCCAGCCAGCTTGCCGGGGCCCTCGCGCAAGCTCATGAAGCGGGCATCGTGCATCGCGACATCAAGCCGGCCAACATCATGGTTACCTCGGACGGCCTGGTGAAGGTGCTGGATTTCGGCCTGGCGAAACTGTCCGAACCGGCGGAGGAACTCGGAGATGCGGCTCTCACCCGGACCGCACACCTCCAAACCGAAGAAGGCGTGGTGGTCGGCACTGTCCAATACATGTCGCCCGAACAGGCGGATGGCAAGAAGGTCGACGCCCGATCCGACATGTTCTCATTCGGCATGGTGCTCTACGAAATGATCACCGGCCAGCGGCCATTCCGGGGTGACTCGCGGCTCTCCATCCTGGCGGCCATCCTGAACAAGGAGCCCATACCGGCCGGCGAGATTAAAGAGGGTCTGCCGCCCGAGGTGGATCAAATCGTCAACGGCTGCTTGCGGAAAGATCCCGATCAGCGCTTCCCGAATATGGCCACGGTGAAGGCCGCGATCGACGAAGTGCAAGCGGCATTGAAGGTTCCTTCTACTGCCAGCCGACTGGAACGTCCGCGTAAGCGTAGTTGGATCCGCGCGGGGGTGGCAGCCGCGGTGGCCGCGGTGCTCCTCGTGGCAGCCCTGCTGGCTTGGCGCTGGTCTCGCGGCGGGAGCCCGGAAAAGTTGATCGCCATGTTGCCGCTGAAGAGTGCGGCGGCTGACCCGGGCAGCCAGGCCTTTGCGGACGGCCTCTCCGAAACACTCAGCCGGCAACTTGGCTGGCTGAACCAGTTTCAGCCCATAGAGCGAGTGCTCCCTGCCGGCGACGTGCGCGGGGACGCGGCGCTGGGTCCCGCCGAAACCCGGAAGAGACTGGGCGCCGATCTGGTCTTGACCGGAGGTTTGCGGCGTAAGGGCGCTAACGCCGTATTAAGCATGGTCCTGTGGGCCACGAATCCGGTCCGGGAAGTAAAACGCATGGACCTGACAGTGCCTCTGCGCGATCCCTCGGTCATGCAACTCGAGTTGCTCAAAAAGATCGCGAAAATCCTGAACCTGCGCTGGAGCCCCCAGGCCGACGAGATCTTTACCACGGGAAACACCCAGGCGCCCGAGGCCTACGGCGCCTACCTGGAGGCCTGCGGATATGCGCGGCACCCGGATCGAGCCGACGATATGGATCGCGCCATCAGTTTGTCCCAGGCGGCAATCGCCAGGGACGGATCGTTCGGGCGCGCGTATATGGTCATGGCTGAGGCGCTGTGGGCCAAGAGTGCGCTCACCGAGGATCAGCAGTGGGCGGTGAAAGCGCGCGAAGCCTGTTTACAGGCGATCGCCGCCAAGGCCGACCTGTCCGACGTCCACCTGGTGCTGGGAAAGATCGATAAGAGGACCGGCAAGCCCCAGGAAGCCCTCGAAGAGTTTCGGAAGGCGCTGCAGCTCGACTCCCTCAGCATCGCGGCCCACACCAGTCTCGCGGAAGCTTATGAAGCTCTGGGGCAGGTGAACGATGCCGAGTCCGCCTACCGCGGCTTGATTGAACTTTGGCCCAATTACATCGTCCCCTACAGCCACCTCGGGTCTTTCTATGTCCGCCAGGGCCGCTACAAGGATGCCGAACCGGTCTTTCGAAAGTACACTGAGTTGGCGCCGGAGAACGCATCCGGGTATCAGAATCTGGGGGCGGTGTACCATCTGCTCGGCCGACCCGACGATGCCGCTGTCATGCTGAAAAAGTCGCTGGCGATCAAACCTTCGGCCCGCGGTTATACCAATCTCGGTACGCTCTACTTCTTTGAAGGCCACTATTCGGATGCCGTTCCCCTGATGGAAAAGGCCGTGGAGATGGAGCGCACGAACTATGTGTACTGGGGCAACCTGGGAGATGCATATCGGTGGGCGCCGGAATTCAAAGACCGCGCCGCGGAAGCTTACCGGGAGGCCATCCGTCTGGCGGAGGAGCAGCCCGGCACGGATCGGAACGACGCCAATCTATGCGCCAGCCTGGCCGCTTATTATGCCAAGCTGCCGGATACCGCGAGAGCGCTGTCGGAGCTTGCCAGGGCGCGGCGCCTCGCGCCCATAAATCCTGCCGTGCTCTTCAAGTCGGCCGTGGTATATGAGATCGCCGGCCGGAAGGAACAAGCCATCAGCGCATTGGATCTGGCGTTGCAAGCGGGCTATTCGATTGACGAAATTCGCCAGGACCCGGAGTTGACGGAACTGCGCAAAGATCCGCGGTTCGCGCGGCTGGAAAAACGCGCCGGCTCCGGCGCCAAGGGTACCCCCTAGCTCGAACCCCCTCGCCATGTCCGACGCCACCGAATTCACCAAAGCGCGGGATTTTCTGATCCGCCATCGCATCGACTATGAGCATGCCTGCCGGCATTTTCAGTGGCCGAAGGCGGATGAATTCAACTGGGCGCTCGATTATTTCGACGTGATGGCGGCCGGCAACCAGAATGCGGCGCTGTGGGTGGTGGATGAATCCGGCGCGGAAACCATCCACACGTTCGCCGGGATGTCGGAGCGCTCGAATCGCACAGCGCAATTCCTGCGCGAGATCGGCGTCCGCCGCGGCGATCGCATTCTGCTGATGCTGGGCAACGAGCCGCCTCTCTGGGAAACTCTTTTGGCCGCCTGCAAGCTGGGCGCGGTGGTGATTCCCGCCGCGACATTGCTGGGTCCCGAAGATCTCCGCGACCGGCTGGATCGTGGCGCAGTCCGCCACGTGATCGCGGGGGCCGCCCACACCGCCAAATTCGCCGCCCTGGAGCGCGACTACACCCGCGTTTGCGTAGGCGGGCCCGTGATGGGATGGCATTCGTTCGAGGATGCCGCGCGGCAAAGCGGCTCATTCACCCCGGATGGCGTCACGCGCGCCAGCGATCCCCTGCTGCTCTACTTCACCTCCGGAACGACGGCCAAACCGAAGCTGGTGCTGCACTCTCACCAGAGCTATCCTGTGGGCCACCTTTCCACCATGTACTGGCTGGGCCTGCTGCCCGGCGACGTGCATTGGAACATCAGCTCCCCGGGTTGGGCGAAGCACGCCTGGAGCTGCTGGTTCGCGCCCTGGAACGCGGGGGCCACGGTGTTCGCCTTCAATTATTCGCGCTTCCAGGCGCCCGTGGTGCTCGAGATGCTTGCGCGCAAGCACATCACCACTGTCTGCGCGCCGCCTACGGTCTGGCGCATGCTGGTGCAGGAAAAGCTGGCGGATTTCAAGGTGCATCTTCGGGAGGCGGTGTCGGCGGGCGAGCCTTTGAATGCCGAGGTGATCGAGCGGGTGCAGGCCGCCTGGGGGATCACTATTCGCGACGGCTTCGGGCAAACGGAAACCACCGCTATCGCCGGCAACTCACCCGGACAAGCGGTGAAGGCCGGCTCCATGGGGCGCCCCATGCCCGGCTATCGCGTGGAACTGATCGACGGAGAGATCTGCCTGGATCTGGCGCAGCCCACGCTGGGCCTGATGCTGGGTTATGGCGACGGCACGGGCGCGGCGGCACCCGATGGCTACTATCACACGGGAGACCTGGCATCCCGCGACGAGGACGGTTACATCACCTACATCGGACGGGCCGATGACGTGTTCAAGTCGTCGGACTATCGCATCAGTCCTTTCGAATTGGAGAGCGTGCTGGTGCGCCATCCGGCGGTGGCCGAAGCCGCCGTGGTGGCCAGCCCCGATCCGCTACGCTACGCAGTCCCCAAAGCATTTGTCCTGCTCGCTCCCGGGTATGTGGCGGGCGCGGATCTGGCGCGCGCTATCTTTCAGTTCGTCCGGCAGACGGTAGCGCCCTACAAGCGCATCCGGCGGCTGGAATTTACGGAACTTCCCAAGACCATCTCGGGCAAGATCCGCCGGGTGCAGTTGCGAATCAGCGGTTCGGCCGGGCAGGCACACGAGTACCGTGAAGAAGACTTCCCCGATCTGGGTTGAGTTCACAGAATATTGACGGCCCGCGCCGCCAGCAAAGCCACCGTGGTAAACGATATGCTGGCCTGTACCATCATCATGCCCTTCGCCCAGCGCGAGAGCACCGGCACATCGGTCGGAGAAAATGCCGTGCTGGTGTTGAACGCCAGGAACAGGTAGTCCACGAATCCCGGCATCCAGTCCTGGTCTCCCTGCATCATCTGCGGAAACAGGAACGCGCCTTCGGTGTGCTCTCCGCGCAGATCGCGCTGATTGGGTCCGCCGGCATCCAGCCGCCAATACCACGAGGCAAACACCAGGACGTTTGAGACCCACAGCGCCGCCGCCGACCGCAACAGATCCCGGGGCGCCTCTTTGTGTTCCGGAAGCGCGGCAATCAGCAGGATCAGCGAGCCGATCATGGCCGCCGTGACGATACCCAGTGAAGTGTATCCCACCGCCTGGCTGAGCGCGTTCTTGGACCGCTTGTGCAGCACGGTACCGAATAGCGAGAGGGGCGTCACCAGCGCCAGGGCCAGCCACCCGGGACCGGGACTCAAAGCCTCCGGCAATACCCAATACAACCCGCCGACCGCCAGCAGCGCCATGATCGCCGGCCAGCGCGGCTCCGCGCGCAGCCCGGTTGTGTCCGACATACACCCATCGTAAGACAGGCCTCAGTCGTTATGCAGTTTGACAGACCCATCCACTTTCGCCAATAAACGGCAGCAGCCTTCCCGGAAGGTCTCCGGCTCCGTCAACAGGCTGAGCACCAGGAACGCCTCCGATTCGAAATCGTAAAAGAATCCGGGTTGCGCCAGCACGTCTTCCTCGTCCAGCAGGGCCAGCACCCAATCTTCCTCGCGGCGCGTGCGAGGCACCTGCAGCGTGGCATACCAGCCGCCCTCCGCGGCCAGCATGCGGCAGGGGGATTCCGCGCCGATGGCGCACCGGAACCAATCGAGATTATCCCGCACGCGCGCGGCGATCTGTTCCCGGATTCCCTTCCCCAATTCCAGCAGCCGGGCCGCGGCGTGCTGCACGGGCGTGCTGACGGAAAGATACGTGTCCGCGATCAGTTCGAGCTTCTCCCTGGTTTCCGCGCGGGCGGGCGCGGGCCCTGCGATCACGATCCATCCCAGCTTCATCTGCGGCAACCCCGCGACCTTGGACAGCCCGCTCATGGAAAATGCCGGCGCTTCTTCGATATCCACTAGCCAGCGGACCCGGCGCGGATCTTCGGCGAAGGCATAGTCCGCGAACACTTCATCCGAAATGAGAGCGATCCTTCGCGGTGCGCACAACTCCGCGAGGAAGCGCGCCTCCTCGCGCTTCAGAAATGATCCGGTGGGATTATTCGGGTTCACCAACACGATGGCGCGCGTGCGCGGCGTGAGGGCCGCGGCCAGCGCCTCACAATCGACGGACCAGCCGCCGTGATAGACCAGGGGATACGAAACCACGCGCAGCGATTCCATGGACGCCAGAAACTCGAACAACGGATAGGACGGCCGCGGAACGAGCACCTCATCGCCCGCATCGGCCAGCAGCTTGAAGAGATAGGCGTACGCTTCACTGGTGCTGGCGGTAAGCAGTACGCGGTCCGGCGTGACGTGGTATGCGGAGTCCGCGTAATAACGGCAGACGGCTTCGCGCGCCGCGAGCAGCCCCGCGGGCTGGGGATCATACAGCAGGCCGCGCGGGTCCGCCAGCGCTTCTGCGATCTGGCTGGGATACGTGAATCCCGCGCGCGTGGGGTTCGATTCGGTCAAATCCAGGATGCGCGCACCCAACCGCCGCTTCTCCGCCAGCAGGCGCGCCAGGCGGTTGGGAGCGAGGTCCCAGTGAAATCGAGACGAGAACATGGAATGATAGGCTTGATTATATGGCCTTTCGCGGAGTGGATTACCTGCTGATCGATTCCCTGTTCAATGAAGAGGAACTGCTGGTGCGGCAGACAGCGCGGCAGTTCGTCGACGACCGCCTGATACCGGTCATTCGCGACTGTTATCGCGACGCGCGCTTCCCCTGCGAGCTGGTGCCGGAGATGGGCCGGCTGGGCTTCTTCGGCGCCAACCTGGAGGGCTATGGCTGCGCCGGCATGAGCAACGTGGAATACGGGCTGATTATGCAGGAGCTGGAACGCGGCGATTCTGGATTGCGCAGCTTCGTCAGCGTGCAGGGCGCCCTGGTGATGTATCCCATTCATAACTACGGCTCCGACGCACAAAAACAAAAATGGCTGCCCCTGTTGCAAAGCGGGAAAGCCGTCGGCTGCTTCGGGCTGACGGAGCCGGACTTCGGCTCCAACCCCGCCGGCATGCGCACCACCGCGCGGCGGGATGGCGGCGACTGGATTCTCAACGGCGAGAAGACCTGGATCACCAACGGAACGCTGGCCGATGTGGCTGTAGTTTGGGCGCGCGCCGAGGAAGGCATCCGCGGGTTCCTGGTGGAGCGCGGCACGCCGGGTTACACTTCGTCGGATATCCACGGAAAATGGTCCATGCGCGCATCGGTCACTTCCAGCCTGTCGCTGGCGGATTGCCGCGTACCGGCGTCCGCCATGCTGCCGGGGGCCAAAGGCCTGAAAGGACCTCTGGGCTGCCTCTCCCAAGCGCGTTACGGCATCGGCTGGGGCGTGCTGGGCGCGGCCATGGACTGCTACGAGACCGCCCGCCAGTACAGCATCCTGCGCAAGCAGTTCGATGACCGGCCCATCGCCTCGCACCAGCTTGTCCAGGAGAAACTGGCCTGCATGATTACCGAGATCACCAAAGCGCAATTGCTGGCGGTGCAGGTGGGCCGGCTGAAGGATCGTGGGAAGCTGGAACCGGCGCACATTTCCATGCTGAAACGGAACAACGTGGCCATTGCGCTGGATTGCGCGCGGCTCAGCCGCGACCTGCTGGGCGCCAATGGCATCACGGACGAATACCCCATCATGCGGCATCTGTGTAATCTCGAGACCGTGAAGACTTACGAAGGAACCGACCACATACACACGCTGGTGATCGGAGAGAGGGTGACCGGTATCGCCGCTTATAAGTAGCGGGGGATGCCCAGTCCCCGGCTCCGACTCAACCCATGCTTTTATACGCACTGACCATCCTGATAAGTGCTTTTCTGCTTTTTCAGGTACAACCGGTAATCGCCCGCATCATCCTGCCGTGGTTTGGCGGGTCGGCCGCTGTCTGGACCATCTGCCTGCTGTTCTTCCAGTCCGTCCTGCTGCTGGGTTATTTGTATTCACACTGGCTGTATCAACGGCTGCGGCCGCGCGCGCAAATGCTGGCGCATATCTGCCTGCTGGCCGTGAGCCTGGCGGTATTGCCCATTTCGCCTTCGGCTTCCTGGAAGCCCACCGGCACGGAAGACCCCACGCTGCGCATTCTGCTGCTCCTCGCCGCCAGTGTCGGCCTACCCTACTTTTTGCTGTCGACCACCGGCCCGCTGTTGCAAGCCTGGTACGCCCGGCGCTACCAGGGAGCTATTCCCTATCGGCTCTATGCGCTGTCAAACGCCGGCTCGATGCTGGCCCTGATCACATATCCGGTGCTGTTTGAACCATGGCTGGGCACGCGCAGCCAGTCGCTCAGTTGGTCCTGGGCGTATGTCGTGTTCGTGGTCCTTTGCGCCGCAACCGCTCTGCGAACACCGCGTCTGGCCGCCGCCGCATCCAGCGCCGCGCCTGAGCCGGAAACCGGGCACTCCGCATCCCGCACGTTTTTCTGGATCGCTCTTCCGGCCTGTGCTTCGATTCTGCTGTTGGCGGTCACTAACCATCTGAGCCAGAATATCGCGGCCATACCCTTTCTGTGGGTGCTGCCGCTCAGTCTCTACTTATTCAGCTTTATACTCTGCTTTGACAGCCCGCGGTGGTACCAGCGGCGGATCTTTCTGGGGTTCTTCGCGGTATCGGTAGGCAGCATGGCCTACGCGTTGTCGCCGGATTTCCAGAACAATCCCATCCGCATCATGGTTCCGTTCTTCGCCGTCGGGCTGTTTGTCTGTTGCATGGTCTGCCATGGCGAACTGGCCCGCTTGAAGCCGCACCCCAGCCGCCTGACATCTTTTTACGTGATGATCGCTCTCGGCGGGGCGCTGGGCGGAGTCTTCGTGGCCCTGATCGCGCCGCGGGTCTTCAGCGGATTCTACGAGCTGCCGCTGGGCCTGGCCGCCTGTGCCGTGGTGGTCTTCGCGGTGCTGCGGGCCGATCCGGAGAGCGAACTGGCAGGCTCGTGGCGGAGTCCCCGCCCGCTGGTGGCTACGGTGCTTACGCTGGCGCTGGCGGTGTACGTCGGCGTCATCATCCGCCAGCGCGGCGGCGTGGCCCGGGTGATGGCGCGAAACTTTTATGGCGGGCTGAAGGTTACCGACGCCACCGCCGACGATACCGACGATGCGGTTCGCAGGCTGACCCACGGCACCATCACCCACGGCGAGCAATATCTGGATCCCAAGCTGGAAGGCCGCCCCACCACGTACTACGGACCAAACTCCGGGGTGGGCCGCGCCATCCGGACGGATCAGGAAGCCGGACCGGTGCGGGTGGGAATCATCGGGCTGGGCGCCGGCACGCTGGCAGCCTATGGCCGCGCGGGCGACTATTTCCGTTTCTACGAAATCAATCCGCTGGTGCTGCGGCTGGCCAACACCCAGTTCCGTTTCCTGAAGATCTGCAAGGCCCGGCTGGACGTGGCGCTGGGCGATGCCCGCCTTTCGCTGGAGCGCGAGCCGCCCGAGAACTTCGACGTGCTCGCGGTGGACGCGTTTTCGAGCGATGCCATCCCGGTTCACCTGCTCACGCGCGAAGCGTTTCTTGTGTACTTCAGGCATTTGAAGCCGGGCGGCGTGCTGGCGGTGCATGTCTCGAATAAGCACCTGGATCTGAGCAAGGTCGTGAAGCTGGGCGCCGACGCATTGCAAAAAGAGGTGCGGCTGATCGACACGGAGGACGAGCCGAACGACGTGTTCGGATCCACCTGGATGCTGGTAACCGCCGCGCAGGGCTTCTTCGACAAACCGTTGCTGGGAGCCGCCGCGCATGCTGTGCCGCGATCCGGCAGCGTGCGCTTGTGGACCGATGACTACAGCAATCTCTTCCGCATTCTGAGGTAGTGCGAGCGTGCCGCCCTGCCGCATACTGTTTGTCGCGCCGCCGGTGGGACCTATCGGCTCCGGGGAAGCCGGCGGAGTGGAAACTCACTTACTCCATCTGGCGCCCATACTCGTCGCGCGCGGCCATCACATCGGCATATTGGCGCCCGCCGGGAGCAGAGTGCCGGCGCCCGGGGTTGTCGTTCATCAGGTCGATGGCCAGCCCAGTCCCAGCGCCACACGGGCTGCGAGAACGGCCGCGGCCGTAGTACACACCAACGGCGTGCTTGAGAACCTGTGGGACCGCGCTCTCCGGCTGCAGCGGGACTATGATGTAGTGGTCGGCGTCAATTATGACTGGTTGGCATTTTACCTGACTCCGTTCTTTGCCACAACGGTCGGCCACTGGATCACCATATGCTCCGCGATTGATGAAGTGGACCGCATTATCGAGAGGCGCTGGGGGGAAGGCCGCCTGCATCTGGCCATGTACACCGGAGCGCAGGTGGGGACGTTTCCGTTTCTCGAGCGCCGGCGGGTTCACCTGCTATACGGCGCCGTGGATGCCGCGGTCTTCCGCTACGGCGCCGAGCCGCGGGACAGACTGTGCTGGGCAGGGCGCATCTCGCCGGAGAAAGGCCTGGAGGACGCCATAGCGGTAGCGGCCGCCCTCCGCATGCCGCTGGATGTGTGCGGCAAGATTCAGGACGAATCGTACTGGGAGTCGGTGACCCGCGCGTCCGGCAGCCCGGAGATTGTCTATCACGGTTTTCTTTCTCCGGCGGAATTGCAGCAGCGTTACGCCAATGCGCGCGCGACGCTGGTCACGCCGCGCTGGATCGAGGCCTTCGGCAACATCGTGGTCGAATCGTTGGCGTGCGGCACGCCGGTTGTCGCATATAACCGGGGCGGTCCGGCGGAGATCGTCGCGCACGGGAAGAGCGGCATCCTGGTCCCGCAGGACGACGTCCCAGCACTGATCGATGGCGTGCGGCAGGCGGTCGCGCTGGACCGGCGCGCGGTCCGCGCGCGCGCCGAGGAGTTTTCTTTCGACCGGATGGCGGACCGCTTGCAAGCGTGGATTGAATCCATCCGCGGCGCGCCGCGCGAGCGGTAAACTACGGCCTCTTTACAATCTCGTTCTCGTCGGTCTCCGGCGTATCTCCGGACAGAGGATCTCCAACCCCGGCTCTGCGGATCCGCAGCATGGGTTTGTCGCTGACTGAGAAATCCGCACCGGACTCACCCGCCGATCCGATATCTTCGCCGCCAGTTTGACGGAGCAATTGTTTGGCGCGCTTTACCCAGTCCTCGTTGTCGCAATGCACGGACAACAGGATGCCGCCTTGTTTCACGCGTCCTTCGAAACGTCTCGCCTCATATTCCGGGATGCCCAGACCAGCCAGGCCTCCGATCAGGCCACCTACGGCTCCCACCGCTCCCAATCCAGCCAGCGCGGCAACGATCGGACCGGCCGCGATGAGAGGACCCAGGCCCGGAATCGCGATGGCTCCGATGCCGGTAAGCCAGCCCAGCACGCCACCCGCTACGCCGCCGGCGACGCCGCCGGCCGTCGCTCCTTCCGGAGCTTTCGTATTCTTCTCGTGACCCAAATCTTTTGTACCCAGATTTTCCTGAAACAGTACGGAAATATCCGTACCGCGAAATCCGGCCGCGCGCAGTGTATCCACCGCCTCCTCTACGCCGGGTCTGTCATGGTAAATACCGAATACAGAGGTATTTTTACCTGCCATGTGATCGCTCCCTTCCGTGGCGCGTGAAGAGCAAAACATTAGCCAATGGATGATAGCGTCCGGCCAGCGGCCGGCACCGCGGCCCAAAAACAGACTCTGTCATCTCAAACCCCGATTGACAGCGTTAGACGGAGTGTTTCATAATCGGGCGATCGTAACAAGGGGCGATCGAAGCTCTCGCGAAATGGCAACGGAATTGCTGATCGGACTCCGAGAAGAGCCGCAAGATGCATAAGCCCTATTGTTTTGCCGGCCAACCGGCCCCCTGTCTGGGTTACTTCGCCAACGACAAGCTGCCCTGCGTATGCGGTAGCGGAGAAAGCCTCCTGAAGGTGCTGAGCCAGGTTGCCGGCCCAATCGTGCCGGTCGAATTGCTGGCGCCCGCGCCTCTACACCTTCTGCCGCTATCCGCCTGATGACAGCCTGCATGTCAGGCGACGGCTGGGTGTTAACTGGGTCAAAACTCCCAGGCGAGGTATCTACTACCCTAACGCCAGCCAACCGAGCGCGCCGCGCGTGGCACTCCGTGAGAGCGGTTTATCGACCGCCGGATCCCAAGGCTGCTCGCTCAAGATCATACGGCTTTTGAAATTCGCTCCCCGGTCGTATGAGACCGCCATAGCTAAATCCACCAGCAATTCGCCATCGGGAGTTTTCCGGCCGTATTCATAAAATGCACAACAAATCTCGCCGCCCGCGGTCACAATCAGGTGTGGCTGGAATTCATGCTGCTCAGACAAACCGTCCGGCATCAAAGGTTGGCCCGCCGGCGGTCCTTGCCAGGTCTTCCCGCCATCCTGGGAACGGCGGCAGTAAAGGCGGGAGCGGCCCTCCCGGTCGTCAGCCCAAACGCAGAGAGAAATGCCGTCCGGCGCGATACAGGTGGCCGGCGCCGTCTCGGGCAAGCCATCCTGAACAACAGTGATGCCCTCGGCTATGGTGCTGGGGACGCCAAATGTCAGCCCTCCATCGTCGGAAGCAACCGACACAATACGGTCTCCACCCGGTCCGTTCATCCACACTACGTGTACCGTGCCGCGGGCGTCCACCATCACCTCGGGATTGAAACAGAGTCCGGGCAACATGGGACCCGGCCTGGCGGGCCCTTTCCCGCCCCAGAACAATCCATCACTGGAACGCGCGAAGCATAACGTACCGCCCATATCCGCCGCCAGATAGACGCTTCCCTGAAAGGCACTGGCGGCGTTGAGGTCGGCGGCGATCGAGTAGCAGCACTCGGCCCCCCCGATTAGGACCACAGTCGGCAAGGTCCAATGGATGCCGCCATCCTCGGAGCGGTAGACCACCAGAGAGGCGCGGGAACGGTCCGGATCGAGGGCCAGAGCCGCGAGATTCAAGTTGCCGTGCGCGTCCACGGCAAGTACAGGGCCTACCAGACCAGCCCAGCTTCTCTCCACCGGGAGAGGCCAGGATTCCCGCCAGGCGGCGCCTCCATCGAAACTGACGCGGGCGGAGATGACCCGCGTA
The DNA here is from genome assembly GCA_035308525.1 of Bryobacteraceae bacterium. Lineage (GTDB taxonomy): Bacteria > Acidobacteriota > Terriglobia > Bryobacterales > Bryobacteraceae > Bog-159. Next base: position 40,044 of record DATGGM010000171.1, read on the forward strand.
CCATCTGTCGGCGTGATTTCCTGCACACCCACGATGTGGTTTGGATCGAGGGGGTTGACCAGCAAAGCGGACTCATTCCGCACGGCGGCGGAGCTCTCACGTCGGGGACCCGGCTTGCGGGTGAGCGGCTGGGTATCTGTCATAGGGGCCTGACTAGCCTTAATTGAATTGTGACGCACATTCGCCATAAACTGCTATACATTCTGTATCGCGCATTACAGCCGGCTTGCGCCATTGGCGGGTAGCTTATTGCAAAGTCAGGAGATGCTTGAACGGGCGGATCTCCACTGTTAACCTTCTGGGATTCGTCTGACAACTCTCAAGCATAACCCGGTAGTCTCCGGCGGCGCCCGCCAGGCGATGCTATGATGACCGCTACTGCGATGCCGCAACTACGTCCTTTGGCCATGATTACGGGTGCTTCGAGCGGCATCGGCGCAACATTCGCCCGCCACTTGGCCGCCCGCGGCTGCGATCTGGTGCTGGTGGCGCGGCGGCGGGATCGCCTGGAAGAGCAGGCGCAAGCCATCCAAGCCGCCGATTCGTCGGTGCAAGCCGAAGTCCTGCCGGCGGATCTCACGCGCGACACAGACTTGAAAGCGGTCGAAGAGCGCATCGCGGCGGCGCCGAACCTCGAATTCCTGGTCAACAACGCCGGCTTCGGCATCGCCGGACGCTTCTTTTCCGTGCCGCTCGACGGCCAGGACCAGATGCACCGCCTGCACGTCCTCGCGCCCATGCGACTGATGCACGCCGCGCTCGAAGGCATGGTCCCCCGCCGGCGGGGCAGCATCATTAACGTATCGTCGGTCTCGGGTTTCGGACAGAATCCGGGCAGCGTCAGCTATTCCGCCACCAAAACCTGGATGACCAGCTTTACCGAAGGCCTCTACATGGAGCTGAAAAGCATCGGCTCGCCGGTACGGGTGCAGGCGCTGTGCCCGGGATTCACGCTCTCCGAATTCCACGACACCATGCACTTCGACCGCAAGCAAATCCCGGCGTGGATGTGGATGTCCGCCGACGAGGTGGTGGCGGCTTCGCTGCGCGGCCTCGATCGCGGCCGGTGGCTGGTGATTCCCGGTTGGCGCTATCGCCTGCTGGTGTTGCTGATGCGCGGTTTCCCGCGGCCGTTATATCATTCCCTGGCCATCAAATACGCGCGGGGCACCGGACGGGACCGTTGAGTTATATCGCATAGACCACGTACCCGGCGTTTTCGAAGACCGGCGCACGGTCCGGCAGGCGGTTGCGTGGCGTGAGCACGATGTAGTCGATGCCCAGCGCGCGGTCGCGCGCCAGGTCGCCCGCGCTGAACGGCTGAGCCATTACCTGCTGCCAGCGAGCCCACCATTGCTCGCCCAGCTCCGTCAGGTAGTTTACTTGCCCGCCACCCTTCCAATCCACGTAAACGGCGCGTAGGGCCTCGCTGCGGAAGATGCCGGGCTGCAGCTGCTTGCCGGCGTCGGGGAACAGGAAAACGGCATCGCGCGGGCTGGAGGCGCGCGCCCAGGCGGATAGGCCGGTCAGCTCGGGTGTGTGTAGTTGCGGATGGCGGACGCCGGCAAGGTTCGGGAAAAGGAAGAACGCGGCCACCGTCACGGCAGCCAGTGCCGGCGCGCTCCACTTGAATTTGCGGCTCTCGGCCCAAGCGGCGAACGTCGCGCCCACGGCAACCAGTGCGGAGACCAGCGCAAACCGGCCCGAGACCGGTCCGCTTGCCAGGTAGACCAGCGCAAACCACGCGAAGGCTTCGGGGAAGCGGCGCGCCTGAGCCGCCAGGATGCCGTCCGCGGCCGCTGTAAACTGCGCCAGCACCACCACGAACAACAGCGCGCGCATCGGCTGGAGCTGCGGCATCAGCGACCATTTCAACTTCTCCAATAACAGGAGCGAAGCTGGCAGGCTCAAGATGCCAATCAGCGGCACCCAGACCAGGATGAATCCGAGGTCTGGTGGCGTTCGTTTACGCAGCCGGGCATACGCCAGCAAGGAAGCCACGTACAAAACCAAATATCGAGGCAGCCAGTCGCGCCACCACTCCGAGATCCAGGAATATGGCGCGCGCATACGCTGCAGGCGCTCAATGGCGGGAGTCACGCGGGCGAAGAAGAGCTGCGCTTCGGTGGCGCCGTCCTGAAATCGCGCCGAAATCGCCAGCACGATACAGGCGCCCGCCAGCGGCACCAGCGGGTGGTATTTGCGCCGGACAACTGCCAGGCAAATGAAGGCGCCCCAAAACGGCCATACGGCGGGCGGATGCATCAGGAAGGCGGCCGAGGCCGCGATGGCAGCCCACAAGTTCCGGCCTTGCGCGACCAGGCCGATGGCCAGAAACGTGAGCGGCACCGCAAAACCGCGCGGGTCCGGTTCCAACTCCATCGAGAGTACGGCCGGTCCGCCGATGGTGGCGCCCAGCGAGATGGCGCCCGCCACCAACAGCGATGCCGGCGCGGAAAGGCCCAACGCGGCGGCCATCAGGTACAGGCCCCAGATGCCCAGTGCGCGCGTGACCATCTGGCAGCCTTCGAGTACCTCGCGAAAGCCCAGGCCGGTCGAGCGGGCCAGGCCGCGTGCGGTTTCGTCGTACAACGTGAACGAAACGTGCGGGCGCTCCGCCAGGATGTCGCGCCGCAACACGGCCGGATCGCGCAGATGCTCCAATATGGGGACGTAGATCTGGCTATCCTGTTGCAGCCAATTGTGGCCCGGGAACTCGAACCACGAAAGCGCGGTGAGTGCCAGAATGACTGCCGACACCGCGACGTTTTTCATTGCGCGGGGGTCTTCTCCAATTGCTGTTTGATCCAGACGCGGGCGGGATCCAGTTGCTGAGCTTTGGCGAAAGCCTGGCGAGCGTCGCTGTTGTGATGCTCCTTGCGCAAGGCCAGGCCCAGCCACAGGTAGGCCTCCGCGGAGGCCGCATCCAGGCTGATGGCCTTGCGAAAGTCCGGGATGGCCACGCCCGGACCGCCACCCATAGCCTCGGGCAGATAGTAATTTCCCACGCCGCGCGCCAGGTAAGCCTGAGCCGATTTGGGATCGAGTTCCAGCGCCTTGCCGATGGCCTCGCGGGCGCGCTTGCCGTAAGAAAGCGCGAAGAGCAGATTTGCCGGCACCACCTGCCCGCAAAGCGTGCCCAGCACGCGGTGGTACTCGGCGTTTCGGGAGTTGATGGCAATGGCGCGTTCGGCGGCGTCTATGCCAACTTTGGCGGCCTGCTCGGCTTGGTTCTTATCGCGCAATTCCAGGGCGACTTCGGCAAGATAAGAGGACACCAGCGCCACCCGGTATTGCGCGTCGCCGTCGTGACGACTTTTTTGGGCCGCCGCCGAGAGTTCGGTGACCTGTCTCTGGAGCTCCGCGCGATCCTGGCGGTCTCTGGCGCTTTCGAGCGCGCCGGGCTCCGCGAGCAGGGCAGCCATGAAGAAGATTGCGTGCATCTACTTTTATTACAGCGCAAAGTGATCCTCAGCGGGTTGTGCCCGCGACCTCACTGAAGCGCCGGCAGGTAGATCTTCAAGGCGCCGTTCTCGCCCGAGAGGCGAATCTCGCCGAACGAATGGCGCACGATTTCGTCCAAAGCAGGGAGGGCCAGCGCCGCGGCATGCCCGCCCCGCGGCGGTTCAACGGTAAGGATCGCGCAGGCATCCGGCGAGAGCTCGCTCGCGACAGACGCGGAAGTGATCGAGAACTCGCCCCGCGGGCCGTTCTCCCGCGCGCAAATGGCCATGTGCATCAGGAGCAGCTCGATTTCGCCGGGATCAACCCGGACGCGGCCTGCCATGGGATCCAGGTTCAGCCGGAGCAATACTTCGTCGCCCAGCGCGCATTGCAATAGATCGTCCAGGCCGGACAACAGATCGTTGACATACAGGTCAATCGGAGGCCCGGGCTGGCGCTGCCCGAACTCGAGCAGACGGCTGGCCAGCCGCACCGCGCGCGTGCGACCCTTGCCGGCCTCCAGCATGCTGGAGAATTTCTGAGCCACGGCGGCCGTCAGCCTGCCCAGGATCTCCATGCGGCTGGTCGAACCGTGATCCGGAGCGCCCCACGGTTCGCTGCCGGAACGCCGGCCTGCGGCGCGAAACAACAGGCAGACTCCCACGGCGTTTTCGCCGCTACGCACGGGCGTGGCGCTGCCCTGAATCGCAGTGCGGGTTCCTTGCCTGCTCAGGAGCACGGCATTTTCTCCCAACCCGATGCTGATTCCTTCCCGGAGCACTCTGCCGAGCGGAGAGGCCAGAGGTGCGCCAGTAAGAGCATTGAGAACTGTGACCACCGCACCGACGGGTTTGCCGAGCGCCTGCTCTTGATTCCATCCGGTCAGCGCCTCGGCCACACGATTCATCACGGCGACCTGCCCGCTTTCCTGCGTGACCACCACGGCTTCATCGATGCTGCCGATGGCGGTGGCCAGCCGCTCGCCGACTTCGATCAGCTGCCGCTCCCGGCGGTGCCGGTCGAAGGCGATTTCGATGGCGGTGCGCAAGGCGCGGTCGTCGAACGGCTTCAACACATAGCCGGAGGGCGCGGTTTTCTTGGCGCGCTCCAGAATCTCAGCATCGGCGTGCGCCGTGAGATACACCACGGGAATCCTGAGCTGATCGTATAGCGCTCCGGCCACCTCGATGCCGTCCACTAAGCCTTTCAATTTGATGTCCATCAGGACCAGGTCCGGCTCGGTTTGGACCGCCAGACGGACGGCCTCGGTACCCGAAGCGGCGGATCCCACCACTTCGTATCCCAATCCCTCTACACAGGCGGCAATGTCGGCGGCCACCACCTTCTCATCCTCAACCACCATGATCCGGGGCTTGCTCATCTGATTCTTCCTTTCTTGATTCCGTTGTTTGAAATACCAACCGGTAGCGCGTGCCGGCGTCGCTGGAGCGGTCGATCTCCGCGCCGATCTGCTCAGCCAGCAGGCGGACGAGATGCAGGCCAAGGGACCGGGTAGCAGCTGCGGGATCGTTTTCCGGGAGGCCGCATCCGTCGTCGCCCACGGTGAGTTCCGCCTGGCCGCCGGGCACCGCCCGGAGACCCAGCCGGATGCGGCCCTTTCCTCCGGGGAACGCGTGCCGCAGCGAATTGGAAACCAGTTCGTTCACGATCAGCCCGCAGGGAATGGCGGTGTCGATGGAAACGGTGATCTCCTCGATGTCCATATGAAGATCAACCTCGCACGAATTCACGCCGTAGGAGCAAAACAGGCTGGCGGCCAGGCTGCGCAGGTATTCGCCCAGATCGATGCGGGAAAGATCTTTGGCGCGGTGCAGTTGGTCGTGCAGCAAAGCCATGACCAGCACGCGCTCACGGCAGTCCCGCAGAGTTTGCAGCAGAACCTCATCGTGAAAATAGCGCGCCTGGAGCCGGAGCATGCTGCAAATGACCTGCAGATTGTTCTTGACCCGATGGTGCACTTCGCGCAGCAGCACTTCCTTTTCCTGCAGCGCCCGCTGGATCTTTTCCTCCGACCGCCGCCGCTGGGTCACATCCCGGAAGTAAACCGCCAGGCCTTCCTCGGACGGATAAACGTGGACCTCAAGCCACCGGTCGAGGGGCGCATGCGGATAGAATTCTTCCAGGTGAGCCGGCGCGCCGGTTTCCATGGCTTGTTGATAAACCTGGTGAAAGCGGCTGTCCACCGCCTCAGGGAACACGTCCCACAGCCTGCGGCCCAGAACGTTGTTCCGATCCCTCATCCACAGATGTTCCGCCTGCTGATTCACGCGGATCAACCGCCAGGATCGGTCCACCGCGAAGAAGGCGTCGGTGCTGTTCTCTACCGCGCAAACGCAGCGGGCTTCGGCATCGCGCAGGGCGGCTTCATCCAGTTTGCGGCGAGTGCGGTCGTGGCCGACCATATAAGCCGACCCTTCGGCGTGGAACGGCGTGCTACTCCACGTGATCCATTTGTAAGAACCATCGGCGCAATGGAAACGGCTCTCAATATCCGTGATTGGCGTGCCGCGGGCCAAACCGGCAATGGGGGCCGCGGCTCTGCAGCGATCCTCGTGATGAAGCAGATCGAGAAGGCTGGTGGCGAGCAGTTCCGCCTCACTATGGCCGATTGTCCTGGTGAAGGCGGGGTTGACGCGCGTGAAACAGCCATCCAGGGTGGTGATCCAGAGCGGGTCGAGCGAAAGGGTAAAGAACGGGCCGGGGTCGCCGTGCGCGCGGTGCTGTCTCCCGCGGATCGCGTTAACGATGGAATGCCACGTCATGTGTTCCCGAGATCATTTTACCGGGAGGGCTCGGCATAACCGCAGCGACTATTTTGCGATGTGCCGTATAATCAATTGTTTACGGGAAATCGTCCACTTGTGAATGGCCCATTGCCGGCGCGCATAAGGAGCTCATTCTTGGGCACGAACGGCGTGCCGCTAAAGCCTTCCGGGTGACCTGCCGATGCTGAAGACATGCCGCGAACACGCGCTGAACTTCGGATGCTTTGCGCAGACATGGTGGAGGTCTGCTGGAAAGAACCACCCGGCCACAAGCGCAAATCTACAGCCCTCTTGGAGGACATTTCCCGGTCGGGGATGTGCTTGCAGTTCGAAATACCGCTGGCCATCGGCACGCACGTGCAGTTACACTGCCCGGGCGAGAAACTGGCTGGCGTAGTGCGGTACTGCGTCTACCGGGAGATCGGCTATTTCGTGGGTATCGAATTGGAGCCGTCCAGCCGCTGGTCCCGCCACCAGTTTGAGCCAAAGCACTTACTAGATCTGGAAGAACTGGTGCTGCGCAGCGCACGGCGGACCAGCCCGCTCGTTCAGTAGGCTTGATCGTTAGCTTACGCGGGCTGCCCCATACCTGTACAATGGAGAATCCCGCCGCCATGGCAGCTACCACCGTCTCCATTCTGATCCCCCTATACAACGAAGAAGAATACGTCGGAACGTTGCTCGAGCGGGTCATGGCGGCCCCCCTCCCTGAGGGCGTCAGCCGGGAAATAATCGTGGTGGATGACGGCTCCCGGGACGGCTCGGCCGAGATCGTGGAGGACCTCGCCGCCGCGCACCCCGGCGTTCTCCGCTTGATCCGGCAACCCCGCAATCAAGGCAAGGGCGCCGCCATTCGCACGGCCATCGAGCACGCCACCGGCGAGTTCTCGATCATTCAGGATGCGGATCTGGAATACGACCCCCGCGAATACGGGCGCGTCCTCGGCCCTCTGCTGGAGGGCAAGGCCGATGCGGTATTCGGCTCGCGTTTCATGATCTCCGGAGAGCGCCGCGTGCTCTACTTCTGGCATTCGGTGGCCAATCAGATTCTCACCGGCATGTGCAACATCGTGGCGGACTTGAATCTGACGGACATGGAGACGTGTTACAAGGCCTTCCGCACTTCCCTGCTCAAGAGCATTCCGCTGCGCAGCGACCGCTTTGGCATGGAGCCGGAGCTGACCATCAAGCTGGCCAAACGCCGCGTGCGCGTTTATGAAACGCCCATCGCCTATCACGGACGCACTTACGAGGAAGGCAAGAAGATCGGTTTAAAGGACGCCTTCGAGGCTGTCTACGTGATCCTGAAATATGCCTTCACGAGCGACCTCTACAAAGGATCCGGACCGGACATCCTGGACGCCCTGTCCGGCGCGCGGCGCTTCAATCAATGGCTGGGGGACACCATACTGCCCTACGTCGGCAGCCGGGTGCTGGAGGCGGGGGCGGGCATCGGAAATCTCTCGGGCATCCTCTCTCCGCGCCGCGAACGCTACATCGCGGGGGACATCGAGCAGGAGTACCTGGCACGATTGCGTGCGCGCTTTCAACACCGTCCGAAGGTGGAAGTGCGGCACTGCGACCTGGAGAATCCGGACGATTTCGCGTCCCTGGCCGGCGTGGTGGATTCGGTGGTCTGTCTGAATGTGCTCGAGCACATCAAGGACGACGCCGCGGGCCTACGCAACATCTACACGGCGCTCGAACCCGGCGGACGCGCCATCGTGCTGGTGCCGCACGGCCAGGAAATTTTCGGATCGCTGGATATGGCGTTGGGCCACTTCCGCCGTTATTCGCGAGAAGAACTGCGGCAGCGGCTGGAACAGGCCGGCTTCCGAGTCGAACGCATCCTGGACTTCAACCGCATTTCACGCCCTCCCTGGTACGTGACAGGCCGTATCCTGAAAAGCCGGACGCTCAGCCGATTCCTGCTGCGCATCTTCGACCGGCTGGTGTGGCTGTGGCGGCGCATCGACGCGCGGTTGCCATGGCCGCCCGCGTCCATCATCGCCATCGCGGTGAAGGACCGGTAAACAGGCGAAGCCTATTGCACCGCGATCGTCACGGTGTTGGAGTTCACGGTGCCCATCGAAACCACCACGGGCACGGCCGCGCCCGAAGCGACTCCCGCGGGCACTTCCGCGTTGACCTGGTATAGACCTACGTAGCCCGGCGCGAGTCCCGAGAATGTCACATTGGCCGTCAGCCCGCCGATGGTTACCGTGGGCGTCGTGGATGTATGCGCCAGGTTATTGGAGTTGGTTGACGCCGGCGCGCCGGTGGCGGGCTGATTGCTTGTCACCGCACCCAAACCGGTACAGTAAATCAGGATCGTAGTCGTACCGGCTACCGCGGGGTTAGCGGCGTTGATCGGCTTATAGTTCTGGTCCAGGATGGCCCCCGCTCCGGTGCCCTGGGCGTTCTGGGTGAAGATGGCCGGTGCGAATTGCGCCACGGTCACCGATTGCGCGGTGCCTGTGGAACTGAACAGCATCGGCGTAATGGTGGTAGACGACTGCTGCGCTACCTCCCATGGCACTTGCACGTTCGCCTGCCCGCCGGAAACGAAGAACAGAGGCGCCGCCGTGCCGCCGAATTGAAAAGACAGGTTACCGAGGTTAATCGAAAGCGGCAGGGCCGTGTCAACGGATGTCGACGTAAGGAAGAAATCGCCAAAGACCGAGGCAATGCTGCCGGGAACTACGGGAGCGGCGAAGCTGGCTCCGTTCACCACTCCGCCCGCATTCACCTTAGGAACCTCGGCCACGGGCGTCAGCAGGCGGATGGCATTGTTCGCACTATCCGAGATGTAGACGTTCCCTCCATGCACTGCCACGCCCGAAGGAAAGAACAGTTGGGCGCTGGTGGCGGCGCCTCCATCCCCGCTCCAGCCGGGTCCCAGCGCCTGGTTGCCGGCTATAGTGACGATGGTGCCGTTGCTGTCCACCAGGCGGATTACGGAGTTGTCCGAGTCGGCAATGTAGATATTGTCGGAGGCATCCACTGCAACGCCCTTAGGATTGTTGAGCGTAGCCTGAATCGCCGGACCGCCGTCGCCGGAATAGCCGAAGACTCCGTTGCCCGCCACGGTGCTGATCACTCCGCTGGTATTGACCTTGCGGATGGCGTGGTTGCCGGTGTCCGCGATGTACAGGTTGCCGGCTGCATCCAGAAAGACGCCATTGGGGTTGCAAAGCTGCGCGCCTGTGGCGAGACCTCCATCGCCTGAATATCCGCAGCCGGACGCTTGATTCCCGGCGAACGTGCTGATGTCGCCCGCGGCGAAGGTGGCGCTGCCGAAAACATTATTGGTGCAGGCGATGGGCGTCTGGTTGGCGCATACCACGCTCACTACATTCGCGCCGGGATCCGCAATGTACACGTTGCCGGAGGCATCCACGGCTACGCTGGAGGGATTGTCCATCTGCGCGTTGACAGCCGCCCCCAGGTTGCCGCCAAAACCGGCGCCCAGGGTGTTCTTTCCGGCGAAGGTGGAGATATTGCCACCGGACACCTCCCGGACTTCGTAGTTGCCGCTGTCGGCGATATACATGTTGCCCTTGCTGTCGAAGGTCACACCCGAGGGGCTGTTCAACTCGGTGCCGCTGGCCGTGGCGGATGATCCGTCACCCGCGAACCCAGCGGTGCCGTTGCCCGCCACCGTGGAGATCGAGCCGTTGGAAATCTTGCGCACGCGGTTGTTGTTGGAATCCGCGATATACAGGTTTCCGGAGGAATCGAACAGGAGGCCGAACGGGCCGTTCAGTTGGGCGCTGGTGGCCGCGCCGCCATCTCCAGAAGAACCGCCCGTGCAGCCCGTCACCGCACACCCCGACCCAGCTACCGTCGTAATGGTGTAAGGCGGCGCCTGGGCCAAACAAAGCAGCGGCCATAACATAGCCGCGGAAACCAGAAACCGGGTATAGCTCTTGCGTACAATGGCTGAATAAATTAGTCGATGAGTCACCTTTATAAGTCCTCTTACCGGCTCGTGTAACTCCGCTGCAACAGGTGGGCTAAAAATTCACCCTCAACGGAGCCGATACTTTCTGAGCAGATCCTTCACGGGCGCAAGTTGATCGCGCACCCGTTGCTGCTCTGATATGGATACGGGAACGAGCCGGATATTCTCCAGAACTCTATCATAAGCCCTGACGAGCTCCACCGCTTGTCGCGCGGCGGCCAACCGCTGGCCCGCGGCGAGCATGATCTCAGTCGCGTGCGCCAGAGCAAGGCAGGCCTCTATCTCCGCGCGGACGGTGGTCTCCGCGGCTTCGGGTTCCGGAGGGAACAGCAAGGCGACCCCTGGTTCTGCTATTGGCTGACTTCCCCCGAACCAGCCCGGGCATGCCCCCGCATTCCAGTGCGGCGCTGACTCTCCATCTGGTCCAGCTTGGTGCGCTGCTCCGGCGTGAGAATCTGATAGAACGCGGCCCGCGTTTTCGACTGTGCCACGGTCAACTGGGCTGTGAGGTTGCCGATGGTGGACCCAAGTTGCTCCATGCTCACGGTGTTGTTGCTCCGCACCGCGTCGTTCAGCGCCTGGTGCGCGGTTCTCAGACTCGCGTGCAGAGACTTCTCGGCGGCGGCGCCACTGGAGAAGATCGTAGTGGCCTGCGACTGCTGCTCCGCGGTCAGGCTCAACCGTGCGGTCATTAACCCGACATGATTCTGCGCGCCGTGCGCGCCGCCTGGGCCCTGGGCCATAATTCCGGCCGCCAGAGCGCATGACAAAAAGAAAGCACTTAGTGTGTTCTTCACGTTTGCAGATTACCTCTGCAACGGGAAACGCCCGCAGGCGCGCTTGCGTTACGGTTTTGTTGTTAAGGCTTCGTAAAATCAGGCGGATATCAGCGCTTCCCATATTCCGGATACCAACGCAGACCCACAAACGCGCCCGGGTAAGTCGCTTGCACGAACTCCACCTTTTCCGGAGAAGTCTTGAAATGGAAAGCCTTCACGCCGCCCTGGATCTCGAACTTGCCAAACCGGTAGTTCAATGAGGCCTCCGTATCCCAGATGGTGGCGCGATGCGGAAAAGCGAATCCGGACGCACGGGCCTCGAACCGGAAATTGTGGCTGATGAGATAGTCGGCGCCCAGGCCGAAGCTGGGATAGATGAACCAATCCTTGCCATACGCGCTGACAATGATGGGAGCTCCCGAAGCGTCGGTTTGGCCGTGCCGCAGCGGCGCGTCAAAGGATGACGCGATGTTGGTGTACTGCACCTCCCACAGCGTCTTGATGTGAAATTTGGAGTCCTTCACGGGGAAAGGCCATGACAGGTAATCGAACGACGCCTTGACGTTTTGCATGACGTAGTGGACAGCCAGATAATCGCCCTGGTTGTAACTGGTGCCGTAGATGATCGAAGCAGCCGGCAGCGTGGGATTCCCGTTGCCTTGAATCCGGAAGTAGGAAATGCGGAGCGCATTGTGCTTGCCCACCGGGATACTGATGATTCCGGCGGGCGCCGGCCGCGGTTTGCCTAGATAATCCACGCTGCTGGGCTCGCCGTTTCCGTTGCCATGTCCCGTTCCCATAGAGGGGTGTCCATAACCCAGCCAGTACTGCGCCGTAATGGAGATCCCGTCGCCCGCATAGAAATCGCCGGCCGTCACCACCTGGGGAGGCGCGGGCGGAGGGGACGGTTGTCCGGCGGGCGCCGGCTGTTGGGTGGTAGTCTGCTGCTGCGCGGCGGGCTGCTGCGCGGCGGGCTGCTGCGCGGCGGCCGGCTGTCCGTGGAGGACAAAACCGAGGCACACACCGGCAATCCAGGCAGCCGTTTTTAAGGCATTCCGCATCGAGTATAAGCTCCGAAAACCCCGCCCTAACCGGCAGGGCTGAAAACTGGCAACTGCAATAACGGCGGGTTGGCTGGCGCGAATCCGCATCCGTTTCAAAGCGCCAGTTCTTTATGATACATCATGTCCTTCAGATTGAATTTGGTCTTGACCGGGAGTTGGCCCAGTTCCGTGGTGAAGGTGACTTCCCGATCGTCTTCGGTCAGCGGCACCACGTCGCGTGGAAAACCGAACAACAGCGTGGGAGGGCCGGAGCTGGTGATCGCGCCTTTCTTGACCGCGCTGGGCTGCGCCGGCGCCTTTCCCTTAGGTTCCAGATAGGTCAGGTTCTTGATGCGATCGAGCAACTCGTCGGTCAGTCCCTGCGACACCGTGGTGCCCGAGTCGCCGTCGTCGGAGTGCTGGCGGCCCTGCCGCAGAATCGGTACACCGCTGACGCTGATGACGTAGGCGTTGGCGAACTCCTCGGGCAGCGGATTTTTCAGGGCCTCCACTATGGGCTTGGCGCTTTCCCAGCGCACCGTAGCCTTATAGGATATGGGCATCGGTCCGCCTTGACCGCCGCCGCGCCTGCCGCCGCCCATTCCCCGGCCGCCGCCACCCATGCCGCCGCCGCCAGGGTACCCGCCACCGCCGGCAGGATAACCACCGCCGCCGCCGACCCCGGGATCCCCCGGCGAGGCGCCTCCGTAGGGCCGGCTCATGGCCGCCGACGAAGCCGTCACCTCTTTGGCCCACGGCGATTTTGTCAGCAGCTTATCGATCTCTTCGCTGGACCACTCCGCCGGCTCTTTCTTGTTCCAGAAGTCCGAGTTGCCGGCATACAGCCGGAACCAGGGTTGTGCGCTCGCTCCGGCCGCGACCATCAGCAGCCCGCGGCGCGTGAAACCGTAAGTCTCAGACATAGTCTTATCCTAATTAGCTTGAGACGTTAGAAAGGGCGCGTAAGGTTGCAGTGGAAATTCCGCCACTTTCTGCGAGAATGAGGATGATGCGGTATGCAATCCTCTCCCCTGCTTTGCTGATACTCCTGCTGCCGGCGCTCTCTCCTGCGCAGTTTGCCCCCCGCCGCCGCGGGCCGGTCTCCGCCTCCGCGAACTCCGGCCCTTATAACGGGCCCGCGGTTACCTTCAACGGAACCGTAAAGTCCCTGACTAAAAAGGAGCTCATCGTCGAGCTGGATCCCTCCGACCCCGCGGCGGAGCAACAGAGCATCACCTTCCGCCTCTCGAAGAAAACTAAATTCCTGAAGGACGATAAAGAGATCAAGCCGGCGGACATCCTGGTGGGAGCGCGCATCGCCGTGGATGCTACGCGCGACGGCGATCAGAAACTGTCGGCGCTCAATGTGATGGCCGCGCCGGCCGCGCAGGCTGCCAAGTAATCTTCCGGCTACCCGCGCTTCAGCTTCTCCAGTTCGGCATAGACTTCGCGCTTCGGCCACCCTCTACGATGCGCCACTGTCTTGATGGCCTCCATGCGGGACATACCCCGCGCCATACAAACCTCCACGGCTTCCGCCACGGGGGTATCGTCCACGGCCGCGGCCGGCCGCTTGCCGATTAACAGGGTAATCTCGCCTTTCACCGATTCGCGGGCCGCCAACACAGCGCGGACCTCGGCCGCCGGGCCGCGCAGAAACTCCTCATGCACTTTGGTCAGTTCTCGCGCCACCACCACCGGCCGTTCGCCCATAGTCTGCTCGACCCCCGCCAGCGTCTCCACGATGCGGTGCGGCGCATCATAAAAGATCAACGTGCACGGCTCGTCGGCGAGCGCTTCGAGCACGCGCAGCCGCTGACCGGATTTGGCCGGCAGGAAGCCGCCAAAATGAAAGCTGTCGGTCGCCAGGCCGGATGCCGCCAGCGCGGTGACCAGCGCGGACGCCCCCGGCACCGCCTCCACCCGTATGCCCTGCTCCACCGCCGCGCGCACCAGCCGGTAGCCCGGGTCGCAGATCAGCGGCATGCCGGCATCGGACACCAGCGCCACCCTGGCCCCCGCCAGCAGCTTTTCAATCAACTCCAGGCTGCGCCCGGTTTCGTTGTGTTCGTGATAGCTCACCGTGGGCTTGCTGATTTCGTAATGGTCCAGTAGCTTGCGGGTCTGGCGCGTGTCCTCGCACGCGATCAGGTCCGCCTCCCGCAGCACGCGCGCCGCGCGATAGGTCATGTCTTCCAGGTTGCCGATCGGCGTGCCCACCAGGTACAGAGTTCCGCGCGGCGTGTGCGGGGCTCCCGTCACTTGCCGGCCATCTTCTTCTGGATCAGGCGGGCTTGCGCATCTAAACTGTTCAACTGGCGCAAGTCTTCCTCGGCCATGGCAATGGCATCCTGGATGCGCGCCAGGTCGGCGCTGCCCGCGGCGGGCGCGTCGGTGCGCTGCGCCTGCAGCACTCCGGACATGGACCGGTATTGCTCGGTAATCTGCTTGTAGCGCCGCAGGATGCTGTTCAGGTAGGCCTCGCGGCGCTGGTGGATATCCTGCAACTCAGCGGCAAACTGCTGGAGCTGCGCGATCTTCTGTACGTCGCCGCCGCTCTGGTCCCGCAGTTTTTGATAAGTAATCTCCACCTGCGTCACGCGGTCGCGGCTGCTCTTCAACTCCTTCTGCAACGCATCCACCGCCTGGTTGGCGGTGGACAGGCTCTCCTTCAGATCGCTTTCCGACGCGGCCAGCCGCTTGTTCTCCACCCGTAGATTGCGGAGCTGCGCCTCCGCCTCGTCCGCGCGGGCCTCCAGGCGCGCGATGGAAACGTTGGCATCCCCGAGCGAAAGCTTCAGCCGCTGAATGGCGATGGCGTCTTCCGGATTCATGGAGGGGCGCGCCGCGCGGGGGGCGGCGGGGATCTCCGTCGCGGGCGCCGGCGCGCTGGCCGCGGAACCCGGCGGCGCGGCGCGCGTGAGATCGTTCACCTGCCGCCGCAGCTGCTCGTTCTGATGCGTCGCTGCCGCGATCTGATTGGCCTGCCGCCGGACGACGCTCTCCCGCCATACCGCCACCGCGGCGGCCGCCAGCAGGATGACCAATATGCCCCAACGTTTCACTGCCACCGTATTATCTCTCTTTCACCACAAAACGGGTGCGATAGGTCAGGCTGCCTTTCTCTCCCGCATCCAGTTGCACCTGCAAGCTCTTCGGCGCGTGCTCGGGCAACGCCACCGCCACGCTGTAGGAAGACGTGATCTGCGCCAGCGCGCGATCGATGGCTTCTGCGATCTCTTCACTCGACCGGCAGAAGATGGCGCTGCCGCCGGTCACCTCCGCCAGTTGCTTCAACCCGTTCTGATAGGCCTCGCCCAATCGGTCGCTGCGAGCCCTCAGGTGCACCACGAACAGCGGCGCCTGCCGCTCCGCCAGTACCCCCGCAACCTTCGAGATCTTGTCTTGAATTAATGCCTCGGGAAAGCGGCGGCTCAAATCGTGCGTGTCACTCGAGTTGATGACCGGGTTGGTGAAATCCTCGCGGTAGTTCTCCACGTCGCTGTCGGTCAAATACAGCACGGCCACGCGCACGTTGCTCTTGGCCAGAATCGCATCGGCCAGGTTGGTCACGGTTTCCACGGTGTCCAGCAGCCCGGCCTTGCCGCTCACAGGCAGGTCGTGCACGGCGGCCACCGCCGGCGCGCGATCCACGCCTGGGTCCGCCAGCACCTTGGGCCCGTCCTGCGCGCGCATGACCGCCACGGTTGCGCGCGGCGGCAGTTTCTCGATATCTGCCGCCAGGGCTTCCTTGGCCGGCTCCGCCAGCGACAGATCGCCGGCCAGATCGAGCACCACCACCAGCAAAAGGTCGTCGTCTGGGCCCTTCACGTCCACCACCCGCGAGGCCGTTCCTCCCAGCGTGGCTCTGAGATCCTTGGCGGCTAGCGGAGGCGCGTCCTTGTCGCCTGCCCACACGGCGACCTTGAGGATTGAGTTGGTGAGCTTAGGGGGAGTAGCGGCCAGCGCCGCGATCAACATCAACACCGGCAGCAGCCAGCGCGCATTCATCAGAAGCTCAACCTCAGCCCCAATTGAATCACGCGGCCGCCCCGCGAGCCGATGATCTTCCCCGCATTCACATTGGGCGTGGTGGCCGACCCGATGGTGTTATCCGGATCGTTCCAATTGGCGTGATTGATGAAATCGAAGGCCGCCGCGTTGAACTCCAGGGTACGCTCCGCCGCCAAAGCGAAGCGCTTGTTCAACGACATATCCCAATTCTGCCAGCCGGGATTCAGCAGGCCGGCTTGCGTGCGCGATACGTCGCCGATCGTGAAATCCGGGGGTTGCACGAATGCCGCCGGGTTGTACCACAGCCCCGGGCCCTGGTTTGGGACGTGGGGGTCAACGCCGGGCACCGCGTCCACATGCAGCGCCTGCACCACGCCGCCTGTGTTGTTGAACAGCGGAGTCAGGTAAATGGGATCACCGCTGGCCACCGTCGCCATGCCGCTCACCGACCACCCGTCGATCACGTACCGGCGCCAGTCCGGAAAACGCAGAAACGGCTTATTGCTGCCGATCGGCAGTTCGTAGGTGTACGTCAGATCCAGGTGCTCCGGACGATTGCCCGCGGTCACCGACCATTCGTCCTGCCGGTTGTAGAAATCCTGCGTGCCGTAGGGTCCCGAGTAGTCGTCCATCTGCTTGTTGAATTCGAAATACGCGCTCAGCGACAGCCCTTGCGACAGGCGCTTCTCCACTCTTACGTAGCCCGCGTCCCGCTGGTAGCGGCCCACCGGATACAGGCCGTACAAATTGAATCCCTGATACTGCGGATAAGGCCGCAGCGATTGATTGAACGCCAGATCGTTTAACTGAATCCCGTACTTCAGGTCTTCGAGCGGGATGGCATTGGGATTGGCGGAGCCGTTGCCTACCAGCAGGTTCTTGCCCCCGGAGTAGGCCGCCCCCGCGGTGAGGATGGTCGATCCGGGCAGTTCCCTCTCTACCGACAGCGAAGCCGATTGATATGTGGGCAGACGGTCCGACCTATCCATCAGATCGGCAATCGTATTATTTGCTGCGTCGGGCTTCAGGTCGGGGATGGGCATGGCCGGTGCAGGCATGCCATTGCGCAACACCAGCGCCGGCTGCAACTGTGCGTCGGGCGAGAGAAACGTGGAATACAGGTTGAAGCCCTGTGTGCCAAACTGGCCCGAATAGATGGGAATGCCCGAATAATTGCGCGCGAAGGACGCCCGCACCACGGTCTTGGCGTCATTCCGCGGATTCCAGGCAATGCTCAGGCTGGGCGCCAGGCGCACCAGCGTGGGCTGGAATGCGCTGCCCAGGCCGTCTTGTCCCGCCACCACCAGCGCCCCCGCCAGGCCGTTCGCGGGATTGATGGCGCTCAGGTCCACGGTCGACTGCCGGTCGTATTTCTCCATGCGCGGTCGAAACATCTCCACAGTGAGCCCCAGACTGATGGTGAGGCCCTTCATCGCCTCATAGCGGTCGCGAAACGCCAGCGATCCTTCCGAGCGCCTGAAATAGGAAGGCTGCGTATCGATGGTCTGCTCGGCGAAATACGGCATGCCGAGCAGGAAGCTGGCCAGCGCGTCGCCCGTATCCACGATCCCCGGCAGGCTGGTCAGCCCTTCGTTGAATGAAAGCAGGCCCGCCGGGTATTGCGGCCAGAAGCTGTTCACCTGCTGGCGCGTATACTGGCCAACCACCCGCACCGTGTGCTGGCCGCGCTTGGTGGAGAGGCCGTCGGTCCACGTGTATACGTTGCGCGCGTTCCGCGAGAACGGATACGCCTGCCCCATGCTCAGGTAAGGGCCCAGCGCGACCTGCGGGAAGCCGTTCCCCTCAATTCCCGCCAGGCCTATCTGCGCCGCGTAATTGGTCTGATCCTGCGGGTCGCCGCTGGTCGACACATTGGAATTGGCTTCGAAGGTCAGCGTGTTGACGGTGCGCGCCGAGGCCGTGAACACGTATTCGAGCGATCCGCGGCGGGTTTGGAAATCGCGGTTGGAAGGCCCCGGATTGGCGGCCGAAGGAAACCACTGGGCGGCGCCCAGAGTGCCGTTCGAAAACGCCAGCTCCACCGTCACGCGATGCCGCTCCCGAATGGTTTGATCCAGCTTGCCGATCATGCCGTTGGCCGTGTTGGTCTCCGGTGAATCGATGAAGTAGTTATTGCGGAAAAATGGTCCGATGTCCGTGTTGGGCGCCGGATAGAACTTAAGCGCGTTGAGCGCCACCGGGTCCAGTTGGGATTTCGGAATGACGTTGCCCGGAAACGGATCGCGTTGGTATTGCAGGTTGGTCGTGGAGACCGGTTGCGTCGCATCGTAACCCGCATTGGGACTGGTGGTGCCCGGATCGTAAATCGGAAGTACGTTGCCGGCCGCATCCACCACGTCTGAATAATCGCCGCTGCGCTGCGCCATGGTGGGGATGGTCTGGAGATACGTGCGCGCAATGTCTTCGCGCACACCCTCATAAGAGATCGAGAAATACGTATTGCGCCCCTCGATCAGGTGCGGCAGCGCCAGCGGGCCGGCTACGTTGAACCCGAATTGATTGCGGCGCAACAGGCCTTTGTCGCCGCCGTTCTGGCGGATCTCGTGGGGCACCGCATCCAGCGCATCGTTGCGAAAATTCTCGAACAGGCGCCCGTGCCAGTCGCGCAAAGGACTGTGCCGGGCGGCCTTGGGCGGGCTGTCGGCGCGCAGGCCCAAATTGCGTGTTTGGGCCTTAAACTCCTCTATGGCGCTGCTCATCTCGGCGTCTGGAGGTGCCGGAGAGGGCTGCTGCCCTGCTGCCGCCACGGCGCACAGACACACCGCCAGAGCGTATTGGCGGAGCGGCATACGCCATATTTTATCAAGCGGCGGCCGTGCGTCGCTTGGCCCCGTCAATGCAGATCGATGGTGAACGTGGCGCCCTTGCCCGGCTCGCTGCGCACGGCGATCTTGCCCCCGTGATCGCTGACCACGGATTGCACGATAGCCAGCCCCAGCCCGGTGCCGTGCGTCTTGGTCGTGTAGTATGGTGTGAACAACCGGTCGCATTCTTCCTGCGTCAGCCCCTGGCCGGTGTCGGCCACCTCCAGGCGCACGCCGCTTTCCTTTGCGATGGTGCGGACGGTGAGCCTGCCTCCCGAAGGCATGGCGTCGATGGCGTTCAACACCAGGTTCTGCACGGCCCGCCCGAGTTGGCTGGGGTCCGCCTGAATCGCCCGCAGATCCGGCGCCAGCTCCAGCCCCAGTTCGACGCCGGCGGCCTGCATCTGCGCCTCGAACAGCTTCAGGCTGTCGCGCACCAGGCCGTTCAGGTCCACCGTTTCCAGGCGCGGCGGCGGCATTTTGGCGAAGTCGCTGAAGCGCCCGATGATGCCGCGCAGTATGCCCAGCTCCGCCAGCAGCGTGGCCGTGCTCTCGCGAAACACTTCATCGAACTGCTCGGGATGCGTGGCCCGCGCGCGCTGCAGGTTCTCCACGGTGATCTGCAGCGGAAACAGCGGATTCTTCAACTCGTGCGCCAGGCGGCGGGCCAATTCCCGCCAGGCGGCCACCCGCTCGGCCTGCACCAGCCGGTCGCGCTGCTCCAGCAGTTCCCCCGTCATCTGGTTGAATGCCGCGGCCAGCGCGCCGATCTCATCGCCGGAGCGTACGTCCACCTGTGCGTGCCAGTCGCCGCCGGCCACCGCCCGGGCTCCCGCAGCCAGCGCTTCCACCGGACGCGTAATGCGCGCGGTGGTCCAGAAGGTCACCAGCACCGCCAGCAGGATTCCGCCCGCCGCCACCAGGATTTCGACGCGGCGCAGAAAGCGCTCCAGCCCCACCTGCTCGCGCCGCGAACTCCCCACCAGGAACGCGCCCATCAGTTCGTTGTCCGGACCGATCAGCGGAATGCCGTGAAACGTTTCGGCGCCGGCGGCGTCGCCCGACCAGTTCACGGTTCGGGTCAAGTCGGTCCGCCGCTGCCGAATCTCGTTGATGAGCGGAGCCAGGGCCGCGGTCTGCGGCACCGGGCCGGACGCATCGATCACCGACTGCGGCTCCCGGTACAACAGCGCCCGCATACCGGCCGGCAGCACGAATGTCGAAAGAAATTCGCGGTCGAGCGCCTGCCCGCCGATCACATACAGCTTGCTGTCCGCCACCTGCGCCATGCGCACCGCGACTAAGGCCAATGCCGTATCCGAGGGCAGTTCCTCGCGCTTCAGGAAGGGTTCCTGGGTATCCCAGTCCTGGCGGCGAGTCACCCAGTCTTCGTGATAATCGAAGCGCGCCGGCCACTGCGCCGACGAGACGATGCTTCCGTTGCCGGAGACCAGCTCCAGAAAATCCAGGTTGTGCGCCGTGGCCACCGGCTGCGCGGCTTCGTAGTAAGCCGACGCACCCGCGTCCGGGCGGGTCAGCCCGATCACCATGTCGCGCGTGGTGTCGGCCTGGGCGATATCCTTCACCTGCCGCGCAATCTCGCGTTGGCGGCGGAGAAACTCCTGCCGGAATTGCGCGGTCAGCGCCGCCACCCGCTGCTCGTCGAGACGCTCGAAAGCCCGCCGCGTAGTCGTCGATACGATGGCCCCCACGAATACTACGGCGATCACCACGGTCAGCGAGAAGATCAGCAGCAGCCGCGTGCGGAAGGTCATGGCGCCGTCCCGCTTGGCTTAACGGCCAGCCAGACCTGGTCGAATCGCCAATAACCCAGGCGCGTGACCGCCGGCGGCGCAAACACCCGCACGCGGCTGCCCGCGCCGTAAAGATCGGGAAGATGGAACAGCGGAATCACCCGGCGGCCTTCGAGCAGCTGGTGTTCGGCTTCGTAGAGCGCTGCTGTCGTCGCCACGAAGGGGGGCGCTTCCAAAGCCAGCGCCGCGGCCACTTCAACCATTGCGCGCGCGGCATCCAGAGAGCGGATGCGAACTTCCACCAGGCGCACATCCGCCTGCGCCGCCTGGCTCGAGACCTGCACGGCCAGTCCGGCATCGCGCGCGTTGACGGCTACCCGTTCGGCCAGCGATCTCGCCGCGCGCACCGCGGGATCGTAAGTGAGCGTGAGAGTGCGGGCCGCCGGCGGCAGGCTGCCGGCCAGCGCACGCGCACGCCCCAGGTCCTGCGCGGCCGGAAAGGCAAACGCATAGCCGCTCAACCATTGCGGCAGCAGCGCGGCCGTGGCCTCGCCTTGCTTCTGCAGGAGCACGTTGTGCATGGCCGCGCGGTCGATGGCCAGCGCCAGCGCTTCCCGCAGCCGCGGGTCCTCGGCGCGCCCCGGCGTGAACTGGAGCGCCAGCAGATTCACCGGCGAGCTGGACCAAACCGCCCGCCCGTGTTCGGAGGCGCGCCGCAAGTCCGCCGGAGCAATCTCGGCGAAATCCGTCTTGCCCAGTTCCAGATCGACAAGCTGGTCGCGCAGCGGCCGGCCCAGTTGCACGTCGATGCCATCCAGAAACGGACGGCCGTCCCAATAGTCCTGGTTGGCGGCCAGCGTGACGCGGCGGCCGGGCTCGAACGCGGACACGCGAAACGGCCCGGTGCTCACCAAGCGGGTGTGCGCCAGGTCGAGCAGCAGGCTGGATAGGCCGCGTTCGGCGCGGATGATCACCGCCTCGCCGTTAGCGGTGGCGGCCAGCCCTGGCAAGGCAGCCTGTAACGCCGACGCCACGTCGCCGGGGGTCATTTGCGTCCCATCGTGCAGCTTGACGCCGGGCCGCAAATTGAATTGCCAGCGCTTGCCTGTACCTTCGTGCTGCCAGGAAACGGCCAGGCAAGGCTGGGGCGTGCCCGTTTCATCCAGACGCAACAGCGGCTCGAAGACCAGCGCGGCCAGCGGTGAGGCCTCCGGTGTATTCGCGTCCAGCGCGGCCGGCGCCGCGCGCATCTCCACGCGCAAGGTTCCGCCGTAGCGCGGGCGGATGGCTCCGCCGCACACTGCCAGCGCGCTAACGGCCGCAAGCGGGAGCCAGGCTGAAGGCCGCATAGCGTCCGGTCTGAAGGTCGCGCACCACCGCCGTGGCAGAACTGCCGGCGGACCAGAGCGCGGTGATGGAGCCAGAGAACTCCAGTGCTTTGCCGGACGGGCGCGCCGCCCCTCCGGTGATCTCGAATGGCTGAACAGCGTCCGGCTCCTGCGGGCCTGACGGGCGGGTGGCAATCACACGCCCGCCGCAAGGCGTGTCGATCGACGCCACATCGCTGCCCATCTCCGCCGCCTCGCCGGCTGTTTGCCAGGAGTGCGTGTATACCCGCGCCCGGCCGTCCGTGCCGGCCAATATCCAGCCGTCTCCCGCGGGTGCGGCGGCATAAAATGGGGGCACCTCGTGCACGCCGCCCGGTTCCACGTCGATGCGGCCCTGGAAGAAGTTGCCCGGCGTTGCGAAAGTCGCCAGCGCTCCTGGGCCGATCAGCCAAGGTTCTTGTGACTCGCGGCATTCGATGCTAAATTGCGGCTCCAAAGCCCCCCGGCACAGCGTCCCCGGAAGCCAGGCGGTGAATGCCGTGCCGCTCACCGACAGCCGTCCCCGCAAATCGCGCGGCCATGGATGCGCGAGGGGGATCGGCGCGGATTGCCGTTCCGATCCGCGCACCCGCAGCACATGCTCCGCGTCCAGCACCACTAGCGCGTCGCCGGCCTGGGCCGCATCCAGGATAGGTTGGTCCTGCTCCCACAGCAGCTTTTTTTCCAGGGTGACCTGTGCCGCGGCGCCTTCCCCGCCGGCCGCGGACGCCGCCGCGCGCGGCCAGGATTCTATCATCACGTGGCGCTCGTCCCCACGGTGAATCTCAGCCACCAGCAGGAACTGCGTCGGATTCTCCGAGATGGTGATCTGCACCTCCGCCGCGCCCGCTCCCGCGGGCTTCAGTTCCGATTCGAACACGCGCCCGATCTCGGCCGCCTCGCGCGGACCCAGCGAAGACACATTGCGAATGCTGAGCGCGGCCGGTTCGTGCGCCACCGCGGCCGCCACGCCCCGCGCCAGATCGCGCGCCGCGCCGCCCATGTCGACGGCCAGCAGGACCAGAACAAGTGAGATCAAGACTCATGATCGCATGCGGCGCGCTTTAGGCGGCCACCGCCCGCCTATCACGACGCTATCACGACGCTATCACGACGCTATCGCGACGCCTTCGCCAGTCCGTCGTAAAACGATCGCAGGCGTTCCCGATAAGTCAGTCCCGCCACCTCCGCGATGTCATTGTGACCGGCGCCGGGCACCAGCCAGAAGGACTTCGGCTCAAGCGCCGCCGCGAACAGGTCCTGACCGAGGCGCAACGGTATCACTGCGTCACGATCGCCATGCATCACCAGGAGCGGCGCATGCATGCCCCCGATTTTCGCGCGGGAGTCGAGACCCCATATCAGCAGCGGGCCCAAGATCGGAATAATGGTGTTCGCCACTTGTCTTGCGGACGTGAAGGGCGATTCCAGAATCACGCCGGCGCACGGCCGGCGCGAAGCCAGATCCACCGCGATGGCCGTGCCCAGAGATTCGCCGTACACTACGATCTGATCCGGTCGGTACCCGGCGTTCACCAGGTAGTCGTATGCCGCCTCTGCGTCGCTGTAGAGTCCGGTCTCCGTAGGCCTTCCGCTGCTCTTTCCGTAGCCGCGGTAGTCCAGCGCCAGGACCGCCGTCCCGGCCGCCCGGATTTCGCGAAAGCGAGCATGCCAATGCGTAATGTTTCCGGCGTTGCCGTGCAGATGCAAAGTGACCCGGGGCGCCCCTTCGCGTGGTATCGACCAGGCATGCAAACGCTCGTGATCCGAAGTATTGATCCACACGTCGGACGCGCCCAGCAATGCTTGCGCACCCCAGTACCCAACGGGATACTTTGCCGGATGAAACACCGCGCGATGGGCAATGTAACTGAGCGCCGCATAGACCGCCAGCGCGATTGCGGGCGCTGCTACGTACCAGCGAACCCGAATGCTACGCAATGATCCCCTTGCGCACCGCGTACAGAATTAATTCCGGCACGCTGTGCAAGTTCAGCTTCTGCAGGATGTGTGTGCGGTGCGTCTCCACCGTGTACAGGCTGAGATTCAGCATGTTGGCCACGTCCTTGTTGGTCTTGCCTTCCGCCAGAAGCTGCAGGATTTCGCGCTCGCGGGTGGTCAGCAGCTCGTAAGTATCCTCCGCGCCGCGGCTCTCCAGTTGCCGCATGTAATCCTCGACCAAAATCTTGCTGATTGCCGGACTGAAAAAAGACTTGCCTTCCGTCAGCGCGCGCACCGCCGCCAGCAGGTCGGCTTCGGCGGAATCCTTCAACAGATAGGCCCGCGCGCCGGCCTTCAACGCGCGAATCACGTAGCTCTCGTCGGAGTGCATGCTCAGAATGGCGATCGCCGTCTTCGGATTTTTGCTCATGATCTGCCGCGTGGCTTCGATGCCGCTCAGGTTGGGCATGGCGATGTCCATGATCACCACGTCGGGATGGGCCGTTTCACTGAGCGCCACCGCCTGCCGTCCGTCCGCCGCCTCCCCCACCACCTGCAGGTTCGGCTGGCGCTCCAGCAGCAGCCGCAAGCCGCTGCGCATCACCGTGTGGTCGTCCGCCAGTACGATCCTCACAGTGCTCACGCGTAGGTCTCCGCGAGCCGCGCGGCCAACGGGATCTCGATCCGCAGTTCCGTGCCTTGTCCCCGCTCGGACTTCAAGTGGAACCGGCCGCCCAGATGCGTGACCCGCTCTTCCATCCCCAGCAGACCCAGGCCGCGCACATGCGTGTTGTCAAACCCCTGGCCGTCATCCAGCACGCTCAGCCGGATGCGCTGGCTCTCCTGCACCACCTGGATGCGTACGCTGCGCGCCGATGCGTGCCGCGCGCAATTGTGCAGCGCCTCCTGCACCACGCGATAGATGCAGGTCTTGTGCTCTTCGGGCAGGTCGTCGGCCACGCTCTCCGCGTCCACTGTGACCGCCATGCCGGTGCGCTTGGAAATCTCGCGCGCCTGCCATTGCAGGGCCGGCACCAGGCCCAGATCGTCCAGCATCGAAGGACGCAGCAGAAGAGCCATGTTCCGCACCACCTGCACGCTGCTCTCGGCCAGCTTGCGAATCGACTCCACGTGCCGCCGCAGCTCCGCATTGCCCGGAGCCACCGCGCCCAGATTTCCCAATTCCATCAGCAGCGCGCTCAGCGACTGGCCCACTTCGTCATGCAGTTCGCGCGAGATGGCCCGGCGCTCCTGTTCCTGCGCCTCCACCAGGCGCGCCGACAGCTCCTTCAGTTGCCGCTGCGCCTGCACCACCTGGTGGTACCGCAGATCGGCGTCCCGCGCCAGGTGCAGGATGTGCCGGGTAGTGGCCATCGCCAGCAGCAGACCGATGCCCAGCGTGATCGCCAGCATCACGCCCAGCCGCTCCCGGAAGTTGGCTAATATCTCCTTCAGCCGCTCGTCGCCGTTGTTGAGTTCCTGCTCATTGACGGCCGCGATGCGATCCGCGATTTCGAGCGTAGTTGCCCGCCGCGGGAAAAGCTCCTGATGCATGAACGCATCCGTGCGGCCGGCCTTCTCCTGCGCATTCCAGTGGAAGACGGGATCCAGCACCTTCCAGTAGTCCGCAATGCGTGCTTCCAACGCCTGAAAGGGCGCCTCTTCCCTGGCATCCAGGGACTGCGAGTAACGCGCCAGGGCGGCGTCCATCTTGACCCGCACACCCTGCAGGCTGCCGCGATACGCCTCCGCTCGCGCGGCGTCTTTTTCGAGTAGGTAGTCGCGCATGAACGTGCCGGATTGATACAGCGCCGAACGGATCTCTTCGAGCGCACGGTTGCGCAGCAGGAAGGTCTGGCGGATCTGAGCGTTGCGCTCCTGGATCTGGCGCAGAGCCCGCAGCGAGTCCACGCCCGCGAACAGTATCAGCCCAAGCATGCCGCCAAAGCTCGCCAGCAGCACCACCTGGGACCCCCATTGCAGGGGCTGCCCGCTGCGTTTGAAGACCACCGCGTCTTTGGCTCCCTCTTGTTCCATAGCGTATCAGGGGCGGCAATTCGATCATATACCGTCCGCTTGGTAGAGTGCGCGCCGGCGGTATCCACCGATGGCCGGCTCAAAATACCCTGCGGACGGGATACGGCTGGCGCCGCGCAGTCTCTATCCTGAAATCAAGTAGCCTGGTCGGGGAACGCGTCATGCGGTGCCCGGGACCTAAGATTCAGTCCCGTGCGCTGCGGACGCGTTCCTGCGTTAAGGCGCCCGCCTGCGTCCTCCCGCGTAGTATAATCCTGCTTCGATCTCATTCCGGAGGAGAATTACCACCATGTCATCCGAAATTGCGCCCCGCCGTGGATTCCTGCAGCGTCTGGCGGGCCTGGCGGGCTTGTCCGCGGCCGCCTCGCCCGCCGGCGCGCAGACCGGCCAGAACGCCGCCGGGAATTATGCGTTTCTGCCCCGCTACACCCGCGCCCAGAACTACCGTTCGCTCAAACAGTCCAGCTACGACCGCACCGGCGGCAATGCCGACTCCTGGCCCATTCAACCCGGCGCCACGCGCGAGGTCTTCGCCTCCGAAGGTCCCGGTGTCATCACCCATATCTGGTTTACCATCGCCGCCCAGAGCGGCGACCACTTGAAGGAGATCGTGTTGCGCATATACTGGGACGGCGCCGCCAAACCCAGTGTGGAAGTGCCCGTCGGCGATTTCTTCGGATTGAACCTCGGGCAGTATTTCGTCTACCAGTCCGCGTTCCTGAATTGTTCCTCCGTCCAGGCGCTGAACTGCTACTTCGCCATGCCCTTCCGCAAGTCGGCCCGCATTACGGCTACCAACGAAGGCACTCGCCGGGTGGGCGCGTTCTATTCCAACATCGATTATCAGATCGTTCCCGCGCTGCCCGATGAGGTGCTTTACTTCCACGCGCAGTACCGCCAGGGCACGCCCAACAAGCCCACCACCAACGATTGGCACAGCAATGGCGATGCCGATAAGCTGAAGAACCTCGACGGCCAGGACAACTACGTCTTCGCCGAAACGCGCGGGCGCGGGCACCTGATGGGCGTCACGTTAGGTGTGCTCCAGAACCAGAATGAATGGATGGGCGAGGGCGACGACATGATCTTCGTGGACGGCGAAGAACATCCCGTCATCACGGGCACCGGCACGGAAGACTATTTCAACGGCGCCTGGGATTTCGGCGGCCGCGACGGCGCGGTACCCTTCGCGCATCTCTATAATGGCGCGCCGCTCATGGTGGGCCCCGAACGCACCGGCGGCCGCTACTGCCTGTACCGCTGGCACGCCGATAACCCGATTACATTCACGAAGTCTCTGAAGTACACCATCGAGCACGGCCACGCCAATCACCGCGCCGATAACTACTTCTCAGTGGCTTATTGGTACCAGGCCGGAGCGTACACCGACTTCCCGCCCTTGCCGCCCGTTGAAAACCGCATACCCAGGTTGAAGGCCGTCCCGGGTCCCGGCGGCGCGCAGCCGTCGTAATGCGCGGTCTTTAATGGGAGACGTGTCCGCTCAGCCCTTCGGCTAAAGAAATGTTATTCTTCTCCAGCGTCTCGCCCAGCACCTGGTCGAGCGATACGCGGGCGCGCGCATAAGTGATCGAAGCAGTCACCTCGGAAACCTGCGCGGTCACCAGCGCCCGCTGGTCCACGATAATGTCGTTGAACGTGGAAATCCCGTAGGAGAACTTCTTGCGCTCGTCGGCCAGTAGCTGCTCTTGCAGCATCCGCGTATTCTTAGCCGTGGCGAAGCGCGCGCGCGATTGCCTGACCGCGCTCAACTGATTCGAGATATCCACCACGATCTGGTTCGTGTCTCTCTGCCCGCTGACCTGCGACTGGCGAAATTGTAACTGGTCGATTCCGTAGTCGCCCTGCGCCAGCCGGTTGCCCACCGGAATGGACAAACCCAGCGATCCCGTTTCGTTGGGAAAATCGCGGCGCAGAATCTGCTTCAGCGCCGTGCCGTACCCGCCCACAAAGTACGGATTCGGGCCGGCCCCATTCACGATCTGGGGCGTTCCCGCGGCGCCGCGATTATAAGTCAGGCCCTGCGCCACCAGGCTCGGCAGCAGGGGATTCTCCGTCCCGATCAGGTTCATCTCCTGCGTCTGGTCCCGGTACTTCGAAACCGCCACATCCGGCCTCTTCTCCAATGCCGTGGCGACCAGTTGCCGCAAGGGCGGCAGATCGTCGCTGTCCGGTACCTGAATGCTGTCGAGCGTCACGATGGGCGCAGCTTCGATCTCGGGATCGGGCGCGCGCGTGATGGCGTCTTTGAGCGCATTTTCCCGTTCCCGAACATTGTATTCGGCCACCACCACGTCTTGCGTGCGGCTGCTCGCCTCAGCCTCGGCGCGCGGAAGCTCCACTCGCGGCAGTGCCCCCGCCGCGATCTCTTTCTGCGTGTCCGCCAGGAATTTCTGCGTCATCTCCAGGGCGCTTCGTCTTACCTTCAGTTCATCGTTGCCGCTCACCAGGTCCCAATAAAGGTTGAGCACGCTGGCGGTCAGGTCCAGCAGTTGCGAGCGGAACGTCTCCCGCGACGCCACCGTATTGATCTCGGCGATGCGGATGCCGCGATTGTTGAGCTTCACTCCGAAACCTTGCAAAAGGTTGTGCCGGATCGCCAGGCTCATGAAAGGACCTACGGCGGGATTCAGGTTGTCGCTGGGAGCGTTCTCTTTCAGATACTCCTCGAAAGAGCGCAACTGGACGTAGCCGCCGCTGAGCAGGCCCTCCTGCAGTGTGGTGTTGTACACATGCAGGGTTTGGATCAGGGCGCTAGTCTGGCTCACCACGAAATATGGCTGCGGCTGGCTCAAATGCGCGAAAGTCGTGGCGTTCTGCAACACCGGATCCAGATTAGGCGTGACCTGTCCGACCTGCTGAATCACCGCGCCGCCGGCGTTCACGCTGCTGGTTCCGCCGCCGCCGCTCGATAAGCCCGCGCTCTGCACGCTGCCGTTCACGCCCACGCCGGCATCCACACTGGCCACCTGCGCGCTGGCGCTGGGCACGCCGCGCAACGGACCACCGGCTTTGCTTCGTTCCAATGCCGTTTGCGCAAGCAGCGGCCCGTAACGGTCCACTTCCAGGTTCAGATTATTCTCGATGGCCAGCGCCAGCGCATCCTGCACCGTCAGGTATAACCTGCCGGCCCGCAGCAGTTCGTGCAGCCGCTTCGAGTTGCCCGGCCGGCTGGTGGACACGGTGGCGGGCGCATAGGAGCGCAGTGGAACGGGCAGATGCGGTCTCTCGATGGAATACTGCGAGTCCTGCGCGGCACACAGGCTTGCCACGCAGATGCACGCCACCAGGCTTCGCCGGACGGATGCGGGTCTCATTTGCGGGACTCCGGCTTCGGTTCCTCGGGGAGTGACTCGGGTATCGTGGAATCTCTCCCGACGCGCCCCGCCACAGCTTCCTGCATGGAGATGTGATTTACGTCCAGCGTGCGCCCCATGGCCATGTCGAACGCTATCTTGGCATGCGTGTAGTTCGCCATGGCCTGTACTTCAGCGTCTTCCGCGGTGGCCAGGTCCCTTTGCGCCTGAATCACCAGCGTGACGCTGGATACGCCGTGTTGGAACCGGTTCTGCTCGTCCTTCAGGCTCTGTTCCGCCAGCTTGCGGGTGTCCACCGCCGTCTCGTAGCGCGCCCGGGCCTGCTGCACTCCAATCACGGAGGTCTTCACGTCCACCCTCACCTGGTTGATGATGCGCTGGAACTGCAGTTCGGCCTGCCGCAGTTGCAGCTGATCCGTTACATAGTCCGCCTGCGCCGCGCGGTTGCGGATTTGAATGTTCAGCGACACGCCCGCCGAATAGTCCGGAAAGTCCCTGCGAAAGACCTGCCCCAGGGCGTTCCCCGTGCCGCCGATGAAATAGGCGTCGGGCACGCCGCAGGTGCTGCACAGGATCGGGTTCACCGGGCCGCTCAGGCCGTGGTTGGTCAGCTCCAGAAACGCCTGCAGGCTGGGCAGCAAGCCGTTCCGGCTGCCCCGCAGCGCGATCTTCTGGCTGTCGATATTCACTTTGCCGCGCTGCATCTCCAGGCGGCTGTCCATAGCCTCCGGCATCAGGTCCGCCACCGGCTTCAAATCGTCTGTCTTGGGCACCTCGATGGGGTTCAGCGGCACGATATGCACGTCATCCAGCCAAGCATTGGCGATGGCATTGCGGCTCAGTGCATTCTTCAGCACGATCTCCTGTTGCTGCACGTTGGTCTGCGCGAACAGCAGGTCCTCTTTGCTGGCCGATACCTGCGCCGCGGCGCGGGTCACTTCCACCGCCGGCAGGGAGCCGATCTTCACCATCTTCTGGTCGTCGTCATACAGCTTCTGGGAGGTCGCCAGGGCGCGTTCTTTGATGCGCACCGCGTCCACGAAACTCACCAGGTCCCAGTAAAGGTTCAGCGCCGCGGAAACCGTGGTGGCCACTTGCAGCTTGAGCTGCAGATCGCTCACCTTCATGTTGTTCTTGGCGATCCGGATGTCCCGGTCGTTGACCCCGATTCTGGATCCCTGCAGAATATTTTGCGTAATCTGCAGATCCAGGTAGCCGGTGATCGACGGGTTGAAAAGGTCCGACGGGCTGTTCTGCAAGCTGTGCAGGTCGAAGAAGGTAAGCTGCGCACTGGTCCCCGTGATGAACTGCTGTGAGTATTGGAAAGCGATCTGGCGGTAGTCGGTTGTCAGCGCCGCTGTCTGGTTGAGTAGCTGGTTGGTCAGCGGTGTGGTTTGATGCCCCGCAAAGAACCCCACAAACAGGTTCGGATCCAGGTTGGGCGGCACCGGGCCGATCTGGCTGACAATGCCGCCGCTGGTTCCCAGGCCTGCGCCGCCCGCAATTCCATTGGCGTTCACGCTGACCCCCGCCGTGCTGACGCTGGTAGGGCCGGGCGTGATCGGCGTGTCTACCTGGCGCAGAAAACCTCCCGCCTCCGCCCGGCGCAGCGTCTCGCGCGCCAGCAGCGGACCGTAGCGCTGCACCGCAATATCGAGATTGTTCTCCAGCACCAGCGCGATCACGTCCTGCACCGACAAATAAAGGTTGCCCGCCTTCACCAAAGATTCCAGGCGCGGCGTATTGCTCAGCTTGGCCGGCGCCACCTGGCGCTTCTCCAGATGAAACGGCCGCAACAGGCCGCCCACCACCGGCGGCTGCTTGGGCGACTCAATGTACACTTCGGATGATTGCGCAAACACCGCGGCGCTCGACGCAACCCACACGAGCGCTCTGAGACTTCGGAATGGGTTCATTGTGTAGGTGTGTCATTGGCAATTGCGCTTCCACTGGTTCGTGGCCGGACAGCGCGGGTTACGCGGATACTGCTGTCCGGTTTTGGGACCGGCTGTTCGATTTTACGACTTCAGCAGCGTCTCGATAGCTACATGTCCAATGGCTTCGTCGACTTCCGACGGAGCCCCGCTCACCCCGATCCCGCCGATGGTCTGGCCGTCGATTTGAATCGGTAGCCCGCCTTGATTGGGGAACGCGTCGGGGAACGCCAGCACCTGCAGATCGCCGCTCTTCAGTTGGTCGGCGGCCGCCTTCGATGGCTGCTTGTACAGCGCCGCGTGGCGCGCCTTCTTCTGCGCGAATTGAATAGTGTTCAGACCCGCCCCGTCCGCCTTCTGCAGGAACAGCAGGTTGCCGCTTTCGTCCACTAGGCAGATGGTCACCTGCACGTTGCGCTTGTGCGCCTCGGCTTCCGCGGCCGCCACCATGGTCTTGATAGCTGCCAGGTTCAAGGTCTTTCGGCTCGGTAGATCGGCGGCGGATATCATAGTCGCGGCGATAACCCCTAACGCTGCTGCTTTGAACATGCGGCATTATACTACGCGCCGTCGCGCGCCGCGAGCTACCCTGTGGTGAGGAGATACTTCCATGAACCAACCTGTTTCCCGGCGTGGCTTCCTGCGGGCCGGCGCTGCCGGCAGTACCGTGCTGCTGGCCCCCGCGGCCGTCGGCGCGGCCGCCAAACCTCCCGCCGCCGGCGATCGCGTGCGGTTCGGCATGGTCGGCATCGGCATGCAGGGCTCCGGCCTGCTGGGCACCGCCATCACCCTTCCCGGCGTGGAATGCGTGGGCGCGGCCGACCTCTACGATGGCCGCCATACCCTGGCCCGCGAGATCACCGGCAATGCCAGCCTGCCCGTCAGCCGCCGCTACCACGATCTGCTCGAGCGCAAGGATATCGACTGCATCGTCGCCGCCGTCCCCGACCATCACCACATGCGCGTGGTCGTGGACGCCTGCAACGCGGGCAAGGATATCTACTGCGAGAAGCCCATGTCGCACTCCGCCGGACAGGGATTCGAGATGGTCGCCGCCGCCAAGAAGAACTCCCGCATCGTGCAGATCGGCTCGCAGCGCGTCAGCTCCGTGCTGTGCGCCAAGGCCCGCGAGCTATACGATGCCGGCGCCATCGGCGGGGTCGAGATGGTGGAGTTGACGCTCGGCCGCAACGACCCCACCGGCGCCTGGGTATATCCCCCGCCGTTCGACCTCTCGCCCTCTAACCTCGATTGGGACACCTGGCTGAACGATGCGCCTAAAATTCCCTTCGATAAATTCCGCTTCGCGCGCTGGCGCTGCTGGAAGGAATATGGCACCGGCGTGGGTGGCGACCTGATGGTTCACCTCGTCAGCGGCATGCTGGTCACGCTGGGGTGGAATGAGCCGCCCCGCTCCGCGCAAGCCCTCGGCGGCATCTTCCGCTGGCCCGACGGCCGCAACATGCCGGACCTGCACGTGGTGCTGTTCGACTATCACGGCATCCCCGTCTACGTGCGCCTGGGCCTGGGCGCCGAGACGCCCGAACTGGCCCGCTTCATGGGACCCAAGGGAATTTTGGATGCCGGCGAATTCGAGCTCCGCCATTCGCCGCAAAGCGGCCTCGACACCGCCCCCAGCTATTACACGAGCAGCTTCCCCGGCAAAATGCGCGCTGAATACGTGCGTCAGTGGGAAGCGGAACACGAAGTCGCGCCCGGCCGCGAGCCCCTCATGGACGACACCGTCTACAAGGGGCACGATTGGGACGATGTCCGTCCCCACCTGTGGAACTTCTTTCAGTCCGTGAAGAGCCGCAAGCCGGTCGTTGAGGACGCCGTGTTCGGCAACCACGCCGCCATCGCCTGCCACATGGCCAACGAGTCCTACTTCCGCAAGAAGCCCGTGTATTGGGATGCGGGCTCCCATAGCATCAAGGACTAAGTCTGGATGTCGTGCGGTGATTCCGGTAAGCACGCCGCCAAAGCCGGCATCCGCAATGGCGATCTCATCGTCGGATTGAACCGGGCGGACGTCGCCGGAAAAACCCGATCCCGGCCGGTCTTACATCTTTTTCAGCACGCGAATGCTGCCGTTCGACGTGGTCAGCTCTATCGTCGGGCCGCCCCCGCCGATCTTGCCTTCCAGGTGGTGCTTCTCGATCGCGCCCTGCGTGGCTACGTCGAACTCCGTCGAAATCGACGAGTTGCTGGCATGCGCCGTCAGGTTCGCGCCGATACCCTCCGGCAATCGCACCGTGATGCCGCCATTCGAAGTGGAGGCCCGGATCTCATTCTGATTTACCGCGTCCATGCTCAGCTCGATGGAACCGTTGGAGGTCTCCAGCTTCACCGGCCGCCCCGCTTCCGGCTTGCCTAGCCGGATGTTGATTCCACCGTTCGAAGTATCCGCTTCCACCGCGCCGCGCACGTCTTCCGCGTGCACTCGCCCGTTGGACGTATGCAGGCTGGCGCTGCCTTCCAGGTTCTGCACCTCGATCCCCCCGTTGGACGTCTGCACATCCAGGCTGCCGCGCAGGTTCTCCGCGCGCACCCCGCCGTTGGATGTCTTCAGCCGCGCCGCGCCTTCCACGTCCAGCGTGTGAATCGAGCCGTTCGAGCTCGCGATGCGCTCCAGTTGCGTGCGCCGCGGAACCTTGATGATGTACTTGGCCCCCATGCTGCCCCGCCGGTCGGACGGCCGCACCGTGCGGATGTGAACCGAATCGGCCGCATGGTCGATTTCAATCTTGAGCGCGTCCCGCAATTCCGCCGTGCGCGCATACTTGGTGCCGCTGATATCCACCGTGTCCTGGTCCCACCCCGAAATCTCGATGGAGCCGTTCGAGTTGTCCACCGAGAGCCGTCCGCCGGGCTGCATCGGGTAGCTGTAGTGGAAATCCTGTGTGTAGCGTTCCGACCCGCCGATATCCAGGTCTTCGATGTCGCACCCCACCAGTGCCAGCAGGCCGCCGGCCAGGGACAAAACCAGTACATGCGTTCGCATAGAACACCTCTCAGGGCTAATTACGAAATAACATGGCGCCTTGTTCCACTTTATGCCGTACCGCCAACCCCTACTGCCAGCGCCCTTCCCGCATCGTCCGCACCACCCTGCCGAAATTGCGTACATCCTCCGCCGGATTGGCGGATAACAGCAGCATATCCGCCCGCTTACCCGCCTCGATCGTTCCCGCATCCCCCATGCCCAGCGCCAGCGCCCCGTTCCGCGTGGCCGCCACCAGCACATCCGCCGGCGGGATCCCGGCCTCCGCCAGCGCCTCCATTTCGGGATAAATGTCGCCGCCGGAACCCACCGCCAGCAGCACGCCCCCATCCGCCAGCTTCTTCGTGTTGCGTTTGGCGACACCCAGCGCCCGCGGATCGCGTTCCGCGGCCAGCATGGGTACAACCACGATCCGCAAATCCCGCATCTGCGCGATAAATGCCGGATCGATGGCTTCCGTGTCTCGGATCATGTGCAGGCACCCGGTGACGCCGCGCGCCACCATCGCCCGCGCATCCCGCAGTGTGGAAATTTGCCCCAGAATCGGCTTGTGGTCCCGGCGCGCTTCCTCGTAGCTCGATTCCGGATCGCCCGGCCGCACAATCACAGCTCCGGCCCTTGCGGACAGCCTGGCCACGTCGATCGGAACCGGCGCCAAAAACTTGCCCGCGCCGTCGATCTTTTCAGCCTCCGGCGGGATCAGTAGACTCGTCCGCGCACCGGCCGCCCGAATCCACCCGTTCTCGATCGTCACCACCGAATTCGAAATCGGCGGTCCGCCCGTTCCGTCCAACAACACGGCGCCGACCATCGACGTGATGGCGGGTTGTTCGGGCGGTTTGCAGGCAGCCAGCAAAAGCGCCAGCCCGATCAACGGCAGCGCCCTTACCGCTTCGTGACGAATCATGGACCATGATACAGCGTCCGCGCGCACGAATCCCTGCACCTGGCGGGACTTGTCCGCGAACCAGCCGGTGACATCCCCGGCGATCGCTCCGGCCGCGTTGATGCCGGTGGGGAAGGTACCGCGGCCGTCGTGGGGTCCGTCAAACGTGGTGATGGAGCCGCCCATCACGCCGCTGTTATTGATGGAGGCCGGCGCCGAATCATAGCCAAATGACGGGAAATGTTGAGTAACACCTCGCCATCCCCAAAATAGAGATAACTCATGAGCCGTTCGCACCAGCGGAACGACCCGCTGAAAGAGCTCCAGACTCAGGTCGGCCGGCGCTTCCTTCGCAAACGTATTCGTGCAGTGGACGCACTTGAAGTTGCAGCGCGTGGTCACCTCAAGCGCCCACAAGTAGGGGGGAATTCCGAGTACTTCCGTCCGCCTGCGGTGCGGTAATCTCCCGGTGAAAGAGACGAATATTCTCCCGTTTGCTCGTGATGCGGGCAAACAGCGCTGAAGAAGCCGCGAAGCATTTGCAGGATGATCCCTGGACAATCTTGAAAGAGGGCGCGGCGTGCCGCTTCCCTCGATCCAAACAGTCACCCTGCGAAATTCGTAGCGGAGTAATCGGTCGCAACGCTCGGGCAGCCTGACCGATCCTGTACAATAAACATCCGATGGACGCCGCGCAGTATCCCAAAGCACGGAAGCAGAATCCCCGGCTCGCGCCCGTTCTGCAAATTGGTGCGTTCAGGCTCGAAGGGCGATCTGCGGGCGTGGTGCTGTTGTCGATCCTGTTGTTGTTTCTCGGGTGGTTGATCTACAAGCGGCCGTGGATGAATAATTGGCCGCTATGGCTGTCGGGCGCCGGTTGGGTTGCGTTCAATATTTATTGGAGCGTTGCCGCGAGGAACTCCGCGCCGGCGAAGAAATCGGAGTCCCCAGAGTCGCGGCGGATACATCAGTACCTGCTCAGCGCGGCCCTCCTATTGCTGTTCATTCCCATTCCGGGGCTCCAGCAACGGTTCTTGCCCGCCACTCCAATCGTCGTCCTGGCCGGTCTTACGCTTCAGGCGGCTTGCGGGCTGCTGGGGGTATGGGCGCGCCGGCATCTGGGAGCCCAATGGAGCGGTCAGGTCGCCGTCAAGGTTGAGCCTCATCTGGTTCGTTCAGGCCCCTATCGGGTCTTGCGGCATCCCATCTACACCGCCTGGCTGGGAATGTATGCGGGTCCCGCCATTGTATCCGGCCAACTGCATGCCTTTCTCGCGGTGGCCCTCGTCGCGTTTGCATATGGGCGCAAGATCCTGATCGAAGAAGCGGCGCTGCACCAGGCCTTCGGTCAGACATATGCGTCCTATCGGCGTGACACATGGGCTTTGATTCCATGGCTGTTCTGAAATCACCGATACGAGCCGCTTACGTGAGTCTGCTCCTGATGTATAAGCGCTCGCCTCCTCGCCCCCAATTGCCGCTCACTGCCTGGCGCTTTATTCTTGCGAGTCTCGCTTGATGTTATTGCGGTGCGGAGGTATGCCGCTCACTGGGTTCTTTCTGATTCCGCATCCGTTCGTTAATCCAGCCGCACGGCTTCCAGCGCCTCTCCCGCGTTTAGCGGCTTGCCGTGCGGGAGCGGTTCGGGCACTGCCGCAAATTTGGCTACCGCGTCGAACAGGGGTTTGAAATCGCGGGAAAGATTGCCCATCAGGCAATCCGTCAGGTCGCCCTTAAGGCTGGGGAACTCCGTGATGAACTCCCGGAAGCTGAACTCCTGATTGTAGAAGGCGTAGACCAGCTTGCGCATGGCCTCGATGCTCTGGCAAAACTGCGCGCCGTAATCCGCGAAGCGGGATGCGGAAACGTCGCCCGCGGTGATCGCGGCGTCCACGGCGTCGCCCGCGAGTTCGCCGCTGCGCAGCGCCAGCATCACGCCCGACGAGAAGACCGGGTCCAGAAAGCCGAACGCATCGCCCGCCAGCACCAGTCCGTCGGCGGAGCAGTGGCGCGAGCGGTAGGAGTATTCTCCGGTCACGCGATACGGTCCGAACTGCCGCCCGGGGGCCAGATGGTTTCTGATCCAGGCATTCTTCTCCACTTCGCGGTGAAAGATGGCGGCCGGTTCGTGCGTGTCCTGATACAGATACTCCTTTTCAGCCACAATTCCCACGCTCATGACGTCATTGGCCAGCGGAATGTACCAGAACCAGCCCTTGCCCGGCAGATAGGCAACCGTGGTAGCGCCTTCGTCCATGCCGGGGTCGCGCAGCGCGCCTTTGTAGTAGGTCCATATCGCGATTTTATTCAGAACCTTATCGCGCACCTTCCACCCATTGCGAGTCACCGCGAACGCCTCCCGGCCCGTGGCATCGATGGTGACGGGAGCGCGGAATTCGCGCGTCTCTCCCTGTTTATCGACAGCCCTCACTCCGGTAATCGCGCCATCTTGCTGAATCAGTTCGCGCACCGTGATCTCTTCGATCACCTCCGCGCCTTTCTCCCGCGCATTGTCCAGCAGGAGTTGGTCGAACTCGCTGCGCAGCACCTGCCAGGTAGTGGAGGCTTCATGCGCGAGTTGCTGGGAAAAATAAAAAGGCACGGAAGCGCGTCCGCTCATGCCCACGAACTGCACGCTGTGCTTGCGGACGAAATGCGACGTCTTCATGCGGTCCAGCACGCCGATGCGTTCCAGCGTGTAGTAGCCGTAGGGCAGCAGAGACTCTCCGATGTGATAGCGCGGAAACTTCTCCTTCTCCAGGACCACCACACGCCGGCCTTTGGCGGCGAGCACGGCAGCCGCCGTCGAACCGGCCGGGCCGCCTCCGATCACGATGACATCATGCGTTTGCATATTTCCAACAGGAACCCTCACTTCAGCACCAGCCTCGTTCGGATGTTACCTTGGCGCTGCGTCATCGAGCGGCAGGCTCATCGACGCCGCGGCGACATCCGTTTCCAGTCTACCAATCGCCGGGTAATGGCTGCGCACCCAGGCCAGTCCGGCGAAAGCGCACACCATCGCGATCGCCAGCACAGACCAGTAAGTCTTGGCTCCGGACTGAATGACCCACGCGCCAAACAGCGAACTCAGCAGGCCTCCAAATCGACCGAGGGTTGCCGCGTACGCCACGCCCGTAGCTCGGATGCTGGTGGGATACACGTGCGCCGCCAGCGCGTACATGGAGGTCTGCACGGCGTTGGCCAGCAAACCGTTGATCCCCAGGCAGGCGATCAGCAGGACGTGATCGCCGTGCGCCTGGATCGGCACCACCAGCAGCGCCAGCGCGCTCCCCGCACAAGCCAGCGCGCCGGAGAGCAGTGGCCCGCGCGACCCCAGCACGGTCACCAGCGCGGCCCACAGCAATACGCCCAGCACGCCGCCGAAATTGTAGACGGCCAACCCGGTGCTGGCTGTGGCGACATTCAGGCCCTGCGCCGTCAGCATCGCCGGCAGCCACCCGAAGATCAGGTAAACGGATCCGAGGCTGCAGAAAAAAGCAATCCAGAGGCCCGTGGTATCGCGGGCCAGTCCGGAACCGAATAACGTCCGCACCGAAGCGTGGTCCGCGCCACCGTGTTCGGCGCGATCTTCAAACGAAGCCCCCGCCGGTACCGCGTGCCCCATCCTGCCCAGCAGCACCACGAGCCGCGGCCACATCGCGGACCTGCGCGCCAGGAATCGCGGCGATTCCGGCAGAAGCGCCATCAGGACCAGCGCCAACAGGAGCGGCAAAACGCCGCCGATCGAATACAACCCGCGCCACCCGAATCGCGGCAGCACCCAGGCGGCCAGCAGACCGCCCAGCATTCCGCCCAGCGGGAAGCAAACCAGCGTGAGCTTTACCGCCATCGCGCGCCGGCGCAGTGGAGCAAACTCCGCCGTCAGCGCGCTGGCGTTCGGCAGGGCCCCGCCGGTGCCCATACCGGTTACGAAACGCAATATCGTGAGTCCGGCTAACCCGTGGACCATCGCCGTGCCGATGGTCGCCAGGCCGAAAGTCACCACGCAACCGATCAGCGCCAGCCGCCGGCCGAAGCGATCGCCGCAGTATCCCGCCAGCGGCCCGCCCACCGCCATCCCCGCCAGTCCGACCGCCAGCACCGGACCGAAATCGCCGCGGGCTACGTGCCATTCCCGGATCAGTGACGGGATCGCAAAGCCGAGAATCTGAATGTCGAAACCATCGAAGATGACCGCCAGCGCGGCCAGCAGGGTCAGTAGTTTCTGGTAGGTCGCCCAGCTGCTATGATCCAGCAGCGCCGCCACATCGAAGGTCTGGCTGGTTTGTTTCCCGGCTTCAGTGGGTTTTTTAGAATCCCCCGCAGGGGTTGCGGACATTAGGGCATTGTATCGAAATCAGTTCAAATCCGCACTGACCTGGCGTACTCCGCGATCGGGCGGGTGATCGGTCGCCAGGTGTAGAATATCCTAATCTGACGTCCGGCGGCGACCTCGGCGCAAAGGGGCACGCATTCCCGCGCCGCCATTTGAAGGAAAGAACTCGCTGGATTTGGGCGGCGCGGGGCGCCCCGTTTTGCGCGAGTTATTGGAGAGGCGATTTCCAAATTGGCCACTTCTAGCGCGGCTGCGGCTTCCACGGAAAGTGCCGACCCGGGGCGTTGGCGTACCTTGGCCGTGGTCCTGTCGGCCGCATTTCTGGTCACCCTCGACTTTTTTGTCGTGAATGTCTCGATCCCGTCGATCCGGGCGAGCCTGCACGCCTCCTTTGCCGACCTGCAACTCGTCATCGCCAGCTACGGGCTAACCTATTGCGTTCTGTTGATCTCCGGCGGCCGGCTGGGCGATATTTACGGCCGTAAGCGCATGTTCCAGTGCGGAGTCATCGGGTTTACCTCGGCATCGGTCCTGTGTGGCATGGCGCCCAGTCCGGTGTTCCTCATTGCCAGCCGCGCCCTGCAAGGAAGCATGGCCGCCATGCTGTTTCCGCAAGTGCTCTCGTTAATCCAAGTCACATTCCCCGTACATGAACGTGCCAGGGCCTTCGGCTTTTTCGGCATGGTGGTAGGCACCGCATCCTTCTCCGGTAATGTGCTGGGCGGCTTGCTGGTGAGCGCCAACGTCTTCGGATTGGGCTGGCGGCCGATATTCCTGATCAACCTGCCGATCGGCGTGATCGCGGTGCTGGCGGCCGGGCGAACGGTGCGGGAATCGCGCTCGCCGAAGGCGCGCCGCCTGGACCTGGGGGGTGTGGCGTTGATGACGGCGTCCCTATCCCTGCTGCTCTATCCGCTCGTAAAAGGGCGCGAAGCCGGATGGCCCGCCTGGACGTATGCATGCGCGGCGGCATCCGTGCTGCTCATGACTCTGTTTGTGCGCTATGAACAAGGCGTCACCGCGCGTGGCGGCTCGCCCCTGGTGGAGCTGTCGCTTTTCCACGACCGTGCCTTCGTAATCGGCCTCTTCAGCGCTGTGTGTTTCTTCAGCACCACGGCGTCCTTTTTTTTGATCTCCACGATCTTCCTGCAGAACGGCCTCGGCTATAGCGCGCGCGACGCGGGGCTGACCTTCGGTTCTTTTGCGATCGCCTTTCTGTGCAGCTCCCTGGTTTCTGTCCGCGTGCAGCCGAAGCTCGGCAGCCGGATCATCAACGCCGGCGCTGCGCTCATGATATGCGGGCTGGTCACCTTGCTGTGGGTGGCGCGCTCGCGGGGCGCCGCACTGACCGGCCTGGAACTTGCGCCGGCCCTGATGATCTACGGCACGGGGCAAGGCTTCGTGATGCCTACCCTGGTCAGCACAATCCTGATCAATATTAAGGGCGGCGACGCCGGATCGGCGTCGGGTGTGTTAACCACCGTGCAGCAGTGCTCCTTCGCCATGGGAGTGGCCGCCATCGGCACCATCTTCTTTAGCGTCCTGGGCGGCCGGACCGGCGCCCATGTGTTTGTCCATGCGCTTTCCAGAGCCTTTTCGGTGAATATCTGCCTGCTCGGCGCGACGTTCCTGCTGATCCTGCGAATCCCCCGCAACCCGGTCCGATAGACCGGGCCGCGCGCCCCGGAATGTGCCATAATACACGGATTGTGCGTCAATTAATCTGTATCCTCGCCCTCGGTTGCGCCGCGTTCGCGGCGGAGCCGGAGCCACTCAAAGTCACTCTCCTCTCGAATCTCCCTTCGCCTCAGCCGGTCGGCACCGCGATCAGCCTGGTGCCGCGCCTAAAGAATTCGACCCGCGCCACCTATGTGGCCCAGTACAGCGTGAGCGTGGACGGCGGCGCATTCCACATGATTCGGGATTTCAGCCAGGATATGATCTTCACTTGGGCGCCGGAGCTTTACGACCACCAGGCGCGGGTGCGCGTCACCGTGCGGGATAACGACACCATGAAGACGGCTGCCGCGGAATTGCCTTTCCAGATGGTGTCCCGCGTCAAAGACGGAAAACCGGTGGTCACCCCTACGTCGCATCCCCTGGTAGCTCTTTTCAGCGCGCCGCCCTGCCCCGCCGGGAACCAGTTCCGCGTGGAGTTTCGCAGGGCGGGAGATTCGTTTTCAAGCCACACCTCCGCTCAACCCTGCCGCGCCGGCCGCGGCAGCAATGTCTATGTAGCCGGAATGCGCGCCGATACCGATTATCAGATGCGCGCCGAGACTGCCGGCGGAGCCGCCGGATCGAGCGCCTGGCTGGATTTCCATACCGGCATCCTGGACGTCAATTCCCCGCCGGTAACCATCCCCACGCCGCGCGCCGGCGGCGCTCGCAGCATCGACCAGGTGCTGGTGAGCAGCGTCCTCAACGAGCCATTTCACCCGCAGGCTACCGACCTGGAAGGCAATGTGGTCTGGACCCTCTCTTCGGGCGAATTCTTCCTGACCCGTGTCCTCCCTGGCGGCCGGTTTTTGGTGTTGGCGGATGCGGCCAATTCGCAAAACGACATCAAGCGCTGGCAGGCAGTCCGGGAGCTGGATCTGCTGGGCCGTACCGTCCGCGAAACGAATGCCAGCCGCGTGGCCGAACAGTTGGCGAGCCGCGGCATCCGCTCCAAGTGCATGAAGGACGGCGAGCAGTGCGTTTGTGGATTTCACCATGAGGCCATCCGCTTGCCGAACGATCATACGCTGGTCATCGCCGGGCTGGAACGCATGTTTCCGGATGGCGCCCAAGGATCCAAGGACCCGGTAGATGTGATGGGAGATCTGGTAATCGATCTGGACCCGGACTTTCAGGTTGCCTGGGTCTGGAACTCTTTCGACCACATGGATGTGAACCGCAAGTCTCTGGGCGACGAGAAGTGCAAGCTGGGCCCCGGCACCGATGGCTGTGCCTCGGTCTTCCTGGCCGCTACGGCCAACGGCTGGCTGCACAGCAATGCCTTGAATTACATTCCGGGCAGCGGCGATTTTCTGATCTCGGTCCCGGAACAGGACTGGGTGGTGAAGGTCGACTACAAGGACGGCAAGGGTACCGGGAAGGTGCTCTGGCGGCTGGGAGTGGATGGAGACTTCAAAACAAAGTCGGACGACCCATACCCGTGGTTCTCTTATCAGCATGACGTGGGATTCGATCCCCCTGGATCGAATCGGCTGATCGTCTTCGACGACGGGGACCGCCGGAAAAAGAAGGATCCGAAGGCCAACAACCGGGGCCAGGTGTGGGAACTGGATGAGCAGTCCATGACCGCCACCCTGGTACTGAACGCCGATTTAGGGGTGTATTCTCCGGCCGTCGGCTCTGCGCAATCGCTCTCCGGCGGCGGGTATAGTTTTCACTCCGGCTTCCTCAATCCGCCGGTTGTTTCCACCCGCGAGACCGAGGTCGGAGCTGACGGCAAGATCGTCTACGCGCAGCAGTTTGAGGGCGCTATGGTGTATCGCAGTTTCCGCGTGCCGGATCTCTACACCGCTCCACGTAAGTAAGGTGCGCGCGGCGATGCGTAAGTTTGCCATTGCGTGTCTCATGATGACCGGACTCACCGCCGCGCCGAGAGAGGTTTCGTTTCCTACCGCGGACGGTGGAATGATCTGGGCCGATCTGTACGGCGCCGGAAACCGTGGCGTGGTGCTGGCCCACGGCGCCAGGTTCGACAAAGCCAGTTGGGGGCCCCAGGCTGAGGTCCTGGCCAAGGCCGGATTCCGCGTGCTCGCCATCGATTTCCGCGGCTATGGACGGTCACGCGGCGGAGACAAAGCCGCGCCCGGCGGCGGTGAGAAGTATCAGGACGTGCTGGCGGCGGTGCGCTACTTGCGGGAAAACGGCGCCACCCGGGTCAGCGTGATCGGCGCCAGCATGGGAGGCGGCGCCTCGGGCAACGCGGCGATTCACGCGCGCCCCGGCGAAATCGATCGCCTCATACTGCTGGCGAACGTGCCGGTGGACGAGCCCGAGCGGCTGGCCGTCCCGAAGCTGTTCGCCGTCGGCAAAGGCGATGGGCTCGCGGCCAGGGTTAGAGAGCAATTCGAAAAAGCGCCGGAGCCTAAAGAGCTGATGATCCTGGAGGGCTCGGCCCACGCGCAGTTCCTCTTCCAGACCGATCAAGGGGAGCGCCTGATGAAGAAGATTTTGGAGTTTTTGTCGGAGACCAAAACAGAGGCGGAAAAGAAATGACTGCGACAGAAGTGATCTGGCCTAAGAAGACCCGTGAGCTGCGGACCCTGCACCTTGATTCCACGATTTGGAACGAGTTCAAGTTTCGGGATGGCGATATTATCATCTCGACTTACGGCAAGTCCGGCACAACCTGGATGCAGCAGATCATTTCACAGATGCTTTTCGCGGGCGATACCGAGATGGACACGCAGGCCATGTCTCCCTGGGTCGACTATGTGATTCCTCCGAAAGAGGTGAAACTCGCCGCCCTGGAGGCGCAGACGCACCGCCGCTTCATGAAGACGCATCTGCCGGTGGACGCCCTGGTGTACTCGCCGCGGGCCAGATACATTTACATCGGACGCGACGGACGCGATGTCTTGTGGAGTTTCTACAACCACCATTCGGCGGGCACCGAGGCCATGTACAACGGGCTGAATAACAGGCCCGGCCGGGTTGGCCCTCCACTGGAGCCGCCGCCGGCCGACATTCGCGAATACTGGCGCGCCTGGTTCGAACGGGAAGGATACCCGTATTGGCCGTTCTGGGAGAATATTCGCGGTTGGTGGGCCATCCGCCATCTCCCCAATGTTCTGATGGTGCACTTCGACGTTCTGCGCAGGGAGTTGCCCCAACAGATGCGGCGCATCGCCCGATTTCTGGATATCCCCGTCGACGAGGCTAAGTGGGACGTCATCGTCGAGCACTGCACTTTCGAATGGATGCGGGAGCACGGCGAAAAAATCGTTCCCTTGCGCGGAGCGCTTTGGGTGGGCGGAACGAAAACCTTCATCAACAAGGGCACCAGCGGACGGTGGCGAGACACTCTGACCGCGGCGGAATCGGCTGAATATGATGCCAGGGCCGTGGCCGAATTAGGGCCTGAGTGCGCGCGCTGGCTGGCGTCCGGCGAGGGCTTTACTGGCGGCGATGATGACGCGGCTGATGCCGAAAAGACAAATCGCCGCGCCGGGCACAAGGGTAATTAGTCCTCCCCCACATGGGCCAAACGACAACCCGCACAAGAACAGGCCAACCAGCAACAGGCCAAGATTGAAGACTGCTCCAAAAATTCGCTTGCCGTTACGCATGGTCAACAGAATATTCTACGCTACTTCAAGTAATGACGGCCATGACGAGCCTCCCAAGACTATGCTCGCGCCTGGCCTGCCTCACCGCCCCTCTGACACCCCCAGATAATTCCCATACCCCACGATAGCCGTCGACGAAACCAGCACAAACAAACTCAGCGTCACCAGCCACCTGGTGCGCGTGCCCACCC
Organism: Bryobacteraceae bacterium; assembly: GCA_035308525.1. Taxonomy (GTDB): domain Bacteria; phylum Acidobacteriota; class Terriglobia; order Bryobacterales; family Bryobacteraceae; genus Bog-159. The sequence continues at coordinate 84,993 of DATGGM010000171.1, forward strand.
CCTTCCATTCCCGCAGCGCGATGCCCCACAGCGTGCTGAATATGATGATGCTGGCCATGTGCAGCGTCCAGCTCGAAAACCGGAACGCACCCATCTGCGTCTCGCCCATGGTGTAAAAGAAAAACTGCATGTACCAGGTGGTCCCCGCCAGCGCGCAAAAGAGATAGTTAGGCAGCATGGGCGCCGCGGCGCGCCGCGTCTCGAAGTATTGATGGCCCGTCCGGTTGCGGAGGTTCAGAATCAGGCACCAGATGAAATTGGTGGTGAAACCTCCCACCAGCACCACCACCAGCACCGGCAGACCCTGCCACAGCGTCGGCGTCCCGTGCCGCAGCGTGATCTGCTTGATGGGATCGCCTGCCGCCAGCCCGTAGGCGAAACACGCGCTCATGATGCCGGAGAAGGTGGCCACCAGCAGGCCGCGTTTCAAACTGAACTCCTTGATGGCCGCGCGCTTCTGCTCCTCGGAAAGCTCGCGCTCCTTGGACACTCCCGCCGCACCCGCAAACACGATCCCTAACAGGCACACTGCCACACCGCACAGGATCACCTGCCCCGAATGCGTGCCCAGCACCTGGCCGGCGAACTGGCCGCGGAAGATCGGCGGCAGCAGGGTGCCGAAGGCCGCCGTGTATCCCAACACCATTGCCATGCCCAGCGACATACCCAGGTAGCGCATGGTCAGGCCGAAGGTGAGACCGCCCAGTCCCCACAGCACGCCGAAGACGTAGGCCCAGAACAGGCTGCTGCCGGGGGCCTCGCGCAGGACGCCCGGCAGATCGCTGGTCATGGTCAGGGCCAGGATCCATGGCGCGAAGATCCAGCTGAACATGCCGCCCGCCAGCCAGTACGTCTCCCACGCCCAGCCTTTCACGCCCCGGAACCCCAGGTAGAAGCTGGCTGAAGCCAGTCCCCCCAGCCAATGGAAGAATACGCCGAGTATGGGATTCGGGGACATAAGCTCGCAGTGTAGCAGGCGGGGCCGGCCGGCAAGTCCACAGTACAATGAGATTTCATGGATCAGCGCCGCATGTGCCCGCATTGCCGGGCCTTCATCACTTCGAAGGACAAGGTCTGTCCTTACTGCCACGAACGAATCGGTCCGCGCGCCATCGATGTGCGCGAACCCGGCGCAATTCTGGGCGGCTTCATTCCGCACGCCCGGTTCATCACGATGATTATCCTGGTGATCAACTTCGGGCTGTATCTGGCAACCGTGGTCTTCACCCAGAATGCCGGGCTCAACGGTGGTTTTCTGAGCCCGGACCCGCGCATCCTGATCGCATTCGGCGCCAAGTACCGCGCCTACATCCTGGGCGGCGGAGAGTGGTGGCGCCTGGTGACCGCCGGTTTTCTGCACGGCGGCCTGCTGCACATAGGCATGAATTCGTGGGCCCTGTTCGACTTGGGCGCCCAGGTTGAGGAGATTTACGGCGGCAGCCGCCTGATCGTGATTTACTTCCTGGCGACCGTTTTCGGATTCGGACTCAGCACGTTCTGGACGCCGGCGTTATCGGTGGGGGCCTCCGCCGGCATCATGGGGCTGATCGGGGCCATGATCGCGCTGGGTGTCCACAACCGCAGTTCGGGGGTGCCCTCCAACCACGGAATGTACGTCCGCTGGGCTGTTTATATGCTGATCTTTGGTTTCCTTCCAGGCCTGAACATCGACAATGCCGCGCATATCGGCGGCTTGGCAGCCGGATTCGGAGCGGCCTATCTGGCGGGCACTCCGCGGCTGGGAACATCCCCAAGGGAGGTACTGTGGCGGGGGGCGGCGGCCGCCTGCGTGGTCATGACCGCTGCCAGTTTCCTAATGATGTACTTGTGGTTTACCCGCAACGTCCAATAGAATATAGGTGATGCGACTCCGATTGGTGCTACCGGCCTTGATGATCGGCACGGGCATGTTGCTGTCCGTGCAGACGCCGGCCCTGGCCAAGACCAGCTACAAACAACATAAGATAAAGAAATATAAGGCTTCCCGCCACTTCAAGAACAAGCAATACAAGGACAAACGGTTCAAAACCCCCAAGGTCGGGAAGCACACGGCGCCCAAGCACGTCTAACAGGCTTGCGGGCTAGAATACCACCACGGCCCGTCCTAGAATATCCCCCTGCCGCATCTTTTCGAGCAGCGCCGGCGCTTCGCCGATAGCGTGCCGCTCGATGTGAGCCTGCCCTACCCCCTCTTGCGCCAGCCGGAATACCTCGTCTAGATCCGCGCGCGTACCCAGAAAGCTGCCGCGAATCGAGATGCCCTTCAGCACCGTGTCCACGATAGGCAGCTCGTATTGAGCGGATGACAACCCCGACGTAATCAGGGTGCCGGTGCGTTTGAGCGAACGGAAAGCCTGCTCGATGGCCACCGGCGAGCCGGTGAGCACGATGGCGGCATCCGCGCCGCCCCACTGCTTCTGCAGCGTGCGGCCTGCGCTGTCGGCGGGCAGCGCCAGGTCCGCGCCCAGCGCGCGGGCCATCTCCAGCTTGGCTTCCGAGACATCCACCGCGGCCACCCGCAGCCCCAGGTGCCGCGCGTACTGTATGGCCAGATGGCCCAGCCCGCCCATGCCGAACAGCGCCACCGAGTCGCCCCGCCGCAGGCCGGATTCCCGCAGGGCGCCGAAGGCCGTCCAACCCGCGCAGCATAGCGGTGCGGCGGCCTCCGCGGATAGAGACTCCGGCACGTGGAACAACAGCGGCGCGGGCGCCACCACGTAACCCGCCAGCGCGCCGTTCACCGTGTAGCCGAAATTGAGCTGCCGCGGACAGAAGCGCTCGCCGCCCGCACGGCAAAGCGCGCACGCGCCGCACGTGGACGCCAGAAAGGTGATGCCCGCGCGATCGCCCGCCGCCCATCCGCCGACGCCGGCCCCCGTTTCCACGATCCGGCCGATGCCCTCATGCCCCAGCGTGAGCGGCGCCAGCGGCAGTTTCTGAAGCGAAGCCACGAACAGGTCGGAATGGCACAGCCCGCAGGCTTCCATGCGGATGAGCACTTCGCCGGTGCCCGGCGCGGCAACCGGAACGGAGCCTACCGTAATCGCCGCGCCCGGTGCGCGCAGCAGGACCGCTTCGGTATTTGCCGGATAGCTCACACAGCTACGACATCATGCGCCACCGGCAGGTCCGCGGCTTTCCACGCGTCGAAACCGCCGGTCACATTCGCCACCTGGCGGAAGCCGGCGCGCAGCAACAAACTGGAGGCGATGGCACTGCGATAGCCGCTCTTGCAATGGACCGCGACGGGGCGGGCCCGGTCCAGGTTATCCATCAATTTGGGCGCCTGGTTCAGTGGCAGCAGTTGCGCGCCTTCCACGTGGCCCTCCTCCCACTCGTTCTCCCGGCGCACGTCCGCCACCTGCCAGCCGTCTTTTTCACTCAGCAGTCGGTCCAGGTCCTGCACGGTAATCTGCTGCAGTTCTTCCACGTCTTCGCGCGGCCAGCCTTCGATGCCGCCCTCCAGGTAACCCACCACGCGCTCGATACCCACACGCGCCAGGCGCATGCGGGATTCCGCGCCGCGGTCCGCATCCTCGGCCACCAGGATCAGGTCGGATTCCAGACCCAATAGCGCCCCGGACCACGCCGCAAATTGCCCGGATAACGGGATGTTCACCGAGCCGGGCACGTGTCCCGCGCCGAATTGAGTGTCCGGCCGGGTATCCAGCACGATGGCGCCTGCCTTCTGCAAACGCCGCACCGCCTCCGCATCCAGCGGAGCCATAGGCGCCATCCCGGCCAGCGGCGCGGCGCCTGTGCGGTTGATCTCGGCGTCGGCCGCGAAGTAGGCCGGCCGGTCGGGCAGCGCGTCCGTGATCAGGTGCACGAACTCGTCACGGCTGCGCGCCTGCAAGGCATAGTTCCGCACGCGCTGCTCGCCGATCGTGGAAGACTTCTCAGAACCGATCTGCCGTCCGCACAGCGAGCCCGCGCCGTGCGCCGGGTATACCAGCACTGCATCCCCCAGCTTCATCAGCTTCTGATGCAGGCTGTCGTAAAGCAGGCCCGCGAGCTGCTGCGGCGTGTGACCGGGCGAGAGATCCGGCCGCCCTACGTCCCCGATGAACAGCGTGTCGCCGGTGAGCACCGCAAACGGCTCGGACGACCGTTCCGCGTCCGTCACCAGCACGCACAGGCTTTCGAGCGTGTGGCCGGGCGTCTCCAGGAACTGCAAGCGGCACTCCCCGAAGCGGACTTCGTCGCCCTGCTTCACCGCCACGTGCGGAAACTGCGCGCCTGCATGCGCGCCCAGGTAGATCTGCGCGCCCGTGCGCGCCGCCAGTTCCTGGTGTCCGGAGACAAAATCGGCGTGCAGGTGCGTCTCGATCACGTGCGCGATGCGCAGCCCGTTCTTGCGAGCTTCCTCCAGATAGATTTCGACGTCGCGCTGCGGGTCGATCACGGCCGCCACGCCTTCCGAGCCGATCATGTACGAAGCGTGCGCCAGGCAGCCGAGATAGAACTGTTCGAAATACATGGAAGGCCTCCCAGGCCGTTGCCCCGATATTATACCGCCGCCTTACCGCGGCAGGCAGCCGTTGAAATACTGCCGCCGCGACGATACCGCCGAAAGGTCGTGGTAGACGAACGCGCCCCTGGCGAAGTAGTGCCCCACTAATGCTCTGCGAGTCAAACGAAGGTCGCGCCGCTGCGATCCGCCATGCAGCAGATTGGCGTGCCAGATGAGCACATCGCCCTTGCGCGCCTGAAAGCGTCGCGCCTGCAACCCGCTCTCCGCGATCAGCTTCTGCACGTGCGGCTCGTAGCGCGCGCGATACGACTGATAGCCCTCTTTCCCCATGTCTTCGGCGGAGATCCCCAGATCGCGGCTGAACACGTACGGCAGCCGGTGGCTTCCCGGATAGTATTCCAAGGGGCCCGCTTCCGGCTGGATATCTTCAAAGGCAATCCACGCCGCCGCCAGGTAACCCAGGGGATACGTCGTCATGTGAATCGAGTCCGAATGCGCGGACTGCTGGCTTCCTTTGTGCGAACCGATGGTCTGCAGGAGCCGCGCGGGATGGCCCAGCAGGCGATGCAGCCATTGCATCAGCCCCGTATACTTCACCACGCGGCAGAACTGACGCACGCGCTGGTGGGGATTCGAGGAGCGGCCCGGTAGCTGATCTGCATCGCCGGCCGGCTCCGGCGGCAGCGTAATGGCGCCGCGCTGTATGGCCGCCTCATAAGCCTGCCAGGCGGCATCCAGCAGCGATTCGGGAATCAGCTTGGGCAGGATGACGTACCCGCTCTCGGCCCACTGACGGCAGAGCGCGGCCTGGTTGGCGGGCAACCCGTCAAGCCGCCGGGACCAATCGTCGCGATCGAGCCACGGCCGCGGACCGGAGTCCGGAAAATACTCGGCGCGGTAGGCCGGCAGCCGGGAAAAATCCACCGGCAGCTCGGCGATACGCGGTCCGGAAAGGACCCGCAGGATGGAGTCCACCAGCGACATCTTCTGAGGATACCGCTACAAAGGCCGTTGGATGCGATGATCGGTCACCGGCATTTGCCCGGCATCCTGCGTGGGCCGTTTGGGCATGTGGCAGCGCGGGCATTCGAGCGCCGCCCCGTTGTGCATGGTGGGGTGGCAGCCGCGGCAGACCATCCGGTAATCCGCCGCGGTGTTCGAGAAACTATGGGGCGGATGACAAGTGGTGCAGGTCAGCTTGCCGGCCGAGCTCTGGTAGCAGCGCGATTGTAGCAGCCGGTAGCCCGCGCTGTTCATCTCGAATTTGTCTTCAGCGGCAACCCTGGCGCCGTGCGCGGAATTTCCCCCGCCGGTTTCCACATGGCATTGCAGGCAGACCGCCTGGCCCGGCTTGCCCGAGCCGGCCGCGCCGTGGCATCGTGCGCACTTCATCGCGGTGGGATGATCGTCCTGATGCGCGGCATGGCACGCCAGGCATTGCGGCGAAAACCCGAAGCCCGGATTCGCCGCGTAACCTTTATCGGGGTACCAGGCGAGCGGCAGCTCGGTCCACGTATCTCCGTCCCGCCGCAGCAGCACGCGCACGTGCCGGCCGGAGCCGATCGCGGCGTCGGCCTTGGGTGCCTCGCCGGGCAGTTCCGGCGCCGGGGTGAACGATCGCGCCATGCCGGTGGCCGCGAAAGCCTTCGCCGGATCCGGCTGGGCGCTGAGCTTCGCGGCTTTCTCCTTGATCTTGGCCGCCTCGGGCGAATCGGGATGATATTGCAGAAACTCCTGAAGCGCCGCCAGCGCCGCGGTGCGGTCCTGATGGCGCAGGAAAATCTCCGCCAGCATCAGTTGCGGGTGCGAGAAGTGCGCCGGGTCGAGCTGCTTGGCGATCGTCAGGTACTTCTGACTTAGGTCCAGCTTGTTTAGGTAAAAGTAATTCATGCCAAGCTGCGAGTTTGCCAGCGCATCGCCCGGCCGCGTAAGTGCGGCGTACAAGTTATACTGGAGCGCTTCGTCGAACTTACCCAGGTTGATTAACACGCCTCCCAGGTTGACCAGCGGTTGGTAGAAATCCTTGTCGGCATCCAGGGCCTTCCGGAAGCAACTCTCCGCGCGCGGATAGTCGCGCGTCTGATAGGCGATAGTGCCCAGATGGTTCCAGGCAGCCGCGAACTGCGGCGCGAGTGCGGTGGCGCGCTCCAGGTGCGCGACGGCGCCCTCCACATCGCGTTTCGCCAGCTTCTTCTCGGCTTCATCGTATTCGCGGTGAGCCTGCTCCGGAATGGCCAGGTCCTTCGCCGAAACTATGGCTTCCCTGCGCAGACTGTCCCGTTCGAAATCGCCGTCGCGAAGTTCTAGAGTCAACCCCACCCGTCCTTTGTTATCGGACTGGCTGGGCCCGATCTCGATAGTGCGCCGGATCTCGCCGCGCCCGGGCACGAATGCGCCCAGCGTGTACGTGCCGCCCATCAAATCGCGGAATCGGAAGTGGCCATCATCCCCGGCCAGAGTGCTGTCCTCGAAGGGCCAGGTCGCGCCATGCAGCCACACCGACGCGCGCGCGCCCGGGACCAGGCGGCCGCGCAGTTCATAACGGGCTGTCTCTCCACGCGCGGCCGGCACGCCCCCCAACAGGATCAGCCCGCACATGCCAGAAAGCCAGACCCGGTATTTGGCCGCGGATGAACGCAGATGAACGCCGATAAAACTATCGCTCCAGCATTAGTATACTGTGCGCATGAGAGTTGCCATCGCTTCGTTTGCACTGCTGCCGCTCGTGAGTACGGCGCTCGCCCAGTCCCGCGCCACTCCCTCCCCGGCGCTCCTGGTTCTATCCAAGCGCGATCGCACGCTGGCCATCGTCGATCCGGCCACCTTGCAGGTGGTGGCGCGCATGCCATCCGGGCCCGACCCGCACGAAGTAGAGGCTTCCACGGATGGCAAGCTGGCTTATATTTCCAATTACGGCTTCGGCGCTTACAACTCAATTACGGTTGTCGACCTCGCCGCCCAAAAGACCCTGCGCGCCATCGACCTGGGCCCGCTCCGTGGGCCGCATGGGCTGGATTACGTGGCCGGCAAACTCTTCTTCACCGCCGAGGCGAACAAGGTGTTCGGCAGCTATGATCCCGGCGCCGGCCAGGTGGATTGGATCATGGGCACCGGGCAGGATCGCACCCATATGGTCACGGTGTGGAAGGACCTCAGCCGCATCGTGACGACCAACGTCAGCTCGGCCACCCTCAGCATTTTCGAAAAGAGCGCGCCGGCCGGGCCGGGTGGACCGCGCCCAGGTGGACCGCCTCCTACACCGCAGTGGACCCAGACAGTCATCGCCGTGGGTCGCGGATCGGAAGGCTTCGATGTCGCGCCGGGTGGCGCCCAGATCTGGGTCGCCAACGCGCAGGATGGCACGGTCTCGGTGGTGGATGTCGCCGCCAAAAAGGTCGTCGCCACGCTCTCGGCGAACGTGCGCGGAGCCAACCGCTTGAAGTTCACGCCGGATGGCAGGCTGGTCCTCATTTCCACTCTGGGTGGTCCCGACCTGACCGTGCTGGACGCCGCCACGCGCCACGAACTCAAGCGCGTGCCGCTTGGCACGGGCGCCGCCGGCATTCAAATGGAACCCGATGGGTCCCGCGGGTTCGTGGCGTGCACTCCGGATAACTATGTAGCGGTAATCGACCTGAAGAGCCTCAGCGTCACTGCCCACATCGACGCCGGCCCGCAACCCGACGGGATGGCTTGGGCCATTCGCTAATCCCGCATGTAGATATCCATCGCGTCCATCGCCGTCCATCGGCGGTTATAATCCCATCATGATCGAATACCAGGACGCCACCCCCGAAGTTCGCGCCGTCTACGACGACATCATGGCCACCCGCCAGACCGACTGGATCAACAACTTCTGGAAGACCCTGGCCCACCATCCCGCCGCTCTCCGCCGCGTCTGGGAAAACGTCAGGCAGGTCATGGCGCCCGGCGCGCTGGACCCGCTCACCAAGGAAATGCTCTACGTCGCCGTCAGCGCCAGCAACCAGTGCCCGTATTGCATCGCATCGCACACCGTGGCCGCCCGCAAAGCCGGCATGACTGACGCCATGTTTGCCGAGCTGATGGCGGTCGTGGCCCTGGCTAACGCCACCAACCGGCTGGCCAGCGGCTATCAGGTGGAAATCGATGAGCGGTTTCGCCCGCGCTAACGTCCAAGCCATATGCAGAACCTGCGCTATGCGCTCCGCACCCTCACCAAGAGCCCCGGTTTCGCCATCACCGCCATCCTCACCCTGGCCGCGGGTATAGGCGCCAGCACCGTCATCTTCACCGCCGTGGATGCCGTGCTGCTCCATCCCCTGCCCTACCCCGACCCCGCCAATCTGGTGCTGGTCACCAAGAATATGCCGAAGTTCGAGCTCTTCAAATCCGACCATTCGGCGCTCGATTTCATCGACTACCGCAACCTCAGCCGTTCGTTCTCGCACATCGCCGCGCTGCAGACCAACAGCGTCAACCTGACCGGCAGCGGCGACCCCCTGCGCGTGTTCGGGCTGCGCGTATCCACCACCCTGTTCCCCATGCTCGGCGTCCAGCCGATCCTCGGCCGTGTCTTCCGCCCCGAGGAAGAGCAGCTCGGCAAAGACAACGTCGCCGTTCTCGGTGAAGGGCTGTGGAAGAGCCGCTTCGGCGCCGATCCGCACATCGCCGGTACGCAAATCGAAATCGACACCCGGAAGTTCACCGTCATCGGCGTAGTCCAGCCCGTGCTGCAGTTCATGGAGCAGGCGCAGCTCTACGTGCCCCTGGCATTCACCCCCGCGCAGCTCGATCCCAACGCCCGCGGCCACCAGAATCTCGACGTAGTCGCGCGCCTCCAGCCGGGCATGACAGTCGATCGGGCGCGCGCCGACATGAAACTGGTAGCGGCGCGTATGACCGCAAGCTTGCCCGTATGGTACCCGCCGGATTGGAACATCCAGCTCGATCCGCTGGCCGCCCAGGTGGCCGGCGACCTGCGCACACCGCTGCTGGTGCTGCTCGGCGCCGTCGGCATGGTCCTGCTGATCGGCTGTGTCAACGTGGCCAATCTGCTGCTGGCGCGCGCCACCGCCCGCGAAAAAGAATTCGGGCTGCGCATCGCGCTGGGCGCCGGACGCGCCCGCATCGTCCGCCAACTGCTCACCGAAAGCCTGCTGCTCGCGGCCATCTCCGGAGCCGCCGGCGTGGCCATCGGCGGTGCGACTCTGGACGCCTTCGCGCGCTTCGCCCCGCCTGAGCTTCTGCGATGGCAGGCCGTCAGCCTCAGCGGCGGAGCCGTCCTGTTCGCAGCCTCCGTGGCCTTCGTGACCTGTCTCTTCTTCGGGCTGGCCCCCGCGTTGCGCGCGTCGCAGCTGCGTCCCGCGCGCCGCCGCCGTTCGAGCAACCGGCTGCCCAGCCTGCTGGTGGTCTCCGAAGTGGCCCTGTCCGTGATGTTGCTGGCCGGCGCGGGCCTGCTGCTCCGCAGTTACGCGCTGCTGTGGCGCACCGACCCCGGTTTCGCGCCGGACCATCTCCTGACCGCCCGCATCGCCCTGCCGCCGCTCCAGTATCGCGACCCCGCCCGCATCACGGCGTTCTACACCCAACTGCTGTCGGAAATGAAAGCCCTCCCCGGCGTCGTTTCAGCCGGCGCTATCGACGGCCTGCCCTTCGGAGGCGGTGGTGGCGGCGGCGATTTCCAGATCGTGGGCCGCCCCTGGCCCACGTCCGAAGCCGTCCCCGACGTGCAGAAGCGCATCGCCATGCCCGGATATTTCGAGACCATGCGCATCGCCTTGAAAAAGGGCCGCCTCTTCAACGCGCACGACAGCGCCGGCGCGCCGCGCGTGGCCCTGGTCGATGAATCCTTCGCCAGGAGCTTCTTCCCGAAAGGCGACGCCATCGGCCGGCACCTCCTCGATGCCCGCGTCGGCCAGGCGCCCACCGATACGTCCGAAATCGTCGGCATCGTCAGCGGCGTCAAGGACCGCAACCTGATGAATAGCCCGCGGCCCCTGATCTATCACCCCGCCCTGCAAGCCCCGCGTCCGTTCATGAACCTTGCCGTGCGCACCACCGGCGACCCGCTGGCCCTGGTGTCCGCCCTCCAGCAGCGCGTGCTCGAACTGGATCGCCACCTGCCCGTCTACAAAATCGCCACCATGGAGCAGAACCTCAGCGACTCGCTCATGCGCCGCCGCTTCTCCATGCTGCTGCTGGCGGTGCTCGCCGGATTCGCGTTGAGCCTCGCCGCGGTCGGCGTATACGGCGTGATTTCCTACTCCGTGAATCAGCGCGTGCGCGAGATCGGCATCCGCATGGCTCTGGGCGCCGAAGCCGGCGGCGTCCAACGCCTGATTCTGAGACAGGGAATGCGCCCGGTGCTGGCTGGATTAGCGGTCGGCCTGCTCGCGTCGCTGGCCGCCATGCGTGCGCTGGCCAGCCTGCTCTACGGCGTCACCGCCACCGATCCGCCCACGTTCCTGGCGGTCTCCGCCGTGCTCCTGGCGATCTCCGCCGCCGCCAGCGCCATCCCCGCGCGCCGCGCCGCGCATGTCGATCCCATGGCCGCTCTGCGCCACGAATAGCCGCGCTACCATGACTGCATGGCCGATGCCGCACGCCTCTTGAACGAGTTACGCCACATCCTGCTGACCCACCACAAGGCATTGCTCGATTCCGAACGCGCACGGTACGACCACGACGTCGAACGCATCAAGTCGAGCGGGCAACTGCTGAACCTGGTCCTGCACGACCCTTTTTTCGCGTGGCTGCACGAGCTGTCCGAGTTGATTGTGATGATCGACGAGACGCAGGATGCCGGCGAGCCGCCCACCCATGCAGATGCCGCGCGTCTCATCGCGCAAGCCCGCACACTGTTGACGCCCGCCGAATCCGGCGCCGGTTTCCGCGGACAATACTTCGACGCACTGCAGCGCGATCCCGACGTAGTAATCGCCCACGGCGCGGCGATGAAGGTGCTGGGTAGTTTGAACCAGGGCTAAGCCGCTGCGGCTGGGTTCCATCTCCGGATCCAGCGCGCGCAGCGGCGTGCGTGCGCTGGCGTGCCTCCATCGGCGATGCCCGCTGGTGAAGGGCCGTCAAGAGGTTGGTTTCGACGCGCTCCAGTCGTTCGTCGATCCACTTCGGTCGGGCTCATGGCTTTATAATGGCTTGTTTTGCGGCGCTGAGTCTACACATCGCAAAGCCGCGCCGCCTCTTCCAGCGACTTCATCGGGTCCCGCGTAGGCACGAACTCATGCGCGAAGTATCCCGTGTAACCCGCCTTCACAATGGCATCCGCCACCGAACGCCACTGCAGCTCCTGTGTCTCATCCAGCTCGTGCCGCCCCGGCACGCCCCCAGTGTGGAAGTGCGCGATGTACTGGATGTTCTGCCGTATGGTCCGGATAATATCGCCCTCCATGATCTGCATATGATAGATGTCGTACAGCAGCTTCACCCGCGGCGAGTCCACCCGCTTGATCAGCTCCACCCCCCATGCCGTATGGTCGCACTGGTAGTCGTGGTGGTCGATCTTGCTGTTCAGCAGCTCCACGCAGATCGTCACTCCCTTGTCTTCGGCCAGCTTCTTCACGCGATTCAGCCCGATCACGCAATTGTCCAGACCCTCGGCGTCCGCCTGCCCGCGCCGGTTGCCCGAAAACGTGATCACGTTGGGCACATTGGCGGCCGCCGCGCGCGGGATGTTTTCCTCCAACTCGCGCACCAGCCGGTCGTGATTCTCCTTGCGGTTGAACGCATCGGAAATGTTGCCGGCCCCCGGGGTCATCGCCGGCACCAGCCCGTACTTCTGCACCACGGGCCATTCCTTGGAATCGATCAGGTCGATGCCTTTCAGCCCGATGCGCGCCGCCTCCCGCGCCAGGTCGTCCAGGCTCATCTTGCCATAGCACCAGCGCGCGGCCGATTGCTTTAACCGGCCCTTCAACGGAGCCGTTTGGGCGGTCGCGGCCGGCAGGGCGGCGGCGGCGCCCGCCATCTGGAATACGGTTCTGCGTGTCATAACTGTTAGAATCATAAGATACACCTTCTGCGCTATGACTACCAGTGAGGAACGCCGCCAGGCCCTTTTTGACGCTCTCGACAGCCGTATTCTGGTCATCGATGGCGCCATGGGCACCATGCTGCAACAGCAGCACCTCACGGCCGCGGATTTCGGCGGGCCGGCGCTCGAAGGCTGCAACGAAAATCTTGTCGTGACCCGGCCCGACGTGGTGCTCGCCATCCATCGCGCCTACCTCGAAGCCGGCGCCGACATCATCGAAACCAATTCCTTCAACGGCACCAAAAGCGACCTGGTGGATTACGGCGTGGACGGCCAGTCCTACGACTTGATGTCCGCCGCGGCGCGCCTCGCGCGTCAGGCGGCCGACGAGTATTCCACGGCGCGGAAGCCGCGCTTCGTGGCCGGCTCCATGGGCCCCACGCGCAAGAGCATCACCATCAGCCGCACCATCGCCTTCGAGCATCTCCAGCAGGATTACTACGACCTGGCCGCGCCCCTGATCGCCGGCGGCGCCGACATCCTGCTGCTCGAAACCTGCCAGGATACCCGCAATATCAAGGCGGGCCTGCTGGCCATCCGCCGGCTGGCGCAAGAGCTCGGCCGCCGCATTCCCGTCATGGTTTCGGGCACCATCGAAACTATGGGCACCATGCTCGCCGGCCAGACCGCCGACGCGTTCTATTCCTCCATCGAACATGCCGACCTGCTGTCGGTGGGCTTGAATTGCGGCACCGGTCCGGAATTCATGACCGACCACCTGCGCACGCTCAGCGAGATGGCCGCCACCCGCGTTTCCTGTTATCCCAACGCCGGGCTGCCCAACGTGGAAGGCCAGTACAACGAAACGCCTGAAACATTCGCGGCGCAGCTCGAGCGTTTCATCGAGCACGGCTGGCTCAATATCGTCGGCGGATGCTGCGGCACCACCGCCGCGCACATCCGGACGCTCGCGCAGATGGCCGGCGGCCGCCGCCCCCGCCCGCTCAAGCCGCCCTCCCATCGCGCTTATTACTCCGGCATCGAGCTGGTCGAGGCGGAAGACAGCAACCGGCCGCTGATCGTAGGCGAGCGCACCAACGTGATCGGCTCGCGCCTGTTCAAGAATATGGTGGCCGCGGAGAAGTGGGAAGAAGCCACCGAGATTGGCCGCCGCCAGGTCAAGAACGGCGCGCATATCGTGGATGTATGCCTGCAGAGCACCGATCGCGACGAGATCAACGACATCCCGCCGTTCTACGAGAAGCTCATCCGCAAGGTCAAAGCGCCGGTGATGATCGACACCACCGATCCGCGCGCCATGGAGCTTGCGCTCACATACTGCCAGGGTAAATCCATCATCAACTCCATCAACCTGGAGGATGGCGAAGAGAAATTCGAGCGCACTTGCCCGGTCGCCAAAGCTTACGGCGCGGCTCTGATTGCCGGCTGCATCGACGAAGATAAGCTGCAGGCGCAGGCCTTCACCCGCGAGCGCAAGCTGGCGGTGGCCCAGCGGTCCGTCGCGCTGCTCACCGAAAAGTACGGTATCCCGCCCGAGGATATCATCATCGATCCGCTGGTGTTTCCTTGCGCCACGGGCGACGCCAACTACATCGGCGGCGCGGTCGAGACCATCGAAGCCGTGCGGCTGGTCAAGGAAAACATTCCCTACGTCAAGACCGTGCTGGGGATCTCCAATGTCTCGTTCGGCCTGCCCGCCGCGGCCCGCGAAGTAGTCAATTCGGTCTTCCTGTATTACTGCACCAAGGCCGGCCTGGACCTCGCCATCGTGAACGCCGAGAAGCTGGAACGTTTCGCTTCCATTCCGGAAGAGGAACGCCGCCTGGCCGAGAGCCTGCTGTTCAATACCCCGCCCGCCGCTGGCCCCGAGGAGCTGAAGCTCGCCCCCGAAGACTGGCGCCAGCAGGCTCTCGAACAGCGCGCCGCCATCAACCAGTTCCACATCGCGGCCATCTCCGAACACTTCCGCAAGACCGGCGCGCGCGTGAAGGCCCGTGCCGCGGACCTGCCGCTCGATCAGCGCCTCGCCAACTACATCATCGAGGGTACTAAGGACGGTCTCATACCCGACCTCGACCGCAAGCGCGCGGAAGGCGCCACACCGCTCGCCATCATCAACGGTCCGCTGATGACCGGCATGGCCGAAGTCGGCCGCCTCTTCAACAACAACGAGCTGATCGTGGCCGAAGTGCTGCAATCGGCCGAGGCCATGAAGGCTGCCGTCACCCACCTCGAACAGTTTATGGAGAAGGCCGACAGCGCCACGCGCGGCAAGATCGTCCTGGCCACCGTGAAGGGCGACGTCCACGACATCGGCAAGAACCTGGTCGAGATCATCCTGAATAACAACGGCTACCGGGTGATCAATCTCGGCATCAAGGTGCCGCCGGACGTCCTCATTCGCGCCTACCAGGAACATTCCCCGGACGCCATCGGGCTGTCGGGCCTGCTGGTGAAAAGTGCCCAGCAGATGGTGACCACCGCGGGCGATCTGAAAGAAGCCGGCATCCGCGTGCCGCTGCTGGTGGGCGGCGCGGCCCTCTCGGACCGCTTCACCCGCACGCGTATCGCGCCGGCCTACGGCGATGCCGTCTGCTACGCCAAAGACGCCATGACCGGCCTCGATCTCATGAACCGGCTGATGGACCGCGCCACCCGCGACAGCGTGGTCGCCGGCCACACGTACGCCGAAGAGCCGGTCGCGGCTCCTGTTGAAGAACCCCCTGCGCCCACCACCGAAACCCGCAGCCGCAAAGTCCGCACTGATATTCCGATTCCGGCCGCACCCTACCTCGACCGCAAAGTCCGCGACGTGCCGCATCTGGCCGAAGTGTGGAGCTACATCAATCCGCACATGCTCTACGGCAAGCACCTGGGTTACCGGGGCAGCTTCGAAAAACAACTGGCGGAGCATGAGCCCAAGGCTCTCGACCTGTTCCATCAGATGGAGGACTTGAAGCACGAGGCCGCCCGGTTCATGCGGGTCAAGGCCGTATGGCAGTTCTTCGAGGCCGAGCGCGCCGGCAATACCATTCACTTATTCGCACCCGGCGCCGCCGATCCGCTGCACACGTTCCGGTTTGGCCGGCAGCAGCGCGATGAAGGCCTGTGCCTCAGCGATTACATCCTGGACTCCGAGGACGGCAAGCGCGACCATCTGGCCATGTTCGTGGTCACCGCGGGCGCGGGCATCCGCGAAAAGTCCGAACAGTGGAAGAATGCGGGCCTGTACTTCAAGTCGCACGGCCTGCAGTCCCTGGCTATCGAGACCGCCGAGGGCTGCGCCGAATGGCTGCACCGGCGGATCCGTGAGGATTGGGGCTTCCCCGATCCCCCCACTATGACCATGCAGGAGCGCTTTACCTCGCGCTACCGCGGCAAACGCTACAGCTTCGGATATTCCGCCTGTCCCAACCTGGACGATCAGCAGGCCATCTGGAAGCTGCTGCGTCCCGAAGACATCGGCGTGCGTCTCACCGAAGGCATGATGATGGACCCCGAAGCCAGCGTCAGCGCCTTGGTGTTCCACCACCCCGACTGCGCCTACTTCACGGCCAGCGAAGCCCGCGAAGCCGTCCCCGCATAATCCGGGCTATTGCCTCACCACCGTAACCGCCCGCCACGTCGACGCGCCCGCCGCATTATACGCCGTCACCGTGACGGTATTCGTGCCCACCAGTAAGGGAATCGCCGGCGCACTCCATGACGTCGTACCCGTAGCGCTGCCCGCGGACCCGGTCGAATTCGACCACGTAACCGAACTCACGCTAGCCGAAGCCGTGCCGCTGAACGAAATAGTGGCGCTCGATGTCGAGACAATGGTCATCGCCGGCGAAGTAATGTTCAAAGACGGAGGCCCCGTTGCGGGCGGAGCCGGAGGCGCAGGTGGCGCCGGCTGCGCCACAACCGCCTGCTGAACAACCCTAACGGCAGCCCATGCCGAATCCCCCGCCCCATCCGTCGCCGCTACCGTAATCGTATTGCTCCCCAACCCCAGCGGGACCGAAGCCACCGTCCAACTCGACGATCCCGACGCCGTTCCCGATCCGCCCTGGCTGCTGCTCCACACCACCCGCGGACTGCCCGTGCCGCCGCTAACGGTCCCCGACATCGCAATCGACGACGCCGTTGTGGTCACACTTCCGGCCGGAGTGCTGATCGCTACACTCAGCGTCGCGGGCGCCGGCAACACCGGAGGCGGCGTGACCGGCGGCGTAACAGGCGGCGCCGGATTATCCGGGCTCCCGTACAAAGCCTGCACCCCTGCAATGTCGCCGCTCGAAAGCCCCGCGCCGAAACGGTAATACGGATACATGATGGTGTTCGGGTCGTCGGTATGCCCTAAGCCCAGCGTATGCCCGGCTTCGTGCAGCGCCACTGTGTAAACGTCGATATCCGCCCCGATATGCCAGTCCTGGTCGTCGTTCAGATGCATGTCTCCGGCGATCGGTTCGGGGTCGGGCGGCGCCGGAAAGAACGTATGCGCCAGCACCGGGCTGCCCGGTTCAAAAGGAAAACCGTCGCCGTGCACGCCGCTTGCGAACATGATCGAAATGGTCTGGTTCCCGCCGGCCTCGCCGCCCGCCACGAACTGTACGTTCGCGTATTTGGCCCATTCCTCGAGCGCCCGGATGATTTCCGATTGCGCGCCGGCCACCGGCAGCTTGGCACTCATCTGCGCGAAAACGTATTGCAACTCGACCGCGCCACCCTGCCTCGCGCCGCTCCAGCCATCGCCCACCGTGATATATTGCCCCACCGGTCCCGCCGCCATCTCTCCGCCGTTACAGGCCATCACGTGGTTGCCTTGAATCAAATCGTTCGACGCCGGAAAGATGTACGCGACTTCGTCGAACCCCGCGATTTGTGTCATGGCCGGCAGCGTGGCTGTAATCAGCACATGATTTGCCGCCAGATCATTATTCTCCAGAATGTCCGCATTTACCGCCCGCAACAATTGCATCGCGCGGCGCCGGTGCACGTCGGGGTGAAACTCGACCACCACCGCCCTGGGACCGGCACTGCCGCCGTCCTTGGTGAGCATCGGGCTTATCTTGTCTTGCGCCAGCAGCGGTCCGGACCACTCCACAGGCAAGCCGTCCAGCGAAACGGGTTGGTCGGCCGATATCGTAATCCCTCCGTCCGGCGCTGAGCCCACCACTCGCGCTCCCCGGCGCTCCAACTCCTGTAAATCGTCCGCTCGCGGCGCGCGCGTAAGCTGTACCAGCAGGTGTCCGGGACCGTGCTGCTTCACCGCCAAAGCCGCTGCCGCCGGATAGCTGCTGGCAGTGATGTCCCGCGTTTTCAGGTGAATCGGTCCGCTTGCGATGCCCGCGGACGCCCAGACGGCCGCAATCAGGTAAATCGTGCTGCGAATCATAAAGACAATCTCACCTATATAACGGCCGTTTTGAACAAAGACTTAAGGGTGCGGTCACAACCCGGCAGCAAAAATTGGCGCCTCGTATCCTAAACCAAACAAATACCTTCCTTCCCCGCCCCCGATCCGCGCACCGATCTCCCTCAACTCGCCGGGTATTCTTAAATCGGGATGGGAAACCAACCCGGTTCCCCGGGTCGCATGATGTTGATCGCAACGAAAAAAACGAAACGAAGCCAATCCTGGTCCAGCCATCATCCGCGTGCATCGGTTTGAGAAAAACCGCCAGCCAACCCCACCCCTTAAAGGAATATGCACGTACCGTCTCGGGGTATCTCCCTGGCACTCGCTGTATACGGCCTGGCTGCCCTCCAGGCCCGATCCGCGACCCCGCCCGTCTATCAACTCATCACTGTTGCCGGCAGCGACCTGGTGGGAGACGGCGGCCAGGCCCCCGCGGCCCAAATGGCCCAGCCCGAGGGACTCGCCGTCGATTCTTCCGGCAATCTCTATATCGCCGACGCCGCCAACCATCGCGTCCGCAAAGTAACCGCCGCCGGCATCATCAGCACCGTCGCCGGCAACGGACATCCCGGTTTCGGCGGCGATAACGGCCCGGCCTCCGCCGCCCAACTGAATCAACCGTACGATCTGGCGCTCGACCCGGCCGGCAATCTGTACATCGCCGACTACGGCAACCAGCGCGTCCGCGCCATCGGCGCCGACGGGAATATCACCACCGTTGCGGGCAGCGGACCGGCCGGCAGCAATGGCGATGGCGGCCCAGCCACCGCAGCCCTCTTGTTGGGTCCCCGTAACCTTGCCGTCGACACCGCCGGCAATCTCTACATCTCCGAATTCGACGGCCACCGCGTGCGCCAGGTGGCCCCCGGCGGAACCATCACCACCGTCGCCGGAATCGGCGTCGCCGGCTTCGGTGGCGACGGCGGACCTGCCACCGCCGCGCAACTGGCTTACCCCGCCGGCCTGGCCCTGGACGCCGCGGGCAACTTATATATTGTCGACACCCTCAACGTGCGCATTCGCAAGGTACAGGCGGGCTCCGGCACGATCACTACCATCTGCGGCCAGCAAAACTTCGGCATGCCCTACATCCAGCTCTCCGGCATCGCCTCCGACCCTGCCGGCAATATTTATATTCCCGAAAGCGCTAATTCCTTCGTGTGGGAATTGACGCCCGCGGGCGCGCTCACCCGCGTCGCCGGCACGCCCGGCAGCGGCGCATATTCCGGCGATGGACAACCCGCCTCGCAGACCGCCTTGAATATGCCCGTCGAGGTTACCCTGGATGCCGCCGGAGATCTGTACATCTCCGAAGCCGGGCGCGTGCGCGTGGTCACCGCCGCTACCGGCATTATCAATACCGTCGCGGGGAATGGCGCCTTCGGCTTCAGCGGCGATGGCGGCAGCGCGTTGATGGCCGTCTTGAATGGCCCCGCGGGCCTGGCATTCAACAACGGATCGCTCTACATCGCCGACCAGGCCAACAATCGCGTGCGCCAACTCTCCCCGGGCGGATCCATCGCAACCGTTGCCGGCGGCGGGACCGCCTTTGGCATTGGCGATGGACTGCCCGCCACCAGCGCAGCCCTCGCGGCGCCCTCTGCGCTGGCCTTTGATCCCGCCGGCAACATGTACATCACCGACACCCACCACAACCGCGTGCGCCGCGTCGACCCCTCCGGCATGATCACCACCTTCGCCGGCAATGGCACCACCGCGGGCTTCGGTGGTGAAGGCAATCCCGCCACCCTCACGCCGATCGTCCTGCCCCAAGGCGTAGCCGCCGATGGCGCCGGCAACGTGTACATCGCCGACACCAGCCACAACCGCGTCATCCGCGTGGACCCCGCCGGCAATATTCATACGGTGGCCGGCACCGGCACACCCGGCGAGCTATATGCGCCCACCGGCCTGGCGCTTGATGCGGCGGGTAATATCTACATCGCCGACACGCAGAATCACAGCGTCCGCATGCTCAATCCGGCCGGCGTGATGTCCACCATCGCCGGGACCGGCGCCGGCGGCTTCAGCGGAGATGGCGCCTCCGCCGCGGCCGCTGAGCTCAGCTTTCCATCTGCCGTCGTCGTGGATCCCTCTGGCGACATCTACATCGCGGACACCGGCAACCATCGGGTCCGCCTGGTCACTCCCGATGGCAACATCAACACCATCGCCGGCACCGGAAATCCGGCGTACAACGGCGAAAGCGGACCCGCGCTGGAGATCGCGCTCGACTATCCCGGCGGGCTGGCGCTCGATGCGCAGGGCAACGTCTACGTCTCCGACACGGGCAACAGTCGCGTGCGGCAGTTGTCCCCCTCCCAGACCGTGATACCGCCTCCGCAGCTTGTCACAGTGACGCTTGCCAATTCCGCCAGCCTGCTCGCTGGAGCGCTCGCCCCAGGCGAGATCTTTTCCATATTCGGCCAGGGTATCGGGCCCGCCACGGCCGCCAGCGGCGCCTTCGATTCTTCCGGCGCCCTCTCGACCACGCTGGGCTCCGTGCAGGTCCTGTTCAACACTACACCCGCGCCGCTGTTCTACGCGCAGGCGCGGCAAATCAACGCGCAGGTGCCTTATGAGATGGCCGGCCAGACTACCGCGCAGCTTCAGGTCGTCTATCAGGGAGTCGCCGTGGCTTCCACCGCCGTCTCGCTTGTGGATGCCAATCCCGCGCTGTTCACAGTCAATTACGGAACCGGAAACGCAGTCGTGCTGAATCAGGATGGCACTCTCAACTCTGACCGGCATCCCGCGCCGCGCGGCTCTATCGTCGTCTTATACGCCACCGGTGAGGGTCAGACTAATCCGGCCGGCGTCACCGGCCAGGCCGTCCATGCCGCGCCCTATCCCACACCTGTGCTGCCCATAACGCTGAGCATGGGCGGCCTGCCCGCCAACATCCTGTTCGCGGCGGAAGCGCCCGGATTCGTGGGATTGATGCAGATCAACGCGCAGGTTCCCAGCGGCTTTGTCCCCACCGGCGATCTGCCGTTGCTGCTGGCAGTGGGGCCTTACCAGAGCCCCCCGGGCGTAACCATCGCGGTCCAATGATGCCATCCTCAAGCAGGCAGGTAACTCTTCAGCACCGGGAACAGCGCCCGCACAAACGCCACGCCCTGCCGTGTGGCGCCTTCCTGATCGTTGCCCGCCACTGGAACCGTCACGCGTACCAGCGCCGTGTCGCTCCGGTGATGCCGGATGGAATCCATCACCAGCCAGAACTTCGCCAGGAATTCGCTGGCGATCACCCGCCGCTGGCTTTGATACCAATACAGCACCACGCTCTTCTCCCCGCCCTGCGAAACCACGAAGCGGTTGATGCGGATGGGCTGCGGCTGCCCGTCCACCGGCACTTCCAGCACACCCATGGCCTCCGGCTCCCACCCCACACCCGGCAGGCAGTTCTTCGGCGAATGCGGCGACTGTCCCGTCCGCTGCGTCTTGAAATAGGCCACGAACAGGCCGGCGGCGGCGGGCGCTTGCGTGTCCTCGTACAACCGGTTGAGCATATCGTCGGCCTTGAGTTGTTCGCGGATCTCCTGCTCCACCGGATAGTTTTGGGTTTCCCGCCAGCTTCCCATTTGCGCCGGAAACAGATCCAGCGGCGCACCCTCCGGCACTCTCTCCCCTCGCGACGCTGCATAGAACAACGTCGCCTGCAGCGCCAGCGCCAGCGTCAGAATGCCGGCGTACTTGTTGCGCATCCAGCTCATGAGCTTCTCCGCGCGGCCAGCAGCCGGTATCCCCAGGAAAGAACCTGATGCAGCAGAATCAGAATGCCCAGCGCCACCATGAAGATCACCCAGCCGGACGCCGTGTGGAAGAACCCTTCGGCCAGCTCCGGTTTGTACTCGGTCAGCACTCCGGTCAGCGTCACGCGGCCTGCGTTGGCCACGATGGCGATCGGGATAGTCGCCGCGAACAGCGCCGCCCGCATCCATACCCGGCGCTCGAAAAAGTATCCATAGACCAGCGAGAGGAATGTCAGCGACAGCAGCGACCGGATGCCGCTGCACGCTTCCACCACCGAAAGCTTCTGCTGCGCGAGTTCCAGTACGTTACCCTCGCGCAGCACGGGGATCTGCATCCAGTCCAGCGCCACGGTGGAGATCCGGCTGGCCAGCAGCTGCAGCGGAAATGTGATGCTGTTGTATACCACCGTGGGGATCGGAATCATGAAGAACAACAGGAACAGCGGGAATGCCAGCGTCCGTACCCAGGCCGTGCCGCGCAACAGCAGCACCATGCCGATCACCGAGATCACGAACGCCGTGCGCGCCAGAAACAGCTCCGCGCCGAGCGTCGCCACGTACAGTTGCAGTCCGCCGTACACCACCACCGCCAGGCCCCACCAGTTGGGCGCGGGCTCCAGAGCGCGCAGCTCGTCCCGCTTCCTCCATACGATGAACGCCGCCACCAGCGGCACGAAGAAGCCATGGCCCAGGTCCGGATCGGAGTCCCATTGGCGCGCCAGCCGCCACAATACCGGTGCATACGAGAACAGCAGCAGCGTGCCGAACCACACCCAGGCAACCCAGGGCAGGCGTCCCGCGCGCAAATCCGTTTCGGCTGTGGACGAAGTGGCCGGCATCATCCGCTATGATACACGCTTGTAACGAAACGCACTCACGAGTAACGCGCACTCGTGCGATTATGCTGAAATCGAACTAAACCGTGTAGCCCATGCCCTTACCTTTACGGGTGCTAGTAATCTCGGACCGGGAGCGGGACACGCAGCAACTGATCGATGAGCTGCGCCAGAGCGATTACGTTCCCTCTTACCAGCGCGTGGCCACCGCCGCCGCCATGCGCGAGGCCTTGCCGCAGAAATGGGATTTGATCCTTGCGGTGTACGAGAGCGCCCGCCTGGGCACCTTGAACGCGCTGGCTATTCTGCGCGAAAACGGCGCCGATATCCCGCTGGTGGCCGTCTCCGGAGACGTGCCCGAGGAGGCCATACTCGAGGTGTTGAAGGCCGGCGCGGCCGGACACATCCCGCGCGAGCATCTGTCGCGCCTCGGCATGCTGGTGGCCCGCGAGATGAGCCA
This sequence comes from Bryobacteraceae bacterium, assembly GCA_035308525.1. Taxonomy (GTDB): domain Bacteria; phylum Acidobacteriota; class Terriglobia; order Bryobacterales; family Bryobacteraceae; genus Bog-159. Next base: position 107,915 of record DATGGM010000171.1, read on the forward strand.
GGCCGAAGGCCGCCGCGAGCGCAACCGCCTGGAAACGCAGTTCCGCCAGGCGCAGAAGATGGAAGCCGTGGGCCGTTTGGCCGGCGGCGTGGCGCACGACTTCAACAATTTGTTGACGGTCATCACCGGCTACTCCGACCTGCTGCTGGCCGATACCGATCTGCGCACGCCCCAACGCACGGCTCTCGAGGAGATCCGGCGGGCCGCCGAGCGGGGCGGGTCGCTCACCCATCAACTCCTCGCCTTCAGCCGCCGCCAGCCGTTCACTCCCCGCGCCGTGAAATTGAACACGCTGATCTTGAACATGGAGAAGATGCTCTCCCGTCTCATCGGCGAAGATGTGGAGCTCATTACGGTGGCGGCCGCCGAGCCTGCCACCGTGCGCACCGATCCGGGGCAGCTCGAGCAGGTCATCATGAACGTAGTGGTGAATGCGCGCGACGCCATGCCGGGTGGAGGCAAGCTCATCATCGAGACCGATAACGTAGAAGTCACGCCGTCTTATTCCAGTTCGAACGTGGACCTGAAGCCGGGGTCCTACGTGATGCTGGCCATCAGTGACACCGGCATGGGCATGGACAGCGAGACCACCGCGCACCTGTTCGAGCCTTTCTTCACCACCAAAGCGCCCGGGAAAGGCACCGGCCTGGGGCTGGCGACGGCCTATGGCATCGTCAAGCAGAGCGCCGGCGCCATTTCGGTCTACAGCGAGCCGGGCCGCGGCACTACCGTGAGAATCTACCTGCCCTCCGCCGAGGCCAAGGCCGTCGAAGCCCCGGCGCCCGCGGCGGTCGAGGCACTCCGCGGCAGCGAGACCATTCTAGTGCTCGAAGACGAGGCCCGCGTGCGTAAACTCATCTGCGAAGTGCTCACCGGGCGCGGCTACCAGGTGCTGGAGGCGGTGCGCGGCGAGGAGGCCGTGCGCAAGGCTGCCGAATTCACCGGCGCCATTCATCTCCTATTGACCGATGTGGTGATGCCGGAGATGAGCGGCCCGCAAGCCCTGGAACAGATCCGCATTACCCACCCGACGATCAAGGTGCTCTTCATGTCCGGCTATACCGATGAAGCCATGGTGCACCACGGAATACTCGGGTCGGGCGTGCCGTTCCTGCAAAAGCCGTTCCTGCCGGACACGCTCGCGCAGAAGGTGCGGGAAGTGCTCAGTTCGCAGGCGTCCGCGGGTTGAGACTCGGGACGGAAGTTGCCGGTCGTCCCCTAAACTCATAATTGAAACATGTCTTCCGGCGTCCGCCCCTACTTGGCATCCCGCCAGTTGTCCCCTATCCCCACATCCACCAGCAGCGGCACCTTCAAATCGTAGGCCCGCTCCATCTCATGCTTAGCCAGTGTCGCGATGCCGGCGGCCTCATCGGGCGGGCCTTCGAATACCAGCTCGTCGTGCACCTGCAGCAGCATGGCCCCCTGCGCGCCGCGCCGCGCCAGTTCCTGATCGATGCGCACCATGGCCAGCTTGATCAGATCGGCGGCGGTGCCCTGCAGCGGCGAATTGACCGCCGTGCGCTCGGCGAATCCGCGCGCATTGGGGTTGCGGCTGTTGATGTCCGGAATGGGCCGCTCGCGCCCGAACAGCGTCCGCGTCACGCCCGTGCGCCGCACCTCCGCTTTGGTCGCCTCGATGAACTTCCGCACGCCGGTATGCCGCTCGAAATAGTTATCGATGTAAGTCTGGGCTTCCTTTTGCGGAATGCCCAACTGCGCCGCCAGGCCGAACGCGCTGATGCCGTACACGATCCCGAAGTTGACCGCCTTGGCGCTGCGCCTGGCTTCCGGGGTGACCATCAGCGGCGGTATGCCCAACACCTCGGCCGCGGTGCGCGTGTGGATGTCTTCGCCGTTGCGGAATGCTTCCACCAGCACCGCGTCGCCCGACATGTGCGCCAGCAGCCGCAGCTCTATCTGCGAGTAATCCGCCACGATCAGCTTCCAGCCCGGCCGCGGCACGAATGCCGCGCGGATCTCCCGCCCCAGCTCCGTGCGGATGGGGATATTCTGCAGATTCGGATTGGACGACGAGAGACGCCCGGTAGCCGCGCCCGTCTGGTTGAAGCTGGTGTGCAAGCGGCCGGTCTGCGGGTCGATCAGAGCGGGCAGCGCATCCACGTACGTGCCTTTCAGCTTCGTGAGCTGGCGGTATTCGAGCACCTTGCGCACGATCTCGTGGTCCGCGGCGAGTTCTTCCAGGACGTCCGCGGCAGTCGAAATGGTTTTGCCCTTCCCGTATCGCACCGGCGCGGGAAGCCCCAGGTCCTCGAACAGAATGCGCCCTAATTGTTGCGGCGAGCTGATGTTGAACGGCTTGCCGGCCAGCGCGTGGACCTCCGTGGTCAGCCGCGCGATCTCCCGCTCCATCAGTTCCGAGAGCCGCGCCAGCTCCCGGCTGTCGATGCGCACTCCCACGCGCTCCATGCGGGCCAGTACGCCTGCCAGCGGCAGCTCGATATCGGTGTACAGTTTCTCGAGCCCCCGCTCCACGATCGCAGGGCGCAGCTTCTCATAGATCTCCAGCGTGATGTCGGCCTGCTGCTCGGGCCCTCCGTCCAGTTTCAGGTCGAGCCTGCGCCGGGCCTGTTCTTCCAGGGCGCAGCCGCCTGGATCGGCATCCAGCAGGAATGCATACAGCATGATGTCGTGCGCGAAGCCCGCGCCCTGAATGCCGAGCTTGTCGAGCTCGAGCAGCGCCGACTTCACGTCGCACGCGATCTTGGGCCGCGCGGCGTCTTCGAGAAACGGCTTTAGAGCCTCTACTGGCGCCAGCGGTGCCGCGCGCCCTTCACCTGATCTCCACGCCGCGCCCAGCGTGTCCAGCGCAAACTCGCCCACGCCCGACTTAGCCACCACCACCGCCACCGGCGCTTCCGCCGGAATCGACTGCAGCCATGCCGTCAGCGCCTCGGTCGATTCGAGAGCCTGGTAATCGCGCGCCCGCGTGTCCTCGCCGGGCCCCAGCTCCTTCAGCAGGCTGTAGAACTCCAGGTCTTTGTAGACCTGCTTCAGCGCGTCCAGCTGCGGCTCATGCGCGCGCACGGCGTCGAGCGAGAAATCGATGGGCACCGCCGTGTCGATGGTCGCCAGGCGCTTGCTCATCCGGATGCGCTCCACGTTGTTCTGCAGGCTCTCGCGGTACATCTTGCGCTCCACTTCGCCCGCGCGCTCGAGCGTCGCCTCCACCGATCCGAAGCGCTCGATCAGGTCCCGCGCGCCTTTGTCGCCGATGCCCGGCGCACCCGGAATGTTGTCGATGGCGTCGCCCTTCAACGCGAACAGGTCGGCCACCTGCGACGGCCTCACGCCCAGAAACTCCTTCACTTTGTCCGGGCCGTACCACTCATCGTCTTTGGCGGGATTCAGCATGGAAACCCGCTCGCTCACGATCTGCATCATGTCTTTGTCGCTGGACACGATGACCACCTGCATGCCGTCCTGCTCGGCCCTGCGCGCGATGGTGCCGAGCACGTCGTCGGCCTCGAAGCCATCGTACTGCAGGATCGGAATCCGCATGGCTTCCAGAATGCGGCGGATGTACGGAATCTGCTCGCCGAGGTCCGGCGGCATCTCCGCGCGGTTGGCCTTGTACTCGGCGAATTCCGCCATGCGCGCCACCGGCGCGCCGCTTTCGAACACGGCCGCGATGTACTCCGGGCGGTACTCTTTGCCGAGCTTCCGCAGCATGTTGTTGAAGATGTACGCCGCCTCGGTGGAGAAGCCCGTGCTGGTGCGCATGGGCGGCGCGGCGCTCCGCGCCCGGGCGTGGTACGCGCGGAAGATGAAGCCGAAGGAATCGATCAGGAAGAGCCGCGGTTGACTAGCCAAAGCTCATGATAGCGAAAAGCCGCCTAGCCGCCGGCGATGGCGCCGATGATCAGAAACGGCTCGCTCCCCGCTGCCACGGCATCCGGCAGCGGGGCGTCCGGCGATTCGTGGGAGAGGTCTTCCGCGCAGGCGAAGAAGCGCACGAAGGGACGCCGCTTGCGCGTGATATGGTCCCGCAGCGTCCCTTCGAGCATCGGATAGCGGGCTTCCAGCGCGTCCAGAACCGAGCACGTCGTAACCGGGCCCTGCACCTCCAGCTGCACTTCGCCGGTTACCTGCGCCAGCGTCCGCAGATGCGCCGGAAGCACTACCCGGATCATGGCAGTGTCTGCACTTCGACGGACAGCACCGACGGCAGGTCGCGCACGATGGGCGTCCAACTGTCTCCGGCATCCCGCGACGCATACACCTGCCCGCCCGAGGTGCCGAAGTATACGCCGCACTCATCCAGCGAATCCACCGCCATCGCGTCGCGAAATACGTTCACGTAGCAGTTGCTCTGCGGCAGACCCTTGGTCAGCGCCTCCCACTCGTTGCCGCCCGTCCGGCTGCGGTAGACACGCAGCTTGCCGTCCGGCACGAAATGCTCCGAGTCGCTCTTGATGGGCACCACGTAGACGGTGTCCGGCTGGTGCGCATGCACGTCGATGACGAAGCCGAAGTCGGTCGGCAGGTTGCCGCTCACCTCCTGCCAAGTATCGCCGGCGTTGTCGGTGCGCATCACGTCCCAATGCTTCTGCATGAACAGCACATTCGGACGCGACGGGTGCATGGCTACGTGATGCACGCAGTGGCCCACCTCGGCGTTTGGATCGGGAATCTGTTGCGAGCGCAGCCCCTGGTTGATGGCCTTCCAGGTCTTGCCGCCGTCGTCGGTGCGGAACGCGCCGGCTGCCGAGATGGCGATATAGACGCGCTGAGGATTGCCAGGGTCCTGGATGATGGTGTGCAGGCACATCCCGCCCGCGCCGGGCTGCCATCGCGGCCCGGAGCCGTGCTCCCGCAGTCCGGGCAGTTCCTGCCAGCTCTTGCCGCCGTCGTTTGTGCGGAAGATGGCGGCGTCCTCCACTCCCGCCAGCACCGTGTCCGGATCGGTGAGTGAAGGCTCCAGATGCCACACCCGCTTGAACTCCCACGGGTGTGGCGTGCCGTCGTACCACTGATGCGTGCCGGGAACGCCTTCGTAGGCGAACTTGTTGCCCACCGGCTCCCAGGTTTTACCTCCGTCGCTCGAGCGCTGGATCAGTTGGCCGAACCAGCCGGTGGATTGAGAGGCATAGATGCGGTTCGGGTCGGCCGGCGATCCCTTCAGATGGTACATTTCCCATCCTGCAAAGTGCGGACCGTTCACTTCCCATTGCTCGCGTTTGCCATCCGCGGTCAGCAGGAACGCGCCTTTGCGCGTGCCGACCAGTACGCGTACGCTACTCATCGGTTATTCTCCAGGTTCAGATTTTTCAGGCTGTGGCCGGCATGGCAAACGGCTCGTCGGCGCTGCCGCCGTAGATGGTCGGCACATGCGCATTCATGGCTCGCAGATAGGTGGCGAGCTGGCCGCGATGATGCACCGTGTGCTTGATCCAGAAGTCCATGTACAACACCACCGGAAAATTGAAGACGTTGAAGAAACTCGCGGGCGTGGCCAGATGCTCGCCGGAAAGCGTGGCCAGTTTGCCCTGGATGGCGGGCATGTGTTGATCGTAGAACGCCAGGATCTCCGCGACAGTGGCGGGAGCGGCGGGGTCCTCTTCCATCGGGAAATTGCCGTTGACGATTCCTTCTCCGAACCATTTTTCGCTCCGCGCCAGGTGCCACATCAGGTCGCGCGTGGTGCGTCCTTTGTCGCCCAGCTTGAAATCCAACTGGGAATCCGGCACGGCTGCCAGCACGCGCCGGGTAGTAGGAACTTCGTTGCCCAGGCTTTGCATGAAGACCATGGACAGTCCTTTGGCTTGATCGGGTGTAAACATGATTTGCCTCCTCGGTTATGGTACATCAGGCGCGGCGGGTCGCGCCACGTTGTAACATCGAACATCGTATCGCAATATGGCCGAACGCCAAGGATTGACGCGCGGGCTGGGGTTGCTCGAGGCCACCGCCCTGAACATGAGCAACATGGTCGGCGTAGGGCCGTTCGTCACCATCCCGCTGCTGATCGGCGCCATGGGCGGTCCGCAGTGCCTGCTGGGGTGGGGCGTGGGCACCGTGCTGGCGCTGTGCGACGGGCTGGTGTGGGCGGAACTTGCCGCCGCCATGCCGGGCGAGGGCGGCAGCTACCTATACCTGCGCGAAGCGTTCCGCCGGACTCGCCTGGGCACCCTGCTGCCCTTCCTGTTCATCTGGCAGTTCATCTTCAGTGGGCCGCTCGAGATCGCCTCGGGATACATCGGGTTCGCACAATACCTCAGCTATTTCCGGCGCGGCATGAGCGTCTGGGAGATGCGCCTGGCGGCCGCCGTGGTGGGTGCGCTGGTGGTGGTGCTGCTCTACCGCGGCATCCGGGCGGTGGGCCGCCTGACGGTAGTGCTGTGGGTCGGCATGCTAGCCACCGTGGCCTGGATCATCTTCGCCGGCTTCACGCATTTCAACGCGCGGCTGGCGTTCGACTTTCCCCCGCATGCCTTCGCCATCACGCCGGCGTTCATGGCGGGACTGGGCGGCGCCACCCTGATCGCCATGTACGACTT